>JBGOUV010000055.1:0-22887 GCA_041477815.1 Terriglobia bacterium | reverse complement strand
CCTGGCCCTGGTCCTCTACACGCTGGTGACGCTGGCGTTCTACCTGCTGGGAGCGGGGATTCTCCACGGCATGGGCCTGGTGCCCAAGGCCTCCGACATGATTCTGACCCTCTCCAATATGTATACCCAGATCCTGGGAGCCTGGTCGGTATGGCTGTTCTATATCGGGGCCGTGGTGATTCTGTATGGAACGGTTTTCGCCGCCACCGCCGCCCACTCCCGTCTCTACGCCGACATGATGCGCCTGCTGGGCCTGTTCCGCCGCAACGACTACCCGGCCCGGCAGCGCTACCGCCGACTCTTCCTGGTCCCCCTGGCCATGATCCCGGGGATCCTGTTTCTCTCCATCCAGTCGCCGGTCTGGATGGTAGTGATGGGGGGCATCTCCCAGGCCATCGCCCTGCCGGTCATCACCTTCTCCACCCTCTACCTGCGCTACCGCCACCTGCCGCGGAACATGGCGCCGAGCTGGTACACCACGGCGGCGGTGTGGATCTCGGGGTTCATCATGCTGTTTATGGTGGGGTACTCGCTGGTGCGGCGGTGAGGGGGCACTGGTAGGATGAAGGCAGGGGAAATTTGGCATTAACCATCGAAATCGACCGGGAGCGGGAGGCCGCGCCGGCGGCTCAAGCGCGGGCCAGGGGCGTGCCTCGATACCTACGTCAAGGACGTGCTGGAGCGGGAAGTGGCGTCTTTGCAGGCGGCGGATCGTATCCGGGAGCCAGGCCAGGAAATCCGGCTCGGCCCCGATCTGACCATCCGGGACCTGATCGACGAGGGCCGTCGCTTTGGAGCGCTTGGTCCTCGACAACTCCGTGAACTTCTCCGGAACGCAGGGCATTGGACATTGTAGCGGCGTTTGACAAACGGACCCCCACCCAGCTACCATGTTACGAGTATGGCGAATCACATATCGGCCCTGAAGCGGGTCCGGCAGACCAAGAAGCGTACGGTGCGGAACCGGGTGCGTAAGACGCGGGTGCGGCACCAGATGCGCGAGCTGCGGCAGGCCTTGAAGGCCCAGGACGTGACGAAGGCCTCGGCGGTGCTGCCCGAGACGATCCGTCTGATTGACCGGGCGGCGCAGAAGGGCGTGCTGGCGAAGAATACGGCGGCGCGCTACAAGTCGCGCCTCTCGCTCCGGCTCAACGCCCTGCAGGCCGCGGCGCCGGCTGCGTAAGGGTCCACACCAGCCTTTCCATGATAATCCGATCGTCGGGGCGATCGCGGCGCAGGTCGCGGTCGGTCTCGAACAGCAGCACCAGGGCCCGTTCCAGTTGTGCGCGGGTAAAGTGGCCGGCGGTGTCCAGCGCCTGCTGGGCGCGTGCCGGCCACATCGGCAGACCCAGCTTTTGGAAAAGGCGGTTTACTTCGAAGGCGTTGAGGGCGCCGCTCTGCTTGACGGCCAGGGCGTAGCGGAACAGCCCGGCCAGGAAGTTGATCTGCAGCGGCAGGTAGACATCCCTGCGGGTGAGGGTGTCGAGGATCTCGAGCGCCCGGGTGCGGTCGCGGGCGGCTAGGGCGTTGGTCAGCTCGAACAGGCCGCTGGTGCGGGCCTCGGGGACCAGCGCGGTCACGTCGTCGCGCGTGATCTCGCGCCGGCCGGCGGCGTAAAGCGCGAGTTTGCCGATCTCGTTGGCGGTGCGGGCCAGGTCGTGACCGAGGGCCTCCACCAGCTCCGCCAGGAGCGCCTCGGAAATGTGGAGCTGCTGGGTGCGGACCAGGCGGCGGGCTCCCTCCAGCGCGGCCTGGGGATCGAGCCGCCGCATCTCCACCGGGACCGGCCCCGCGGAGAAATACTTGGCCAGCCGCTCCAGTTTTTTCTTCTCGTCGCGGTCGTCCCAATTGAAGCGCAGGGCCTCGATCAGGACCACCACGCCAGGGGTAGGACTGCGGAAGTAGCCGCCAAACGGATCGCCGGACGCGGCGGCGCCGCCTTCCTCGCCGGCGTCTTCGAGGTCGCGGGCGCGCAGGAGGACGGCCTCGGCGTTATAGGCCACGATCAGGCGCGCGGCGGCGAACAGCGACAGCGTCCGGGCCTCCTGCACCACCGCGTCGAGGCTGGTTTCCGAGAGGTCGTACTCGACCAGGCCCGCTTCGCGGTCCGGCGGGGGCAGCACAGCCTCCAGCAAGGCCCGGCGGCAGCCATCCCGGGAGAACAACTCGTTGCCAAGGAACAGGTAGCCCGGCGCGGGACCGGCCTTCTGGAGCTGGATCAGGAACTGTGCGGGGTCCATAAGTCGTTATGACTGTCCATCACCGAACTGCGACCGTGAGGGAGCGGAGGGTGCAGCTACCCACGCCATCCGCTCCCCTGAAAATGTGGGGCGGCCCCACGTTTTCGTCCTTCGTTGGCGCGCCGTGCCGGGCAGGTGGAACTCCCTTACGGTCCCGGCTCAGGGACCACCGCGTACCACAAGAACTGGAGCAGCTTCTGCAAGGCGTCCTCGGGGAGGCGCTCGTCGTCGGCGTGGGCGCCGCCGGTATCCTGGTCCTTCTCCTCCAGCACCGGACCGATGCCGTAGGCCTGGACGCCGCGGCTGCGAAGCTGGGCCATGTCGGTGGCGCCGGTAAGCATGGTGGGCAGCGTGATGGCGCCGGGGTAGACGGTACGCTGCGCCTTTTCGAGGGCGCGGAACATGGCGGTGTCGAAACGGGAGGGAGGGCCGGCGGGCCGGCCGCCGCCGGCGCCGATCACCTCTACGTGAGGGTCGCCGATGACGCGGCGCAGTTCGGCTTGAAACTTGTCCAGGTCCTCGTCCGGCAGCGCGCGGACGTCGAGGTAGGCCTCGGCCTGGGACGGAATCACGTTGGTCCGGAAGCCGGCCTGAATCATGGTCGGCGAGAGGGAGGTGCGGAGCATCGAGTAGTGGCCCAACTCGTTCTGGCCGAAGTAGCGGTCAATGGCCGCAGCGCGCTGCGGGTCGACGATGTGGCGGTAGCGGTCGGCGGGGACGGGTTCGGTGATGGCGGCCAGGCGCTCGAAGTAAGCGCGGGTGGTGTCGTTGAGACGGCGGGGGGGCTCCCACGCACCTACTTTGGCTACGGCGTTAGCGATACGTACGACGGCGTTGTCGGGGCGCGGGCGGGAGCCATGTCCGGCCGTGCCGTGAGCCACCAGACGCACGCCGTACGGAATCTTCTCGGTGGTCGAAATGGCCACGTAATGGGGTTTGCCGCCGCGGGCCACGCCGCCGCCGCCCTCGGCCAGCGCGTACTCGGCCTCGATCTCGCTCCAGTGGCGCTCGACCAGGAAGTTGATTCCGAAGCGCGTATTGCCTTCCTCGCCGGCCTCGGCCAGGAAGATCACGTCGCGGTCGAGCTTTACGCCCTGGCGCTTGAGCAGCAGCATCACCATGAGGCAGGAGGCGAGGTTATCCTTGTCGTCCTGGGCGCCGCGGCCGTAAATGTAGCCGCCCTTGCGGAGGGCGGCGAAGGGATCGACGGTCCACTTGTCCCGTTGCACGCCCACTACGTCGGTATGACCCAGGAGGAGCAGGGGACGACGGGAGCCGTTGCCCTTCAGGCGGGCCACCAGGTTGGCCCGGGCGGGCTCCCGGGCCAGGAGCTGCGAGGGGATGCCCTCACGCGCCAGTACCGATTGAATATACTTGGCGGCGACCGTCTCGTTGCCCGGGGGGCTGGAAGTATCGAAGCGCAGGAGAGCCGTGTAGTGTTCGAGCAGCTCCGGAGCCGCTTTGGCCCAGTCCAGCTGGGCGGGGGCGGTGGCTGCCAGGCTGAGAAGCAGGAGCAGCAGGCGCAAGCTATTTTCCCAGGAACTTTTCCAGCTTTTCGACCTCGCGCTCGGCCAGGTCGGCGTTGCGTTTGGCGGCGTCGGCGTCGCCGGAGGCCAGGGCGGCGCCCGCTTCCTTCAGGAGGAAGTCCAGGCGCTGGTTGGCGGCGGCCATATCGGGACGCAGGCCGAGTCCCATCCGGGCCTGCTGGCGTTCCAGGTTGGCCAGGCCGTTGCGGGCGGTGGCGGCGCGGGCCGCCAGGAAGACCATGCGGTCGCGCAGCTCGCCAGACGCGGCGGAATTCCCGGGCCGAGCGGCGGCCGGCGGTGGCGCGGGAGCGGGCGTGGGAAGGGAGCGCTCCACCTGCGGGGTAGGGGCTGGTTGCGGCGGCGCGGGGGTTGCCGGCCGGGCGGCCGGCTTGGTCTGAGGAGTGGGCGCCGCGGCCTGGGGGACCAGGGGGCTCCGGACCACGGGAGCGGGTGAGGCCCCAGTCGCCGGCGTCGGAGTGGCGGGGGAAACAGCGGGTGGCGGCGAGGACTCGGGCGCCGGAGCCGGCTCTGAGACCGCCGGCGGCGGCGGTTCGACCTGCGGGGTTCCGCCGGCGCGCGTCTTACGCCAGTTGGCCACCTGAATTCCCGCCGCCAATAGAATGACGATGGTGAGCGTCGCTCCGGCCAGTACATAGAGGCCGCGGTGCGGTTTGGACGGGCGGACAAACGGCTCCGGGGGCGCGGCAGGCTCGACCGGGGGCGCCGGCCGGTGCGGGGCCACGCGCGTAACCTCCGGCTGGCCGCCGCGTACGCTCTCCAGGGCTCTTCGGAACGCCGCCGCCGACTGGAACCGCTCGTCGGGACTCTTGGCCAGCCCGCGCAGGATGATCTCGTTCAGCGCCGGCGGGACGCTGGGGTCCATCTCCAAGGGCGGGCGCGGCTGCTTCTCCAAGTGCGCCGACATGATGGCGTAATCGCTGTCGCCCTGGAAGGGCCGCTGCCCGGTGACTACCTCGTATAGAGTCACGCCCAGCGAATAGAGGTCCGACCGGGGGTCGAGGCTGGTGACGCCCTTCACCTGCTCCGGAGACATGTAGTAGAGCGACCCCATGGTGGTGCCGGTCATCGTGAGTTTGTGGTCGGAGGCCGCCTTGGCAATGCCGAAGTCCATCAACTTAATCACCCCGTCGCGGGTGAGCATGATGTTGGCCGGCTTGATGTCACGGTGGATCACGCCGTGCTCGTGGGCATAGCCCAGGGCGTCCAGGGAGTCGGAGATGTAGCGCAGACCGTCGGCGAGCGGGAGAGGGCCCTGCTCCTGCATCTGTTCGAGGGTGGTGCCCTCCACCAGCTCCATGATCATGATGAGCTGATCGCCCGCCCGCAGCGCCGTGTGGAGCTTGGCTATATTGGGATGATCCAGACTGGCCTGGACCTTGATCTCCCGCAGGAAGCGATCGGCCAGCTCGGGGTCGCTGACGAGGTCGGGCAGCAGCACCTTCATGGCCTCCACGCGGTCCGAAATCACATTGCGGACCTTGTAGACCTGCCCCATTCCCCCGGCGCCCAGGATCCCGATCACCTGATAATCCCCTAGGGTGTCACCCACTTGGAAACTCATGGCCGAGCTCCTTTCTACTGCTGCGAACTGACGACGCGGTCGCCGACCTTGGGAGGCGTCTTGCCGCTGAAGGTCCCGACCGAGGAGTTCTCATCGACCTCGGTAATAGTGATATCGCCCAGGGTGTCTTCGATCCGGCGCAGAACCTTGCCGCTGGCCGGATCGCGCACCTCCCGGTTGGGCCGGCGGATCTGCAGCTTGTCGCCCACCTTGATGCCCACCTTGCCGCCCACGTTGAGGATCAAAGTGTTCTGCGTCGCGTCGGCCACCAGGCCGTCGATTTCGAACTTCTTAGCGGGGACGCGACCGGCATTCTGATCGATCTGGGTGGTGATTTCGGTGACCGCCTGGTTGACCGCCTCGCCCAGGATAGTGGCGGCGAAGTTCTTGGTGGTCATGTCGTACGCCCCGCCGGCTCCCGCCGCGACGCTGCCACCGGCGCCCAACAGCGAGGCCCCGGAACGCGTCGATTCGCCCTTGCCGCTGGCTACCGTCAGGATCTCGGCCGTCTCGGTCGAGACCAGCCGCGAGCTGATCTGTACCACCGCCTTGCTCTGGTTCTTGGAGACCCCGCCCAGGCCATATTTGCGGCCAATGCCGCCAAAAGCTCCTCCGCCGACGGAGGTCTGCTTATCGTCCCGTCCGAACTGGGTGATACTGCCGATGATGATCGCATCCACCCCCAGGACGCGGCCCAACCGTGCGGCGCTGGAGGGGTCGGCGCGGTCGCTGTTGGAGAAGTTCTGCTCGGTCAAGATCTTGTCCAGGGCCTTGCGCTCGATGACCGAGTAGGTGCTGCCCTTCACCAGCCGGTCCACGATCATGTCAGCGACGCCCTTGCCGATGTCCACGTTGCCGCCGAAGATCTGGTACACACTGCTGGAGACGGTGCCGTATTCGAAGTCGAAAACGGCCACGCGCTTCTTCTGTTGGGCGGTGGCGGGCCCCAGGGAAACGAACAGGAGAGAAACTAAAGCCAGGCGGTGTGTCATGGAAGTGTTTCTCCTCCCTCGCATTCTACCGCATCGGGAGGGGCAAGGGGACGGCTGGGGCGAAGCGCTGAGATGGGGAGCAGAGGCGCTGGGGGATGGAGCGGTAGCTGGCGAAGAGCCACGATTTACACACCAGCGTGGCGGGGTTGTCCGGGTGGGGGCTGCGAGCTTCGACTTCGGCTGGGGCGGGAAGCGAACCATCGCCGGCCGACCCGCGAATCGACTCCGGAGCGTCGAACGCCGCGGCGGAACACCGGCAGCAGCTTCTTGATGTCGTTCACATATTCCACGGTGTTGGCGCCGGGTTGCCGCTGGACGGCCCAGATCATGGCGGGCACGCCGTTGAACCAGGCCCTCACCTTGCCGGCCTCGCCGCCAGCGACCACGCGGCCCAGCTCTTCCAGCCGCGCCGGCAGGCCATGGCGCCAGGCCGCGAGGAGCGGCCGGTAAGCCGCGGCGCTGGGCAACTGCCCGTTCGATTGCACGGTGAACGCCTGCTTTCCCCCATAGAGCTTGCCGGTAGGCAGGTTCACGTCAGATGCACGTTGTTCTGCGGCACGGCGCGCTGCACCCCGTCGATGCCGATCCCCGGCGCCACCAGGGCGTCGGGGTTTTAACTGCACGAGCACGGCGTACTTCGGGGCCCGCAGGCCAGCACCGGCGACACTCCGCCCGGCCAAGGAGATCCGTTCGGCCAGCAGGTTTTCTTCGCCCGGGGAGCTGGGCCCGGTCCTGGCCATGGCGCGCAGCGCCAGGAGTGCATCGTGAAGCAGTACTTTCACTATACCGCGGGGCGCCTGGAGACCCCGGCCGACCGGCCGGTGATCCGACAGGTGCTGAGGTTTTCGAAATTCGCAATTTCGCCTCCAGGAGCTTATACTGTCCTTTGTCCGAGGGAGGGCTGTTGATCTCGCACGTGATTAGCAGGCGCGCCAGGCTCCCAGCGCCGGGCTTTCTCGGGCCGGCGCGGGGAAGGCTGGGTGAATCGCAAGCGAAGTATGCCGGACGCGGTGCGGAAAACGCCAGGTCTTTGAAAAAGGGCCTTCCCAGGGAGTGATGCAGGCCGGCCTCGGCAAGTTCGCTACTGCGACCAAGAAGCTGAGCGGGCTGCTCGCGTAGGATTAAGGCTTATGTTTCGATACGAAGTATTGCTTCTAGCTGTATCGCTGTACGCTCAGGAGTCCTTCGACCTCCTGATCGCCAATGGCACCGTGGTGGACGGGTCCGGCGCGGCCGGCCGTCGCGGGGACGTGGGCCTCCGCGGGGGCAAAATCGCCGCGATCGGCGACCTGAGTCAGGCGGCGGCCAAGCGGAAGATCGACGCCAAGGGCCTGGTTGTCGCGCCCGGGTTCATCGACATGCACAATCACTCCGATGACCTGCTGCTGAGCGAGCCCCGCTGCGAGAGCATGATCCGCCAGGGCGTGACCACCATGGTCCTGGGTGAAGGCGGGTCGGCGGGACCGGTGCGGGCGAGTGGTGGCGGCGAGAGAGGCCGGGCGGGCCGGGGAGAGCGGCCCTGGACCACCCTGGGCGGCTACTTCGACTACGTCGAGAAAAAGGGCGTGGCCACGAATATCTGCTCCTATGTCGGCCAGACGCAGGTCTGGATCTACGTCAAGGGCCTGGAGATGACACCGGCTACGCCCGCCGAAATCGAGGCCATGAAGAAGGAGGTTGTCAAGGCGATGCAGGAGGGGGCCATGGGTCTTTCCACGTCGCTCCTGATGCCTCCTTCCAGCCTGATTACCACTGAGCAGTTGATCGAGCTGGCGAAGGGCGCCAGCCAGTACGGCGGCATCTACTCCACCCACACGCGCGACGAGGGGCTGGGCGTCTTCCGCTCGGTGGAGGAGTCCATCAACATCGGCAAGGGCGCCAAGATCCGCGTGGACATGATCCACCTGAAGATCGCCGACAAGAAGTTCTGGGGCCAGATGAGCGAGGTCATCTCGATGATCCGGAAGGCGCGGTCGGAGGGATACGACATCCGCGCCCACGTCTACCCTTACACCGCCGGACAGAACAACCTGCGCGCCATCATTCCGCCCTGGGCGCACGACGGGGGCAACGAGAAGATGCTGGAGCGGTTGCGCGACCCCGCCTTGCGCGCGCGCATGAAGCAGGACATCGAGAACGGCCTGCCCAATTGGTACAATCACTACACGGCCGTCGGCAAAGACTGGAGCGCTATGCTGCTCACTTCGCTCTCCCACCCCAAGAACAAGGCCTTCACCGGCAAGCGCATGAGCGAGCTGATCGCCGCGCGCGGCGGCGACGGTGTGGAGGTCCTGTTCGACGTGCTGCTGGAGGAGAACGGGAGCGTGGGAACCGTCTACTTCCACCACTCCGAGCCGGACATGCAATACGCCCTCAAACAGCCCTTCGTCTCCATCGGCTCGGACGGCTCGGCCATGAGCCCGGAGGGATCTCGCGGCCCGTCTTTCCCTCACCCCCGCTCGTACGGGACCTTTCCCCGGCTCCTGGGCCGGTACGTGCGGGAGCTAAAGGTCCTGACGCTTCCGGAGGCCGTCCGGAAAGCGACCAGCATGAACGCCGAGAAGATCAGCATCCCCGATCGCGGCCTGCTGAAGGTAGGATACTGGGCGGATGTAGCGATCTTCGATCCGAACAAGGTCATCGATAAGGCGACTTACATGAGTCCCCATCAGTACCCGGAGGGCATCCCCTACGTGATCGTCAACGGCGAAGTGGTGCTGGACAACGGCAAGCACACCGGCGCGATGCCGGGGAAGGTGATTCGCGGGCCGGGGTATCGGAAGGGCTAGCTCCGGCTACGGGAGGCCCGGTCGACACGTCACGCGCAACGGCTGAGACCCTGGAGGGCCTGGAGACCCCGGTCACCGATCGCGGTGGTTCCCGATCCGGCCTGGGGAGTGCCGTCAAGGTCCCGAGAGGCGGCGACTGCGCGGCGCTCACTGGAGCGCCCGCCAGCGAGATGGACCGCCACCGGCCCTGCGAAATCTCCGATCTTCCCGCCAGCGCCTTCGCCCTGCCGGCGATGGCCCTTTCAGCGGTCCCGGCCGGACCGGCAGCGCCCGCTGCCGTGGCGCTCCTCTTACCAACTACGCGGTATACTTTCGCCCATGGCTCCGGCGACGCTTTTCGGCCTGCTGCTGCAAGCAGTCGCGTGGAAAGAGCTCGGGCTCAAGCTGGCCTCCGACCGCAAGCTGGAACCCGCTGCGGACGCCTTAGCCAAAGCCTGCCAGCAAGCGCCCCAGGACGAGGACGCCTGCTACTACCTGGCCCGGACCCTCTACACCCTGGGCCGCTACGAGGAAGCCGGCGAGCCCTTCGCCAAGGCTCTGCGGGCGGCTCCGAAGAAGACGCTGGGCAGGGTGCACCGGGCCCTGGCGCTGAACTTCACCGCGCTCAACCGCCCCGACGACGCGGAGCGGCACTTCCGGGAGGCCGTGCGGCTGAGCTCCGACAGCGACCCGCGCATCGACTACGGCGCCTTCCTCTTCCGGCAAGGGCGCCTGGACGAAGCGCTGCCCCTTCTGGAGCAGGCCGTCCAGTCGCTGCCCGTTTCCGCCCGCGCCCAGGCCGAGTTGGGAAGAGTCCTGCTGCACCTGGGGAAACGAGAGGCGGCTGCCGCCAGTCTGGAGAAGGCCGTGCAGCTAGACCCGGGCTCGTCCACGGCCCGACTTCTGCTAGGTAAGACCTATCTAGAACTGGGCCGTACCGAGGACGGCGAAAGGCAACTGCGCCTGGGCCGGGAGGGCTGGAAGCAAACCTACGACTCGTCGACTGTCAAGTAGCGGTCGCAGGCAACGTCAGCCAGCCTCTGCCGGACGCCGCTGGGCCACACGATCTCGACCGACTTCGCGGCGCGGTCCTGACCCATTCCGAAGAACACGGTCCGGTCGCTGGAGCTGCCGTAGCCGGCAGCCGTGGTGACGCGGTTCCACTGCTCGCGGCCGGAGCTGCCTACTACATGAACCAGCGCGCCGATGCCGTCGCGATTGCTCTTGCGGCCCCGCAGGCGCAGGGCGAGCCAGTGGTTGCCCGGCGCGGAGGTGTTGCGGAACAACTCGGCGCGCTCCCCGATCCGGCTCACCACCACGTCGACCCGCCCGTCGCCGTCGAAGTCGCCGAACGCGGCGCCGCGGTGCCAGCCGGCCTGCTGAAAATCCACGCCCGCGCGCGCGCTCACGTCGGCGAAAGTCCGTCCGTCGAGGTTCGCCAGCACTGCGTTCGGCTGCCGCGAGCGGCGCTGGGAGAACTCCTCGACGTTGTTGTCGATCGAGCCGCAGGCCGCGAACAGATCCTTGAGGCCATCGTTGTTGAGGTCGTAGAGGCCGTTGCTCCAACCGGTGCGGGTCATGGTCTGGCGTCCTATGCCGCTCGGATAGGTAAGGTCGGCGAACAGGCCCTTGCCCAAGTTGCGGTAGAGCGGAAACGTCTCGCTCGTAATGGCTGTCACCCACAAATCCTCGCGACCGTCGTTGTCGATATCCCGCGCGTCGACGCCCATGGCGCTGACCGCCCGGCCGTCGTCGTTGAAGGCCACGCCCGCGTGCAGTCCCACCTCCCGGAAGCGTCCCGCGCCCTCGTTGCGAAACAGGAAATTCGGCACGGTATCATTGGTCACAAACACGTCCAGCCGGCCGTCCTGATCGAAGTCCAGAAAGCTCACCGCCATTCCTTTTCCGACATGCGCCCAGATACCGGAAGGCCCGGAGACGTCGGTAAAGGTCCCGTCCCCATTGTTGTGGTAAAGCTGGTTCGGAAGGCCCTCGTAATACTTGGGATGGCAGTAGGTACGGACCTTGCCGGTGGTACAGGGGGGCTCCTTCCCTGGAACCCACACCACGTAGTTGACCACGAACAGGTCGAGCCGCCCATCGTTGTCATAGTCGAACCAGCCGGCGGCAATCGACCACGGCTTGGGTCGGCCGGGATCGTGCGCCAGACCCGCCCGCCGCGTGACGTCCTCGAAGGTTCCGTCGCCCCGATTGCGGTACAGCGTGTTGCGGTTCACGCCGGCGACAAACAGGTCGGTGAAGCCGTCGTTGTCATAATCCGCCGCCGCCACGCCGGTGGCAAACCCCTCCCCCCGGACCCCGGCCTCAGCGGTGACGTCGGTGAACGTGCCGCCGCCGTTGTTGCGGTACAGGCGATTGTAATAGGCAGGCGCGGACTTTTCCAGGCTCGGCTGGGACGCCCCGTTGACGAAGTAGATATCGGGCCGGCCATCGTTGTTGTAGTCCAAGACGGCCACGCCGCCTACCATGGTCTCGATCTGGTGCTTGTCGGGACTGGCCGAGTTCCGGAGCACAAAGTCGATGCCGGCTCGGCCGGCGATGTCTTCAAACTGGATCGGGTCCGGCGTCAATGCTGCCGCCAGGAGGGAAAGGAGACCTATCACTGTGGGAGAGATTCTACCATCCTGCGGAACTTTGCTCACGCCACAACGTATTCCACGTCTTAGGAGTCAGCATGAAACACGTTTTTCGCCGATTGCGCCAGTCGCCGCTGTTCACGGCGGTCACGCTGGTGACGCTGGCCGTTGGAATCGGGGCCAATACGGCCATCTTTAGCGTGGTGAGCGGGGTGCTGCTGAAGCCGCTGCCGTTCCCTGAACCGGACCAACTGGTGGCGGTTTGGCAGACGGCCCCGGGCATCAACCTGAAAGAAATCAACGCCTCGCCCGCCACCTACTTCACCTACCGGGAAGAGGGGCGGGTTTTTCAGGACATCGGTCTTTGGCAGAGCGGGGCGGTGAGCGTCACGGGCACCGCCGAGCCGGAACGGGCCGACGCGCTCTGGGTGACGGACGGCGCCCTCCCGCTCCTGGGCGTACGGCCCGCGTTGGGGCGCTCGTTTACCCGCCAGGACGACACGCCCCGCACCCCGGAAACCGCGCTGCTGAGCTATGGGTATTGGCAGCGGCGGTTCGGCGGCGAGACTACGGTGATCGGGCGGAGGCTCCTGGTGGACGGGCGGGCGCGGGAAGTGATTGGGGTCCTGCCTCAGGGTTTCCGGTTCATGAACCGGACGCCTTCCCTGATTCTGCCGTTTCAGTTCGACCGCAGCCGGGTATTCATCGGGAACTTCAGCTACCAGGCCGTCGCCCGGCTGAAGCCCGGCATGACAGTAACGCAGGCTAATGCCGACGTGGCCCGGATGATTCCGATGCTGGCCCAGAAGTTTCCGCCGCCGCCGGGCATGAATCTCAAGATGCTCGAAGACGCCCGGCTGGGACCAAGCGTGCGGCCGCTGATGAACGACGTGGTCGGCGACATTGGGAAGGTGTTATGGGTCCTGATGGGGACGGTGGGCATCGTGCTGTTCATCGCCTGCGCGAACGTAGCGAACCTGCTGCTGGTGCGGGCGGAGGGGCGCCAGCAGGAGCTGGCGATTCGCACGGCGCTGGGAGCGAGCTGGTCCCAGATCGCGCGGGATCTGCTGCTCGAAAGCGCCACCCTCGGCGTGATGGGCGGCGCGCTCGGCGTAGGGCTGGCTTACGGCGCGCTCAAGCTGCTGAAGGCCGCCGGGCCGGCGAATCTGCCGCGGCTCGACGAGATTGCGGTCGATCCGACGGTCTTGCTGTTCGCGGCCGCGATCTCGCTGGTGGCCGGCCTCCTGTTTGGGCTCCTGCCCGTCTTTAGATACGCCGGACGGAATGTCGACACGGCGTTGCGGGAGGGCGGCCGGACGGCCAGCGAAGGCCGACAACGGCACCTGGCGAGGAGCACGCTGGTGGTGGTGCAAGTGGCGCTGTCGCTCGTGCTGCTGGTCAGCTCCGGGCTGATGCTCCGCACATTTCGGGCGCTGCAGCAAGTCCAGCCCGGCTTCACGGCCCCGGAGGAGATCCTGACCCTGCGGGTTTCCATTCCCGAAGCGCAGGTGCGCGAGCCTGCGCAGGTGGTCCGAATGTATCAGGAGATGATGCGGAAGATCGCGGCGGTAGCGGGCGTCTCGTCGGTGGGCCTCGCCAACTCCATCACCATGGATGGAAACAATAATAATGACCCCATCTTCCCCGAGGACCGGCCTTACGCGGAGGGACAATTACCTCCCATCCGCCGATTCAAGCACATTGCGCCCGGGTTCTTCGGGACGATGGGCAACCCCCTGCTCGCAGGGCGCGATGTGGCCTGGACGGACCTGTACGAAAAGCGCCACGTCGTGCTGATTTCCGAGAGTCTCGCGCGCGAGTATTGGAAGAGCCCCGAGGCGGCCATCGGGAGAAGGATCCGCGAGAATCCGAAGTCGCCGTGGCGGGAGATCGTGGGAGTGGTGGGGAACGAACGCGACAACGGGGTCCACGAGAGGGCGCCGGCGATCGCGTATTGGCCGATGCTGGTGCGGGATTTTTGGGGCGATCAGGTCTCGGTGCGGCGGGGCATGGCGTTCGCCGTACGGAGCGGGCGCACCGGCTCGGCCGGCTTCTTGCAGCAAGTGCGGCAGGCGGTGTGGTCGGTGAATCCAGACGTGCCTATCGCCGGGGTGCGCACGGTAAAGGAGATCTACGACCGGTCGCTGGCGCGCACTTCGTTCACCCTGGTGATGCTGGCGATCGCGGCCGGCATGGCCCTGCTGCTCGGCGTGGTGGGGATCTATGGCGTGATCTCGTATGCGGTATCGCAGCGGACGCGGGAGATCGGCATTCGTATGGCCCTGGGCGCGCCGCAGGACCGCATCCGGCGGATGTTCGTGGGCCACGGACTGGTGCTGGCCGGGATCGGGGTAGGATGTGGCCTGGGGGCGGCGATGGCGCTATCCCGCGTGATGACGGCCCTGCTGTTCGAGGTGAGCCCGCTGGATCCGCTGACGTACGGGGCCGTATCGGTCGTCCTGGTGACGGCCGCCTTCCTGGCGAGCTACGTGCCGGCCTGCCGGGCGACGGGGATCGCGCCGGTTGATGCTTTGCGAGCCGAGTAATACAATGGCCGCATGCGTTACCGATTCCTGGTGTGCCTGCTGGGGAGCGCCTTAACCGGGGCCGAGCCGCCGACTTCGTGGATCGATTCGGATACCGGCCACCACGTGGTGCGCCTGACGCGGGAACCCGGCAGCGCCAGCCTCTACTTCAATCAGAACGGCTACACGGCGGACGGCAAGAAACTGGTTTACACCACCCCCGAAGGCATCTCCGTGCTGGATCTCGCGACGAAGGAGGCCCGCCAGGTGGTGCCCGGGCGCGCCCGCCTCATCGACGCCGGCCGCAAAACCCAGCGGATCTACTACCTGCGGGACGGCGCGGCGTTTTCGACCGACGTCGATAGCGGCGAAACGCGCCGCCTGGGCGCCTTGCCGCCGCGCGGTTCCATTGCCACCGTCAACGCGGATGAGACGCTGCTGGCCGGCACCTACATCGAAGGCGAAGGCCAGGACTACCGGGGCAACCGCAACCAGCAGGCGCACTCGCTCGAGCAGCCCCCGAGTAAGGGTCAGATGATGGAAGAACGCTTAGCGGCCCGCCTGCCGATGGGGATGTTCACGTTCAACACGCGGACCGGCGAAGTCAAGACCATCCACCGGGCCACCGACTGGCTGAACCACCTGCTGTTCTCCCCGGCCGATCCGGCGCTGCTCATGTTCTGCCACGAAGGACCCTGGCACAAGGTGGACCGCCTCTGGACCATCCGGACCGACGGCTCGGGTCTCACTAAGATCCACTCACGGACGATGGCCATGGAGATCTGGGGACACGAGTTCTGGAGCGCCGACGGGAAGACCATCTGGTACGACTTGCAGACGCCGCGCGGCGAGGACTTCTGGCTGGCCTCCTACCGGATCGACACCGGCGAGCGGACCTGGTATCACCTGCAGCGGAACGAGTGGTCCATTCACTTCAACGTCACGCGCGACGGCCGGCTCTTTTGCGGCGATGGCGGCGATCCGGGGCAGGTGGCGCGCGCGCCCGACGGCCAGTGGATCCAACTGTTCCGTCCCGAGCTGATCCCGAATCGGGGCACCGAGGATAAAAGCTTCGTGCAGCCCGGGGTGCTTCGCGCCGAGCGCCTGGTAAACATGTCGAAGCACCAGTACCGCCTGGAGCCCAACGTGAGCTTCACGCCGGACCAGAAGTGGGTCGTATTCCGCTCCAATATGTTCGGACCTACCTATGTTTTCGCTGTGGAGGTGGCTAAGGAATAGCGGTTGCCACCTGGGTCAGGATGGCGTGGATCCGGCGAACGCCCTCGGCCGGCGCCGCTGACCGTGGCGGGCAGGATATTTGAAATCAGCGGGAGGGGAGGGCGGCCGGTGGGGGTGTCCGTTCCCATAGACCTGCAACCGGAACGGGCGCCCGGTGGGAACACGAATGTAGCACAAGCCCAAGTCCGCATCGGTGAAATAGAAGTAGTAGGGCAGGCACTGGCCGTCGTCGGGACGCAGATAATCGAAACCCCTCCGAGAACCTCGGGTCCTCGGAGGATTCCAGCAACCTGTTCGGTTCCGGCTACGCCGGGTTAGGAGCCGGAAACCAGGATCGCTTCCCGGCGCGATAGTAGTGGAGCGGGGCGAACGGCCGACACGGGCCGAGGAAGGCGCGGAGGTGTACCGTCGCTGTCGTGGGGCGACCGCGTGGCGGTGCAGGAATGCCGGAATTGCCCGAAGTCGAAGCCGTCTCCAGCGTCGCCCGCCGGGCGCTGACGGGACGTACGGTGGTGGCCCTGCGCATCCTGCGGAAGCGCATCTGCGCGCCGCAGCGGCCGGCGACGGTCGAGCGCGCGGTGGCCGGACGCCGGGTAGTGGCGGTCGAGCGGCGGGGCAAGAGCATCGAGATCCAGCTCGAGGGGGCCGAGTTGTGGATTCATCTGCGGATGACCGGGAACCTTTGCCCGATAGGCCATGGGCGTCTCCGGGCCCACAGCGTTACCGCCTGCTTCGAGCTCGATGACGGCAGCGCCCTGGTATTCGACGACCCGCGGGGGCTGGGCGTCCTGCGGCTGGGACCGGCGCCCCCCACCGGCATCGACCCGTTGAGCGACGAGTTTACCGCCAGCCGGTTCGTGGACCTGGCCCGAAGGGGGCGCGGGGCCATCAAGACCTGGCTCCTGGACCAGCGCCGGGTGGCCGGACTGGGGAACATCTATGCGGCGGAGGCGTTGTTTCAAGCCGGCATCGATCCCCGCCGGGCCGGAGCCACGCTCGGCCGGGCCCGCCTGGAGCGTCTGCACGGCGCCATTGTGGCGGTACTGCGGGATGCGGTAAAATCGGCGTCTCTGGCCTACCAGCGTCCCGGGGGCTTCGCCGAGGGGGAGTTGTTCGATCCCGCCGTATACGGCCGCGAAGGGCTGCCGTGTCGTCGCTGCCACCGGCCGATCCGGCGTGTTTCACAAGGCGGGCGTTCCACGTACTTCTGCCCGGGCTGCCAGAGGTAGGGAGGGTCGGGTTGCCGACCGAATTGATCGAGATCGACCGGGAGAACCCGGACGGCGGTGTGATCGCGCTGGCGGCGGAAGCCGTGCGGCGGGGGCAGGTCGTGGCCTTTCCTACCGATGCGCTCTACGTGCTGGCCGCCGACCCTTTCAACCTGCACGCGGTGGGACGCGTGTTCCAGGCCAAGCGGCGCGAGATCCACCGCTCACTCCCCATGCTGGTCGACTCTATCATGATGGCGGAGGACCTGGGGCGGGATCTGTCCTCGCGCTTCTATATCCTGGCACGACATTTCTGGCCGGGCCCCCTGACCCTCATCGTGCCGGCGTCGGCGCGCGTGCCGCTCAAGGTGACCGGCAACACCGGCCGGCTGGCCGTACGGCAGCCCAACTCGCCGGTGGCCAAGCAGATCATCGGCTCCCTGGAAACGCCGCTCATCGCCACCAGCGCCAACATCTCGGGCCAGCCCACGTGCCGCAGCGGGATCGACGTTTACGGGTTCATGGAGGGCCGGGTGGACCTGATCCTGGACGGCGGCGAGGTCAGCGGACCGGGGGCCACCACCGTAGACATCACGGCACCCTACTGGCGGGTGATCCGCGAGGGGGCGATCACCCAGGCCGAGATCGCCGACTGCTTGAAGGGGTAGGGAAAAGAACAGAACTTTTTCCCTCTGGATATTCTGCCTTCTTCGTACTAATTTCTTAGTATGAGACCCCGGAGGGCGACCCTTACCGAGCAGGAGCTGGAAATCATGAAGGTCATCTGGCGGCTGGGGGCGCCCACGGTGCGGGACGTGTACGAGGCGCTGCGGGAGCGCCGGCGGATCGCCTACACCACGGTCATGACCATGATGAACATCCTGGAGCAGAAGAAGCACCTGAAGAAGACCGCCGGCGAGCGGGCCTTCGTCTACCGGCCGGCGCGGCCGCAGGGACAGGTGATCCGAGCGATGGTGCGGGAGTTTGTGGACCGGGTATTCAACGGCTCGGCTGAGCCTTTGTTGGTGCACCTGGTGGAAGACCGGCGGGTATCGGCTGCCGAGTTGGAGAGCCTGCGCCGGAGGATCGGGAAGAAGCCATGAACGCGCGGTGGTGGCTGGCGAATCTGGGGGCGCACTGGGCGCAGGCCACGGTGCTGCTGGGTGCGGGGGCCCTGGCCGCCGGGCTGTTCCGGTTGCGGGATCCGAAGGTGAACAGGCCGCATTCAGGGGACCGTGAAGCTATCCACCAGTATTGGTAAGGACGGCCGGGTGACTGACGTGCAGGCGATCAGCGGCCACCCGCTGCTGATCCCCGCGGCCCTGGACGCGGTCAACAGTGGGAATACAAGCCAACTCTCCTGAACGGGAATCCGGTGGAGGTGCTGACCCAGGTTGACGTCAATTTCACGCTGCTGCCTTGATTCAAGGCCGGTGGGCAGGGAAGGGGTCGATGGTCCCGATGGCATGCTGAATGAACTCCCGCGAGGCCTCGAGGTCGGAGGCGGTGCGTTCCGGGTCCTTGAGGGACAGGCCGCTGAGGATCTCGGCGATGGTCCAGGGGGAGGGAGTTTGGATGGCGCTGAAGCCCAAGGCATCGGCCAGACGGCAGGCGCCGCGGACCAGAGGGGTGAGCTCGCCATCGACCGCGCCCTGGTGGTGGTGTTGGGCGATGGCGGCGCAGAAGTCGGTGGGCAGGTTCCAATGGTGGGCCAGCCACTGGCCGATAGCGCAGTGGTCGATGTCGAATAGTTGGCGCTCGCAATCCAGCTGGTCGAAGTCTTGCTCCCGGGCGACCACCAGCATGTCGCCGTACTCGACCGGGTAGGAGGCCAGCAAGGCCAGGCGGCCAATGTCGTGCAGCAGGGCGGCGGTGTAGGCGCGGTCCTTGGAGACATTCAGCTCCACCGCTAATTGTTCGGCCAGCACGGCCGAGGCGACCACGTGATCCCAGCACGACCGCAGGTTCTCATAGCGCAGGAATCCGCTGGCGAACTTGCTCAGCGCCACCGTGAGGGCCAGGCGCTTCACGTTTTCACTGCCCAGGATCACCACCGCGTGGCTGACCGTGTCGATGCGCTGGACGAAACCGTAGAGGGCCGAATTGGCCACCCGCAGCAGTTCCGCCGCGAGGGCCGGGTCCAGGCGCACCAGGTCGACGATCTTCTTGAGGGGCACATCGGGGTTGTCGATCAGGCTGAGCAATTGCAGAGCGACGGCGGGGAAGGGAGGCAGGGCCCGTAGAGCCCACGGCCTCTTTTCACCGACCTCGCCGGAGCTGAGATGGGCTGGCATGCAAAGGTCCTAAAGGCTTTATCGACCGGAGCGTGGTACGGGTTTAGTCTGAAACTTGCCAGCAGCGAACCCCGTGGCGCGGCCTCCAGCCCGCCGGGCGGCTGGGGTGCGAGCGGTTGGTGTCTTGGTGGTGAATTGCGGGGTTACTCGAACTGTCTCCGAAACTCCTCCCACTGCCCGCGCAGTTGGGCCACCTCCCGGGTAAGCGCCTCCACGGCAGCCTCCAGACGCGCTACCCGGTCCGGCGCCTCCACGGCTTCCACCACCTCCCCGGCCTCCCCCAGCAACTGCGCATAGCGAGGCTCCTTGGTCCCCGGCCGCAGCGCCAGCCGCATCACCAGGGGCTCGGGCTCGCGCGCCAGGAGTCTGGCCAGGCAGGCCTCCACGGCCTCCAGGTCATCGAAGGCATACCAGCTCTGGGTGCGGGACCGCAGCTCGCCGGCCGTCTGCGGACCGCGCAACAGCAGCACGCCCAGCACCGCCGTCTCCCGGTTCCCCAGGTCGAGCGCCTCATAGACCCGATGGGCGTACTTCACCACGCGCCCCTCCCCGGTCACCCGCCGCGCCAACCCCAGCGCCTCCAGCGCCTCCAAAGCCACCACCACGTCGGTCTCGCCGAGCGACGTCACCGGGTGGCGGTTGGTCTTCTGGTTGCACGCGTTAATCAGGGCGTTCAACGAAAGAGGATAGTAGTCCGGGGTGGCCATCTCCTTTTCGAGGAGGACGCCCAGCACCCGGACCGCTGCAGGATCGAGCCTCATCGCAGGGGTTTGGCGCGCTCGCCAACGTGCGGCGGGACGGGGTCGCCGCCGCCGGGGAAGTTGAACTGCTCGCCGCAGCGGAAGCCGTGCTTCTTGCCGATCGTCTCACCCAGCTCCTCGACAGAGGCGCGCAGCAGGGCCCGCCCGCTTTCCCGGTTGATCTCGCGCAACAAGGGACGGGGTGTTCCGGCCAGGTCCAGCCGCTGCTTCACAGGGACGGCGTAGCGCTGGTTGGCCGTCTCCAGGGCCTGGAGGGCGGCGACCTTGCGGTTGAAGGTGGAGCCGATATCCAGGGCCTCGAAGCGGGCCGGGTTTTGACCGCCCCGGCCCGGACGATAGCGGCGCCACGCCGTCCTCTGGGCCGGGGCCAGACCGGAGAGAATCAGGAGGGCGAACGCCAGTCGCAACGCGAGCATTGTAGCACTTGGCGGCGGTTGGGCTCTGTATACTATAGGCCGTGGCCGCACCCCTCCAGCGGGATCGCGGGGGTGATCTCCGTCTTCGACCGCATTCTGGTCCAAGGCACTTGGCCCAGGGCTTGGTTAGGCCGCGGGGATGACGGCATACCTTTACGCGCGCAGGATTCGGATCTTCGACGATCCGCGCTTGGCCCAACCTCTGCGCGACGCCGTACGGGAGAACGCCGCGTGCGTGGCGGCGGAGAACGGATTGACGATGCAGTGCATTCGCCGCACCAGGAGCTTTGGCAAGGAGAACAAGGTACACGAGATGCGGCGCCAACGAGGGAGTCTCCGGGCTTGGCCGGCATCTTCCCGGCGATGGAACCCTGTGCCAGCTACCAGCCCTGGCACGACAAGCAGAGCGGCAAGACGCGTCCTCATTCCCCAACCGGCCCCCCTCCCTTCCCGCTGATTTCAAATATCCTGCCCGCAACGGTCAGAAGCTGAGTCCATAGGGACTACCTGCTGCAACCCGGTCCGGCGGCGCCGGCCGAGGGCGACGGTCGCGGTTCGTTGGCCCATGGTATGGTATAATTCTCGCCACATGTTCCTGCAGCTCAAATGCTGCTGTAGTGGCCCGACCTGGCGTCGGCGCGTCTAGAGTGCATCGTTCCCCTTTTGTATCCATCTAAACCAGGGAGGGGCTTCATGTTTCGGGCCATCAAGGAACAAATCGACATCATCTTCAAAGAAGACCCGGCGGCCAATAACGTCCTGGAAGTAGTGCTGTGCTATCCAGGGCTGCACGCCATCCTGCTGCACCGGCTGGCCCACCAACTGCATGTCTGGGGAGTGCCTTTGTTGCCACGGCTGGTATCCCACACCAGCCGGCTGCTGACAGGCATCGAGATTCATCCGGGAGCGCGTATCGGCCGCCGGTTCTTCATCGACCACGGTATGGGGGTGGTCATCGGCGAGACGGCCGAAATCGGCGACGACGTGCTGCTCTACCAGGGGGTGACCCTGGGCGGAACGGGCGGGGGCAAGGGCAAGAGGCATCCGACCATCGAGAATCACGTGGTCATCGGGACGGGGGCCAAAGTGCTCGGAAATATTACGATCGGGGACCGCTCCAAGATCGGGGCCGGCTCGGTGGTGGTGAAGACGGTGCCGCCGCACTCGACCGTGGTAGGGGTGCCCGGGCGTATCGTGGCCATAGCGGGAGTGAGCGTGCTGGACGAGGATCTCCTGGAACACGGCAAACTTCCCGACCCGGTGGAGCAGGCCCTCAACGGTCTGCAGGAGCGCATCGCGCAACTGGAAGCGGAGGTGCGGGCACTGCGACAGCAGGAGGCGGCGCGGTCGGTATGATCCTGACCCTGACGGTAAATCCGGCCATCGACTGTACGTACGTCACCGACCGGATCAGCTATGAGGACCGCGTGTACGTGCGGAATTCGTTCGAGCAGGCCGGGGGCAAGGGCATCAACGCCGCCCACGTGATCTACGCGCTGGGAGGCCAGGTGCTGGCGCTGGCGACGGCCGGCGGAGCTACGGGTAAGCGGCTGACCACGCTGCTCGAGGAGTCGCACTTGCCGGTCAGCCTGATTCCCGTCCGTCATCCCATCCGGCGCAACCTCACCATCAGCGACCAGCAGGGCCTGACCATCAAACTGGACGAGGCCGGTCCGCAGATCAGCGCGGGCGAGGAGCGGCGGATCGAGGCGGCGGCGCGGGACAAGCTGGAAGGAGTGAGCTGGCTGATGTTGTGCGGGAGCCTGCCGCCGGGCATGAGCGTGGATTTCTATGCCCGGCTCATCGAGATGGCCCGCGAAAAGGGGGTTCGGACGCTGCTGGATGCGGGCGGGGAGGCGTTGCGAGTGGGAATCCAGGCGCGACCGACGATGGTGAAGCCCAACCGCCAGGAGGCGGAGCGGCTGCTGAACCGGTCGTTGCTGACCCGGCATCAGGCGGTGGAGGCGGTGGGCGAGATCGCCGCCCTGGGGGTGGACACGGTGGTCCTGTCGCTGGGGAGCGATGGAGCGCTGGGGGTGTCGGGCGACAGCCGCTACCACGTGCTGGCGCCGGAGATCCGGCAGGCCTGTCCTATCGGGGCGGGCGACGCCTTGGCCGCTACCTGTGTGTGGGCCCTGTCGCGGAACGAGCCGTTTGTCGAGGCGCTGCGCTGGGGCGTGGCTGCGGGCACGGCGGCAGCGGCGACTCCGGGGACTTCCTTCGCCTCTTTTACTGAGACCCGCCAGATGCGGGAACGGGTGCAGGTGGAAGAGTTCTGACGAAGCTTTCCAGGCTGGTGGTGAGCTGGGTAAGGCAGGCATCGACGCCGCGGCTGATCTCGGTAACCACGGCCTTCACCTCGTGCTCACTCACGGCCCCGGAGTGGGAGGCCGCGCCGGTCCACACCGTCTTGAGGGATTTGCCGTCGATGGCTTCGGCGCTCAGTTCGATCTTCACGCTCACCCCATCGGGACCATCCACTTCCTCCAACCGCTCGACGCGGCCGCGGATCAGGTAGTCGGGCTTGCCCTTGCCGTCGAAGATCCCGACGGTGGAGAACAGGCGCTGGGCGCGGAGGCGGGTGGCCAGGGCGGAGGTGAGGGTGGACGCCGGGCGCTCGGCCCAGCGGTGGTATTCGTAGAAATCCACTTCGACGGCGGAGGGACGGTAGGCGATACGGTCCTGTTCGAGCTCGCCAGGGGCGCGGAAGGGCATGACCGCGGCGGTGTAGGCGGCGGG
>JBGOUV010000050.1:0-24282 GCA_041477815.1 Terriglobia bacterium | reverse complement strand
GGCGGGTCTTCGAAACGCGACCGTAAGGGGCCTCCGGCGACGCCTGTGAAGAACCCTTCCTTTCATTTTTTTCTCGGAGTTACTATAAGGAAGTCCTACAGGGCCGTACGGTCAGTCGAGGGATGAAAATGGGAGACGCCGGCAGGCCGGGCCAGGGGGACCGCCCCACGTTCCTCATCACCTTTGGTGGGCCGCAGGCCCATGGGGCACTCCCTCACGGTCGCGGTTCGGTGGCCGCCCCGGTCAGGTGACTGCTGGGCTGATACTCCGGCGCCAGCTGCTTCAGAAGCGTCACCAGCCCCGCCTCCTCCCGGCGCTCCAGGAGCCTCTCCAGCTCCCGGAGCCACCCTTCCAAAAAGCTGAGGCTCACCGGCGGGCCCTGGAAAATCTTGATCTTGTTGTGATACGTGGGCAGAATGCTCTCGCCGTCCGTGATCAGTTCCTCGAAGATCTTCTCCCCAGGGCGCAGCCCCACGAACCGAATCTCGATATTCTCCTCCGTCTTCCCGGAGAGCCGAATCATGTTCCGCGCCAGGTCCACAATTTTGATCGGCTCGCCCATGTCGAGCACGAAGATCTCCGAGCCCCTTCCCATGGTGGAGGCCTGCAAGACGAGCTGTACCGCCTCCCGCACGGTCATGAAGTACCGCCGGGCCTCCGGATGCGTCACCGTCACCGGTCCGCCGGCCGCGATTTGGGCCTGGAAGAGAGGCACTACGCTACCGTTCGAGGCCAGGACATTCCCGAACCGCACCGACACGAACTTCGTGCCGTCAGCGGGCATGGCCGACACCAGCAGCTCAGCTACGCGCTTGGTCACCCCCATTACGCTGGTGGGATTCACGGCTTTGTCGGAGGAGATCATCAGGAAATCGGATACCCGGTTCTGATGCGCCGCCTGGATCAGGTTCCAGGTCCCCAAAACGTTGTTGCGGATCGCCTCCCACAGATGCCCTTCCATCAGCGGCACGTGCTTGTACGCGGCGGCGTGGAATACGGAATCCACCAGGTGCCGCCGGATCACCTCCTCGACCGACCGGCGGTCCCGGATGTCAGCGATCTCCGCGTACACCGGCACCCGCGGGAACCGCTCCCGCAGCTCCAGGTCGATGCGGAACAGGTCACTCTCGGCCTGGTCCAGCGCAAGCAGACGCCGCGGCTCGAACCGCGCCACCTGCCGGCATAGCTCCGACCCGATCGACCCCGCCGCTCCGGTCACCAGCACCGACCGGCCGGCGATGGCGTGGCGGATCATGCCCTCGTCGAGCTGGATGGGCTCTCGTCCGAGCAGGTCGGTCACCGCCAGGTTGCGGATCTGGGAGGCCAGCTCCTTGCGGCTCAGCATCTCGGCGATTCCGGGAACCGTCTTACAGGGCACCCCCGCCGCCCGGCAGTTGGCCAGGGCCTCCTGCATCTGCCGGCCGGTGGCGGAGGGCATGGCGATGATGATCTCCTCCACGGGGGGAGGCTGTTTCGAGTAGTGGTCGACGATGCGGGCCACGTGCCGCCCCGCTCCCAGCACCGGCACGCCCAGCAGCCTGGCGTCGCCCTTGTTCGCGTCGTCGTCCAGGAAGCCCAGTACCCGATAACCCAAGGCCGGATTCGCCCGGATCTCCCGGGCCAGGGTCATTCCCGCCGCACCGGCGCCATAGATCAGCACACCGCGGCTCACCGACTGCGACACGTCGCGCGCTACCGCCTCATAGTACAGCCGCACCACAAACCGCGCCCCGGCCGTGGCCAGAAAGCACAGCAGCAGATCGATCAGGTACACGGATCGCGGAAAGGCCGGCCCGACAAAGATAGCGACCGCCGCCGTGAACGCCAGGGACGCCCCGGCGTTGGCCACCAGCACGCGGTAGAGATCGGCCATCCCGGCGAACCGCCACCACCCCCGATCAAGACGCGCCAGCCAGAACGCCAGGGACTTCAGGGCCAGGGCCGGCCAGAGCGCGTGATACAGCAACGGCAATTCTCTGGGGGGAATCGAGAAATCAAACCGTAACAGAAACGAGGCGGCGAGAGACAGAGCGATCGTAACCAGGTGGAATACCCAGATAATCACTCGCCGCCGGGGCCGGGTCAACGAGAGCATGCCCGCACCACTTCCTTTATGGCTCCCGCCACATACCGCACCTGCTCCTCCAGCAGGGCCGGATACAAAGGCAGGGAGACCAGCCTCGGATAGAGCGCCATCGCCCGGGGACACCACTCCGCCGACAGGCCGGCATAACCGGCGTAGGCCGGATGCAGGGGAATAGGAATGAAGTGCACGCTCGTCCCGATACCTCGCTCACCCAGCGCCCGGAGGAAAGCGTCCCGCTTCATTCTGAGCTTCTCCAGCCGCAAATGAATCGCGTACAGGTGCCAGCCATGACGCACCCCCGCCGGCTCCACCGGCGTCTCCAGTTCTTCCACCTCCTGCAGCTCCTCGCCATATACCGCCGCCAGCCGCGCCCGCGCCTCGATAAACCTCTCCAGCTTGCGCAACTGCTGTATCCCGATGGCCGCCGGCACGTCGCCCAGGTTGTACTTGAATCCGCACGCCTGCACTTCATAGTACCAATTCCCATGTTCGGCGTAGCGGTTCCAGGCATCGCGGGAAATGCCGTGGAGGCACAGCACCCGCATGCGCTCGGCCAGCTCCTGGTACGGCGTGGTGACCATACCGCCCTCGCCGGTGGTCAGGTTCTTGGTGGCATAGAAGCTGAACGCCACCGCATCGCTAGGCCCGCCTCCGATGGGCATGCCGTGGTAGTGCGACCCGACGGCATGCGCCGCGTCCTCGACGACCTTCAGCCCGCGCTCGCGGGCCAGGCTCCACAGGGCGTCCATCCGGCAGGGCAGCCCGCCCAGGTGCACCGGCAGCAGGGCCCGCGTCCGCGGCGTGATCTGCGCCGCCACCGACTCCGGATCCAGGTTCCCATCGTCTCCTACATCGGCCAAGACCGGCGTCGCCCCCACCTGCAGAATCGTATTGACGGTGGCGCAGAACGTCAGTGGGGTGGTGATGACTTCGTCGCCCGGGCCGATCCCCAGCGCCGCCAGGGCCAGGTGCAGGCCCGCGGTACAAGAGTTCACGGCCAGGGCGTGGGCCGCTCCCACGCAGGTGCGGAACTCCGCCTCGAACTGGGCCGTTTTGGGTCCGGTGGTGATCCACCCGGACCGCAGGGTTTCCGCCACCGCGGCGATCTCCTCCTCGCCGATGGCGGGGCGGTTGTAGGGTATGTAGGGTCGTTCGCTCACGGTATGGGGCTGAACCGAGCCGCGACCGTTAGGGAGTTCCCCATGGCCGCCGGCCACAGCGATGGATGAAATGTGGGGCCGCCCGCTTGGCCGGCTTGGGAAAGGCAGGCCGGGCCGGGGGCCGCCGCACATTTGCCGGGGAGCGGTTGGTTCGGACACACGAAACCACCGGTCCCTTACTGTCGCGGCTCGGTGGCTGCGCACGCGCGCAAGGTTCGGGCTATTAGCTTCAGGTCTCCCCAGAATGTCCTGGTGCGGATGTACTCCAAATTCAGCGCCAGCTTCGGCGGCAGGATCGCCTCACGGTAATACCGCTCGGCATCGGCTGCCCCCGACAACAACTCCTCCTCGTGGCGGAATTGCAGGCTGGCCGGGTCGGTGATTCCCGGCCGGACCTCCAGTACGGCGCGCCACACCGGATCCTGAGTGTCCACAAACGGTGGAATCTCGGGACGCGGTCCGACCAGGCTGAGGTCGCCCCTCAACACGTTCCACAACTGCGGCAGCTCGTCGATTTTTCGCCGCCGCAGCCAGGCCCCCACTCGCGTTACGCGGGGGTCGCGGCCCGCCGTAATGCGGGTTCCAGCCACGTCCATCCGCATCGATCGAAATTTCACCAGCCGGAACGGGCGGCCCCCGCGTCCCACGCGGGTCTGGCGGAAGAGCACCGGGAAGCCCGCCTCCAGCACGATCGCCGCCGCGATCAGAGCCAGCACCGGAGCCAGCACTACCAGCCCCAGGGCCGCCGCCACGCGGTCAAAGACGGCTTTAGCCACCTATCACTCCCAGATAGTGAGTCCGCAGGAAAGGCAGCTTCTGGAGCGCCAGAGCCAGCCTCGGCGACACCGGCACGACCAGCCGCGCCAGCGGCGGCGCCAGCGTTACTCGCCGCAGCTCGATCCGGCGGCCGGGAAACAGCGCGCGGATCTCCGCCCTCCCCACGCCGCGCACGTTCGGATTGCTCGGGTTGTTCCGGAAGAAGTCGTACCACAGGATCCGGCCGCTGGGCCGCAGCACGCGCAGCATCTCCGAGGCCACGCGCCGTTTCAGATCCGGGTTCAGAATCGAGGTGAACACCGTGGACTGCACCACCAGATCGAACGACTCGTTCGCCCAGGGCAGCTCCGCCGCGTCACCCACCCGCAGATCCGCGGGCGGCAACCGCTCCCGCGCCGTTTCCAGCCGGCCTTCCAGCAGATCGATTCCCGCCATCCGCGCCGGGTCCGCGCCCCAGCTCACCAGATCCACCAGCCACTGGCCGTCGCCGCAGCCCACCTCGCAGATGCTGAGGCCCGCCGGCGGGTACAAGGCCTCTCGCGACAGCGCCGCGATCACCTGCCGGATCCGCTCGGTGTACGCGAACAGCACCGCCGGACGGGCCAGGGAGTAGTAGCCGGCCGGGATCTCCCGCTCCCGCCGCTCGTATTCCCGCCGGATCCGGTCGATTTCCGTCATCGCCTCAGACGTGCAAATAGCCAAGATGATCCCGATAGGTTCGGACGGCTCCCTCGCAGGCGACACGCTCAATCGCCGCCCGCTGGCCAGCCACGACCACGGGACGGTTGGCCTCGCCTCGATTCACATTCCAGCCCGAAGCGCCGCGGGACAAGCGGAGGCAGGCGCCCGCCTCCAGCGACCGCCGTAGCTCGGCGAAGCTCAGGGTCACCAGATCCCCGCGTCTCTGTTTCATGGATATATATTCGAGCGCCGTCGTCCAAGCCTCCGAAACGGCCGGCCGGCCGTTGCCGCCGGTGAGGCAGGCGCCAGCCACAGGGTGGCGGCGACTGCACAGGTAAACATGGCCCAGCAGGAGTCCCGAGCCCGCGCAGAGCCGATCCACCAGGGGCGGCGCCAGTTCCAGCGCCGGGTGGTTCAACAACAGCGTGTCGAAGATCCAGGGAAACCCGGCGTTGCGGTCAAAGCTGCTGCCGTTCGGGCCGTACAGGACCATAGGACCCGCGCGCAACTCTCGCAGGGCCCGGCGGGTGCGGGCGGCGGCGCGCCAACCCTCCCGGCCCAGCGGCCGACGGCGGAGGGCGGCCGCCGGCCCCTCCCCGATGACGTTCTTGACTGATCGGGCGGCCAGCCGCACGCTGGGCATGCGGGACAGGGCGGCCGCCAAATCCAGGGCGAGGTCCGCCTCGCCGCGCGGGTTCCAGATGGAGAGATCCCGGAACGGATTCTTGCATACATCGAAGTACGACCAGTAATTTGTGAT
Source organism: Terriglobia bacterium (assembly GCA_041477815.1). Taxonomy (GTDB): domain Bacteria; phylum Acidobacteriota; class Terriglobia; order Bryobacterales; family JACQDG01; genus JBGOUV01. The sequence continues at coordinate 18,818 of JBGOUV010000050.1, read as the reverse complement.
TCCGAAATTGCTCAGGAACGCCACCAGGGGGGTGCCGTCCGGCAGGCGGCCGGCCCGCGAGAATAGATACGATCCGGTCCCGTGGTCGATCCAGGTCACCGGACCGTAGCGGTCCATGCTCTTCGCCCGCCGGAAACACTCCGCCACCGGCGGGGCGTCCACCCGAGGCCCGAAGCCGTGATAGGCGATCTCGGTTCCCTGCTCATGCAGCCGGTCCACCAGCTTCGCGTAGGCCGGTGTGTCCAGGCCCGGCTCGATTTTGGCCCGCTGCGGCTGGCTATGGGGAAAAACGGACTTGGTGAACCGAAACTCGGTCCGACCGCAGACCTCGACCAGCGGCTCGAGAGCGGCCGCCGTGTCGAAGTCGGCATGATCGGTCAGGCAGATGGCCGCCCGGGCTCCGCCGGGGTATGGCTCCACCCACAGGCACTCCGACTCGGAATCCAGCCGGTCGCAGGAAAGTTCCAGCCGCCAGCTCCGGTCGAGGGGCGCCAGCTTCCCGATGCCCCGGAGAGACAGCCCACACCGGGCATGGTCCAGCAGCGAAGTGCGGATCTCCACGCCCTCCGCCCGCTTCCGGACCAGGAAGTTCCCGCCCCACCGCAAAGTCACCTGAAAGAAGCCTTCGGAGGTGCGCACCACGACAAACCGGCCCACCGGAAACGGCGGGCGCGCGGTCGCGAGGAGTGGCAGCACCCGCCGGTCGGCTGAGAGACTCCACGCTTCCCGGCACGGGATCAGCAGCGTCACAGCGGCCCTCCCGACGGGCTCGTCGGGGGCCTCCACGAGCAGCGCATAGGTGGCGTGCCAGGGGTCGGCGTTCAGCTTCTCCGGGCGCAGCCGCAGCGTTCGTCCGGCGATCTCGCATTCGGCGCGGAACTCCAAGTGGAGTCTATCGTCCATGCAGGAGGTGACTACCAGCGCTCAATACCCGGGAGACCACCGCCTTATGCCGGCGCAGCCACGGCGAAACCGCCGAGAAGACCGCACATCGCCAGCGCGACAGGACGTAGGACTCCGGGGGCTGGAAAGGGATCCGCTGGGGACAAAAGCCCATCTTGAACCGCATGACCCCGCGGGGCCCGCCGGAGGTCAGGTCATAGCCGGAGAGGCCCAGGTCTCTGGCCCGGTTCATGGCGCTCCAGTGGAGGAAGTGTCCGATCTTCAAATTGCCGTGTTCCCGCAACGTGGCTCCCATCAGGTAGCTGTACCGGCGCCCGGCGCGCACCCCATAATGCGCCCCGACGTAGCGGCCCCGCCACTCTGCCAGCAGCACCGTGGCCTGGCTGCGGGCCACCTGCTCCAGCAGGATCGGCCCGAAGTCCTGCCAGCGTCTGGTGGCGTAGCCCCGTTCCCGGCCGTTCCGCTCGATCAGCGCGTAAGCCTCCTGAATCTGCGGCTCCGACGAGGCCTCCACCAACTCCAGGCCCTGGCGCTCCCCCAGCTTGATGTTACGGCGCGCCATGGGATGGAATCTCGCCAGCAGCAGCTCCCTCCAGGCCTCAGGATCGGGCGTCTGCGGAAACTCGATCCACAGCATCTGGCCGGGCGCCGTCCCCACCGGGAACCACTTCCCCGGAAAGTGGGGCGGCTGGTCCGGCGGATCGACCGCGGGAAGCAGCGCCGGCAGCACTACCCCAGCCGAACACGGAAACTGGAGCTGAACGAGGAAGGCGCCGCGGCGCTGTGCTTCCACCAGTACCGCCTCCAGAATGGGCCGCACCGCGCCTTCGCAGCCGACCTCCACGATGGGACCTACCGGAGCGGTCAGCGCACCGAACGGCCGCCTCCCCAAGCGGAGCAGCCCGATGCCGCCCGCAATCGCGCCGCCGGTCTCCCGGCGAGCCACCAGGACCGAGAACGGGAAGCCATAAACCCGGAAGGACCGCAGCCAGGTCGAGAGCTGGCAATAGTGGCCCCGCGGCGACCGCAGCAGGAATTCGTCCCAGGCCTCCAGTCCGGCTTGGTCGTCCCCCTCCAGCCACTCGAATCTCATAGCCGGCCGTGTCGCCAGCCGTCCCAGGCCGCCGGATGCTCGACGATGTGCCGTTCCAGCCGGGCGGCGAACTCCCGCACGGCGGCGGCGGCGAATTTCTTGCGGTCCAGACTGCGGTCCGCCTCGATCGGGTTCTCGATGACCACCCGATGGCGGGACGGACCCACGCGCACCGCATAGACGGTCAGCAGCACCGAGTCGTGACGCCAAGCCAGCGAGGGCGCCCCAGTAGCGAAACTCACCGGCAAGCCGAGCAGCGGCGCCTCCACGTTTTGCCGCCCGCGGTGTTCCCCCCGGATCGAGACACACGCGTTCCCGGCCAGCCTTTCGCCGAGCGTCCGCAGGTAGCCGAGCGAGCCGTCCGCCGGGATGACGACGCGTCCGGCCATATAGGGGGCTTCCGAGCGCCACCGCAGAGGCCGTACCAGTTTCCAGGCCAGCACGCTGCCGGACGGTAAGGCGTGTCGCTCGCTCAACAGGTGGACGAACCGGACGCCCGCGCGCCACAGGCCCTGTTTCGCGACCAGGGCGCCGCCCAGGGACATTCCCCACAGAATAACGCCCCGCCCGTGCGCCAGACCCTCCTGAATATGTTCCAGTCCGTCCAGCGCGATCTCGGGCTCCCAGGCCCTCGGGTGCATAGCCCGCACTTGCCCCCAGCGGTCCTCCAGCAGCACCTGAAACCGCTGCCCGGCCAAGCGTCCCGCCTCCGAACCGTTGATCAACGGCCCCATTCGCCCCCGTATCTCCTCGGTTAGGCGACGTACTTGGCCGGGGTTCATCTTGACATAGAGGGAGGCCAGCTTCTCGGCGATCCACCGGTCCAGCCGCCGCGGCACCACGGCGGTGACCAGGTAACCGCTCAGGAAGACCAGGTCTTTCCAGGTAGCGAGCACAGGAATGTTTCAAAATCCTCCGCGAGACGGGCGCGGTCAAACCGCGCGGCGACCAAGCGCCGTCCATTGGCGGCCAGCTCCGCACAGAGCCCCGGCGAGTCAGCCAGCCGGCGGACGGCTTCGGCGAGCCGCTCCGGCGATTGGGGCGGCGCCACCACCCCGCACCGCGCCTGCTCCACCAGCCTGGCCACTTCGCCTCCCGCGGCCAGCACCACCGGCCTCCCCGACGCCATCACTTCGAAGACTTTCGACGGCAGCACGCCCTCGAACACCGGTCCCCGAGCTAGCGGCACCAGGCCCGCATCGAAGGCTCCCAGGATCTCCGGCATCCGCTGGTGCGGCTGGGGCGGGTGAAACTCCACGCGCCGCGACGCCTGCGCCACGAGCGCCGCCTTGCACGGACCCTCGCCGAAGAACACGAACCTCACCTCCGGCAATCTCTCGGCCGCCGCCAGCACTTGCTCCAAAGCCTGGGCATGCCCGTGGAGCCCGGCGTAGCCCACCACAAACTCCTGCGGCCCCCAGGCGAACTCGCGCCGGACCGCGTCGCGGTCGTGCCGCGGCGGCCACGCCGCCAGGTCCACGCCGTTCGGCAGGAAGGCTACCGGCTTCCCCGGAACCCGCGCCCGGATGTTCGCCACGATCCCTTCCGATTGCCCGCTGATGGCGTCGGCCCGGGCGTAGCACCAGGCCTCCATCCAGCGAGCCATCTCCAGTGCCGGACCCGGCCGCAGAAATCCCAACTGCACCGCCGAGTCCGGCCACAGGTCCGACACGTTGAACACGAAGCGCGCCATCATCCGTCGCGCCAGGTACGCCCCGGCCGGCCCCAGGAACAGCGGCGGCGACTCCGCGATCACAAAATCCGCCGGTTTCAGCAGCCCCGGACCCCGCCACGCCGCGTGCAACGCGAACGAACAGTAGTTGGCCAAGCGCCGCGAAAACGTCTTGCGCGCAGGTACATATAACCACAACCGTGTTACCGGCACCCCGTCGATTTTCTCGCGGTGAACCCGCCGTCCCCGGTAACCCTCCCGGATCTCCGTACCCGGATAATTGGGCAGCGCGGTGAGGACCTGCACCGCGTGCCCGCGTCCCAGCAACCTCCGGGCCAGGTCCGACAGCCGGTTCTGCGGCGCTCCCACCTCAGGCGGATAGTACTGAGTCAGTATGGCGATTCGCAATCCGGCACACCACGGCCCGAAACTTCCCGTTTTTCTCCCGGGGGATTTCCGCGACCGCCTCCAGCGTGACCTCCACCGGCCCCAATCGGCTCCGCAGCCGCTCCTCGATCGACCGCACCGCCGCGCCGTCAAAACCCGGCGCCGGCACGTACCGCACATGCACCCGGTCGAGCGCCTCCTGGATGATCTGGGCCTCGCGAATCGGCAACCGCGCCTTGAACGCCGGATCCAGCCTCCCGATTCGACGCCCGTCGGCCGTGTACAGCGCGTCGTCCGTCCGGCCCTCCACCGAGTCCAGCAGCGGCAACCCCCGTCCGCACGCGCATCGCTCCCCCTCTGCCGCCAGCGCGGCGCGATCCCCCAACCGGTACCGCACCAGAGGCATGTCCTGGTTCAACAACCCGGTGCACACCAGCTCGCCGTCGAGCGCTTCCACTACTCCGACCTCCGGCCACAGGTGCAGGCGTCCCTCCCCGCACTCGCTCGCCGCCGCCACGATCTCGGCCATCCCATAGGTTTCCCGCACCGGACACCGGAAGGCGGTCTCCATGGCCTCCCGCTGGTAGCCGTACAGCGGCTCGGCATTTGTGATGACCACCTCCAGACGCAGGTCCCTGGCCTCCAAAGCCAGGGCGTAGAGCGAGGAGGTGTACCCCAGCAGATAGCGCACCCGGTATCGACGGATGGCCTCGACGTAGTGCGGGATCAAATCCGGCGCCAGATGATACGACGACAGGTAGAGCTGCCGCAGCGCCGGATTCCATACCCAGAACGGCGGCCGCCGTTGGACCACCGGCGTGATCAACTGGCCGCCGAGATTCCCCCAGCGGTCGTCCCGCGACACCCCGTACCACCGCCGCCACCGCGCCTCGAACAGCGCGTACCACCGCCGCACGGTTTCCCGGCTCCACCACAAGTCGAGGGGGGTGGCCGTGGTCCCGCTGGTATGCTCGTGAAACATGCGGCTGGTCCGGCAATCGTCGGCCAGGAACCGTTCCGCATTCTCCCGCACGGCTTCTTTCTCCACCACCGGCCAGTTCTCCAGGCGCTCCCAGGCAGCCCGCCCCCCGCGACCCCGCCACCACTCGCGGTAGTACGGCACCCGCGTGGCCGCCCGCTCCAGCAGTCGCGCCAGTTGCCCCTGCTGCCACCGCCGCCACCGCTCCCCTCCCCACGACTCCCGCTCCAGCGCCTCCTCCACCAGCTTCTCCGTCTCCGGCCCATACCTCCACGACCGCAGGTAGAGCCCCCGCAGTCCCGCCGCCAGCGACCGCGCCGGGCCGGGCAGCCGGTGATACAGTCCCAGCCACGCGGCGCTCATACCAGGGACCCCAGCAATTTCTCCCACTCGGGCAACACCCGCGACCAGTCGAACTCCTCCGCACGGGCCCGTCCGGCCCGCGACAGCTTTTCCGCCAGACGCGGCTCAGTCAACACGCGCCGCACCGCCCCCGCCATCGCCGCGGCATCGTCGGGCGGGACCAGCAGCGCCTGCACTCCGTCTTCCACCAGGTACCGCATTCCCCCTACGTCGGTGCTCACCACGCACAGCCCGCAGGCCATCGCTTCCACGACGCTGACCGGCGCATTGTCGAGATTTGAGGTATTCAGAAAAATGTCGCCTTGTTGCAAGCTCGCAGCCACGCGCGACTTCGGTACGGCCCCCGCGATCTCCACCGGGCCGCCCAGCCGCTCGGTTTGCTCCCGGCTCCCATCCCGGCGATCCGGACCGAACATGGTCAGCCGCACGTCGGGAAACTCTCCCGCCAGCCGCGCCACCACTCGCGGGGCCAGGGCCGGGTTGTAGATCCGGTGGAAGGCCCGCAGCCACACCAGCCTGGGCGCGGCCCGTTCCCGCACCCGAAACGGGTAGGCGCTCAAGTCGACCGGGTTAGGTACCAGCCGCAGGTCGCTACGATACGGCCGCATGGCCTCGCGCAGATACCGCGACGGGGTGGTGACCGCCGCCGCCGGCCCCAGCAGCGCCCGCACCCGTCCCTGGTGGCGCTGGGCGAACGCCGGAAGGTTTCCCCCGTGCAGGCTCAGCACGAACGGTTTCCCCGCTCCCCGCAGCACCCGGCACACCGCCTCCGCCCAGAAAAATGCCGGACCGCTGTAAACCTCCACCTGCGCCACGCCGTACCGGCGCCGGGCCCGCCACGCCGTCCACAACATGTCGGCGAGCCGGGCCGGCCGGCCGCGCCGCGACGAAGCCGTCAACACCGTCCAGCCGCCGGCGGCCAGACGCGCCGCCAGCTCCTCGGACGGCCCCGGGATTCCCGACCTGGCCGACTGGAAGTTCCCTATCAGCAGGACGGATCCCGCCTCCGCCGCGCGGCTCAACGGGTCTTTCGCAGCCGGGGCGGCAGCGATCCCCTCCGGCTGGTCAGCACGAAGGCATTGAACTCCGGGCCCGAATCGGTTCCCGCCATCGGCAGCACCACCGGCTGCCCGGTGTACACGCCCGCCGCCACCGGCGGCCCGAAGTAGTCCAGGACATTGTGCACTTCGTAGGCCGCGCCCACTTCCACCAAGCCCTGCAGGTCCACGTCCACCGTGTTCTGGAGGTCCCAGTTATACACCGCCAGATGAACCCGTCCCGGCTCGTACTGGTTGGGCCGGGCGATTACCTTCGTCCCCGCCGGCCGCCGCTTCGGATTGGAGATCCACTGGCTGTCCCGGTCATAGCCGGTCTGCCGCTGCCAGTTCGCAAAGTTGAAGTTGGTGGTTCCCAAGCTCAGCGGCTCGCCATAGGCCGGGGCGATGTAAGTGTTCCCGTTGACCTCATAGGAATAGGGCGCGTCGTTCCGGGGCGGCAGGACTTGCAAAAGATACGGATTCGCGAAATATGTATTGTTACTGATCAGCAACTTCTCCCACCGGAAAAAGATCGCCCCGAGACCGCCTCCGGCGAAGTAGTTGTCCCGTACAACGGCGTCCTTGTTGTTCGGACCGGGACCATAGCCGAACGAGTTCGACACGTTGAACTCTATCGGTGTGTACGTACAGTTGCCGATCACGGTGATGCGCTCGGCGGGCTGCTGGCCCCCGATCAGAATGTTCGACGTTCGCCACTCGTCGCGGGCGTTCTTGCCGCTGTTGAAAATGATGTTCCCTTCGAAGTGCATGCCTTTAATGGAGCCCCCCTCGGTGTAGGCGTGGATTCCATAGCCGTAGCCGTTGAACAGGATGTTATCGAGGATCCGCTTGGTGCCCGTTTCGTTCTGGATGTAAAGCCCGTGGCCGTGCCCGCGATCGGGCGCCGGGCCCTGCCACCCGTTGCGGTAGATGATGCATCCGTAAACCTCGGCATCCACCGCCGGGGTCCACGGATCCAGCCCGTCGCCGCCGTCGTGCACCGTCAGGTTGATCATCTTGGTGTTGGGGCCGAGTACGGTAAGCGCCGTCGGCCGCGTGTTGGTGCGGTCCGGGCTGGAGTTGCCGATATCGAAACCCCAGTACCAGGTCCAGGCTCCGCGGACGGTCAGGTTGCCGTCGATGGTGGCTCTCTCGCCGGCGTACTGGCGCACTACGATGGGGCGTCCCTCCGTCCCGGCCAGCGTACTGTTGAACGCTCCGGGATAGATGCCGGCTCGCAGCAGGATCGTATCTCCCGGCCGGGCCCGGCTGCGCGGTCCCAGCGCTGTGGCCAGATCCATCGGCAGGTCCAGGCTTCCGTCGCCGGCCGGGGTGCCCGCCGGTGACACGTAATACACCATCGGAGTGTCTTGGCCGGGAGACGTCCCACTCGCCGCCAGGATCAGAGCTATAGACAGGTACGAACGCATGATTATCCTCCAGTTCCCAGAGGAGCCGCTTCCGGCAGCTCCCCCGCCCGCTCCAGCGGGGCTGCCACCGGGGGCGGCCGCCGGAACCGCGGGTTGACGAACGCCAGCCCGAACAGAAACGAAGGCGCCGCCAGGCGCATCGCCGAGTGGGCCATGAATAGCAAGCTCCACCCCATCATTGACAGTACCATAGCGCGGCTCATCGGCGTCCGCGCCTGCCGGAACCGCTGGGCGGCCAGCAGCGCCAGCAGCAGCAGGGCCCCCAGGCCGAACAACCCATGCTCGGCCAGCAGGCGTGAAAGCTCGGTATGGCTCGCCGCCGGCACCCCGGAGGCCTCCCGCGCCAGCTTGGCCATCCCCGGCCCGGCGCCGAACACCGGATGATCCCGCCACACCCGCAGCTCCGCCTCGAACAGCTCCCGCCGGCTTCCCACACTGGTATCCCGGAATCGCGCCGAGAGCGCCCCCCCGGTAAACTCATCGAGGCGGGGCGTCACCACAAACGCCCCGGCCACGAACAGCAGCGGCGCCAGTTGCAGCAGGCGTCCCCGGATCCGCCGGTCCTGCACCAGGCACACGGTGGCCAAAGCCGCCGCCGCACCGGCCGTCACCACCCCCCCCCGCGAAAGCGTCAGGGCGCTCTGGATGGCCAGCACCGCCACCGATGCCAAAGCCATCACCCGCAAGCTCAGGGGCAGACGGGTGCGCCCGTGCAAGATGTAAAACAGCGCCAGAAACGCTCCCAAACCCAGCACTGCCGCCACCTGGTTCGGTCCAAAACCGCCGCTGGTGACAATGTTGGATTCCTGAGTGAAATGGATGGCGGTGGCGCTCAGAGTCCGCCGAATGGCGATCGCGGCCACCCCCAGCAGGGGTCCGAGCGGCGCCAGCAGCAGAGCCTGGAATCGCGACTCGGTCAGGGTAAGGCCCGTAAAAAACAGTACGCTCAGGGCCAGGGCCAACGGCCCCGACAGGTTGAAGCTGATCTGCTCGCGCGCGGCGCCCAGCGGGAGTTCGGCGACGGTCAGGAGAACGGACGGAGTCAGTAGCGCCAGGTATAGCGCCGCCTGGCCGTTGATCCGCCTCCCCCGCCGCCGCACCACCCCGATCAGGAACAGCGCGGAGATGGCGTACTTTGCGGTCTCCCAGAAGATCCGCGCGTCGGTCATACGCCACAGCACTTCCGCGCCCATGATGTACGCCGCGGCCAGGGCCACGCGATACTGGCTCCTTCCCGCCACCGCCCACCACAAGCTCACCACCAGGACGACCACCGCGTGCACCGTGGCCGCGTCCCGGTTATCGATCATCCACACCGCCAGCGGCGCGTGCGCCAGCAAGAAGACCACCATCCAGCTAGGTCTCACAAGTTGCCCCCGCTGCGGGCAGGCCCGCTTCCAGGAGCCGCCGCACCGCCTCCAAATAGCGCTCGTAGCTGAACTGTCCGGCCGCCTGCATCCCGCGAACCGCCTCTTCCCTCCAGGCCTCCGGGTGGGCTCCGTACCAGGCCACGGCCTCCACGAACGCCCCCGTATCGGACGGGTCCAGCGCCCGGCCGGTTCCAAATTCTCCCAGCAGCTCGGGAATGCTCCCCACTGCGCCGGCCACCGGCGCCAGTCCGTACGCCATACCTTCGCTCAATACCTTCGGCCATCCCTCGCTGCGGCTCGGCAACAGCAGCAGATGCCCGCGCGCATAGATCTTCCCGACCCGGGGTCGCGGCAGCCAGCCGTGAAACGTTACGGCCGCGCCGCGGGCCAGCGCTTCCAGTTCCCCGCGCTGGGGCCCGTCCCCCACCACGTCGAGGGTCGCCTCCACCCCGCGCCGGCGCAATGCGGCCAGGATCTCCACGGCCGCCCGCGCTCCCTTGGCCGGCTCCAGCCGTCCCACAAACACCAGGCGGAGCGGCGGTCGCAGCTCCTTGTCCCGGCCGGCCGCTCGCGCCTCCACCAGCTCCGCCTCGCTCAGGCACGGATTCAGGAAGGACCGCACGTGCGCCGGTTGCTCCGGCCAGCTTCCATTGATCGTCACCACGGCGCCACTCGAGCGCCGCCCCAGCCACCACCGCTGCAGCCGGTGCGACCACGAGTCCGGACGCGCCGGCCGCCACCACCCCGCATACTTCACCCACCGCCGCCGGGGCCGGCCGGACAGCGCCAGCACCACCAATGCGATCAGGCTGATGCTGGCCGGACAGCGCACGTGGGCCACGTCTGCCGGCTGTATCTCCTGCGCGATGGCCCGCACATAACCCGGCGCCCGCGCCAGTATCCCCAGCTTGTCCCGCCAGCGGGGGCCTCCCGCCGGCCGAACCCCCCTTACCCGCACCCGCGGACACTGGTACGCCAGCGCGCTCGGCGGCGCCGGTTCCGAGTGCACCGGCGCCACGTGCACCACCGTTTCGAACAGCTTCCCCAGGGCGTCGATCTCACGCACCGTGGGCCCCCAGCCTACCAGCTTTCCGTTCAGATAGTAATGCGGGGTATGCGAGACGATCAGCAATTGCACAGCAGGCTCCGGAAAAACGTGTCGTATTCGCGCACCCGGATCGCCCAGGTCTGCCCGGCGAGAGCCCGCCGGCGCGCCGCCTCCCCCATGGCCCGCCGGCGGTCCTCATCGTCCAGCAGCTTCACCACCGCCTCCGCCACTCCAGCCACGTCTTCCTCCGGGGCCGCCAGTCCCGTCTCTCCCTCCACGACGGCCTCGCGCAACCCCGACTCCCCCGTTACCACCGCCGGCAGACCGCACAGCGCCGCCTCCGTGACCGCTATCCCGTAGCCCTCGAACTGATCGCCCGCGTGCCGGCTGGTCATGGCGAATACATCGCAGGCGTTCAGCAACCCCACCAGCCGCTCGGCCTCCACGTGTCCGAGAAAATGTACCCGCCCAGCCACCCCCAACTCTCCCGCCAGAGCGGCGAACTCCCGCTGCCGCGTCGGCAACCCGGCCATCAGATAATGCGTGTCGGGGACCCGCTCCAGAATGCGCGGCAGCGCCCGAATGACGACGTCCTGTCCCTTCCGCGCCGTCACGTTGCCCACCGTGATCAGCAACCGCGCCCCATCCAGTCCCAGGCTCCGGCGCGCCTCGCTTCGCCGCCCGTTCGGCAGGATCCGAAAGCGTCCGGGATCCGCGCCATTGGGTATCACCAGGCCCTGCCGGGGTCGAATCCCGGTAGCCGCCAGGCGCTGCCAGGTGTACCGGCTCACCCCCACCACTCCGGTAGCCCGCTCCAACGCCCAGCGCTTCACCCGGCGCTCCCAGCCCGCCGGGTTTCTCCCGTGCTCCACCGCCACCCACGGCCGCCCCCACGCCGCCCAGGCCGTTAGATAGATCATCCTGTCGCCGCTGACCGCCACCAGGTCCGGTTTCCACTCCCGGATCCGGCGCGCCAGGGCCCGGGCTCGCGCCCACGCCGCCCGCGGCAGGACGACTACCGCAAACGCCTGCTCCCGGTTGAACGCCTCCGCCTCCGCGCCCGTCACGTAGTCCTGCCTCACCAGCGCCGCCACTTCCCAGCCATGTTTCCCCAATCCCCGCGCCAGCTCATAGGCATGTGTCCCGATCCCTCCCGGACCCGGCGGGAACTCCGACGCTACTACCAGTACTCGCATCTCATCCCCGCAGCCCGTAGCACGGCATTCCGAATAGCTCTCCCAGCAGCCTCCCGCGCAGCCCCGCGCGCTCCCACAGCCGGCACAATGACTCAGTGGTATGCATCCAAACGTGCGACAGCTGATTGAACATATCCCGCCACTGTCGCGCCGCGTCATCCGTGTCGATCACCGGCGTGTGGACCATGACCTTCCCGCCCGCATGCAGCCGCTCCCGTATCTCCCGCGTGAACCGCTCTTGATCCGGCACGTGCTCGAGCACGTCCAGGGCCAGCACCAGGTCGTACTTTCCCTCTTCCAGCGGCGGGAACGGTCCGGCAAACACCGGCGCCCCGGTCTTTTCCCGCACCCACGCCGCCACCCGCGCATCCATCTCCGCCCCCGTACTGTGGTACCCCGCCCGCGCCGCTTCGGCCAGCAGTCTCCCGTTGCCGCATCCGATCTCCAGCGTCCGCGCCGGCGGCGGCACCAGTTCCCGCATCCACTCCAGGTACTGCGGCACCCGGTCCTGCATGTCCCGCTCGTGCCGCTCCTCGACCGGAGGGCAGTTATGAACGGCCTGATACTCTGTCCAGTAGTACCCACTGCAGTAGAGCGTCTCCAGGCTGGTCTCGGTGGGCCGGTGCCGCACCGCTTTGCACCCGCACCAGGCACACCGCGCGTAGAGCCCGAACTCCTCCAGCCACGGCTCCAGCGGCCCCCCGCACCAGCACCGCGTCACCTCCTGGAACTCCATGCGCCCTACGAGCGCTTCCAGCCCCGGCTTGGCGGCCTGCAACACGGCCCGTTTTATCTCCCGCTCGTTCACCGGTCCTCCGCTGGCGGCGGCGCCAGTGTGTTGTACCCGTAGTCGTCGCGGCCCCGCAACAGAATCAGGCGGTCGTGTCCCGGCGTCCGCACCTTCACGCGCGGGGTGGTTACGCGGATCGTCAGCGCCGCCCGCCTACGCACGCTCGCGTTCGCGCTCGACCGGTGCAGCGCCCGCTCCGAAAACAGAAAGCACTCTCCCGCCCGCATGACCATACTCACCGCGGTCTCTTCCCGGTAATACGCCGGGTCGGCCACCAGCGTGAAGTCGTGGTGGACGTCCCCTTGCGAGGGCGCATGGGGGATGGTCTCCCGGTGCGAGCCAGGTATGAGCTGCACGCATGAGTTCTCGTGGTCCACGTCGTCGATGGCCAGCCACGCCGAGACGTTCACCAGCGGGTCCAGTTGCCAGTAGATGACGTCCTGATGCCAGGGGATTTCCTTGGTAGCCGCGTACTTCACGCGAAACCTCGTCGACCACAGCGCCAGGTCGGGCCCCAGCAGGGACCCGATCCGGTCCAGCAGCGCCGGTTTCGCGCACAACTCGTAGACCGCCCGCGAATCCAGATGACGCTGGTTCCACCTCCCTTCCCCTTCCGCGACCACCGCGTCCAGCGGCTCCCGAATCTCGGCCATCTCCTCCTCACCGCACACTGGAAACGGCCCCAGAAACCCCTGCTCGCCGAATATCCGAATCTCTTCCGCCGTCAGCGCCATCTTCTCCTACCCCAGTGCCGGTATCTGCGGGAACCTCCGCAACATCTCTGTAGCCTTCCGATACTGCCGCACCATGGCGAGCCCGCTGAGGGGCAGCGACACCAGCCCCACCGCCATCTTGGCCACCCGCCGCGCCAGGCCTCCGTGAGCACTCAGGGTCCCGAACGCGCGCAGCCACAGCATCTCCCGCACCTGTCGCGGCGTGAAGTACCTTCGCGCCAGATAGATCTCGGTGGCGCTCGGCAAGTGCCGGTCGAGGAGCTTTCGCCGGCTGGACCCGTAGGTCACCACCCGCGCCCGATGACTCCGCAGCCCGCCGCGCGGAGCGTGGTGGTGCAGCACCGAGATGGCCGGGTTCAGCACCATCAGCGCCCCGCTCCGGCTGAGGCGCAGGCGGAGATCCCCGTCCGCCCGCGCCCCCCGCTCGAAAGCGAAATCGAACAATCCGGACCCCCGCAAGGCGCTCCGCCGCACCATGCTGTTGTTCGTCGGAAACACGTCGCTGGCCCGCACGTAGGTAAACGCCGGTGGTAGCGGTCCGGCCCCCGCCTCCTCGGCCACGCCGCACGACACCTCCGCCCCAAACCGCTCCAAATTCGCCAGATGCGCCTCGATCAAGTCCGGCGGCGCTTCATCGTCATCGTCCACAAACAGCAGGAAGTCCCCGCCGGCCGCCTGGATCGCCGCGTTCCGCGAGGAGCACTGCCCCGCCTGGTCGCGCCACAGAACCCGCAGCGGCAGCCCCGGAACTTCCTTCTCCAGACCCGACTCCCGCCGTTCCGGCGGCGTTTGGTCCACCACCAGGACCTCCCGCGGAGGGATGGTCTGGGCCGCCAGTTGCTTCAGTATCACCCTCAGGTATGGATAGCGGTCCAGGGTGGGAATCACCACACTCACCCGCGCCCCGGCAGGCGCCTTCCCTCCCGGCCCATGCAGCACCGGCGGATCCGCCGGACGCGCCCCGCCTGCCACGCGCCGCCAAGCCCGCGCCGCCTCCCAGGGCCCCAGGTATCCGCTGAGCACGGCCCGTCCCACCGCCCAGCGGGCCCAAAACGGGCCGAAGCGCCAGGAAACGAACCGCACCTCGTCCTCCGCCGTTAGCCCGACCGGCGCCAGCGCTGGCGTCGGCGCCAACCAGGGCACGTGCCGGGTCAGCGCCCCCCGCCGGACGTACCGATGCCCCATCTCTAATGCCGCTCCGTCCAGGGTCTGAAACTCCGGCCGCGGCCCGCCCAGCCGCCGCAGCGCCTCCGCCCGCACCAGGCAGGCCCGCAGCGAGATCCGCCAGGAGGTGGCCTCGGCCGCCGGATCCGGGTCCGCGTTCAGCATCCAGGTGGGCTCCACAAAGTCAATCAAACCGGGCCGTCCGGCCATGCCCAACCGCAGGCCGGCGTGCCATACATCGCCCGGCCGCAGCAGCGCCCGCTCGGCCGCCGCCGGGTCGGGCACTCCCAGCAGGCTGTCCCAGAACAGCCACGCCTGCGCCGCCGGATCCGGTGCGCAGCGTTCCACGCAGGCCGCTACCGCCGCCGGCGCCGCTTCCGCCGTCACCACCTCGCCCAGTCTCCACTCCGGCGCGCCCTCACGCCGGCCGAGCCAAATCAGGTTGACCCGCCCGTTCATAGAAGTCCTGAAACGCCCGCAAGTGCGCGGGCAGCGAAAAGCACCGCCGCGCTCGTTCCCGGCCCGCCTGGCCCATCCTTTCCCGCAGCGCCGGATCCCGCGCCAATCGCAGCAACCTCTCGGCCGTAGCGCGCGGCTCCCGCCGTCTAACCACAAAGCCGGTCACCCCGTCCTCCACGTTCTCCGGCAATCCGCCGGCATCCGAGGTGACCACCGGCAGCCCGCTGGCCTGGGCCTCGATCACGGCGTTGCAGAAACCTTCCGTCACCGCCGTGTGCAGGAAGATATCGGCCCACTCCAGCTCCGCCCGCACCCGCTCCCGGCCCGCCGCACCCACCAGGGCGACACAGTCTTCCAGGCCCAGCTGATGCCGGCAAAACGCCACCGCCTCCAGGTGCTCGCCCGCGCCTACGATCCGATACTCCACCGGCATCCCGCCCGCCCGCAGCGCCGCCACCGCCTCGAGTGCATATTCATACCCCTTAGTCCACTCCAGCCTCCCCACGCTCAGCAGCCGCACCGGCCGATCCACCGCCGGCGCCCGCGTCACCCCGGCGAAATACTCCGTGTCGATGGCCGGCGGCAGCAGGGCATGCTGCTTCCCCGCCGGACATCCCCGCCGCTGCGCTTTCTCCCACAAATCGCGGCTGAGACAATGTACGGCCGCCACCCCCTCCCATACCTCATCGTAATATCCGGCAACGTCGAGGCCGGCGTGGTTCAGGTCAAACCCGCGAAAGCTGACCACGATCTTGCACGGGGCCAGCTCGGCCAGGTACATCCGCCCCACCGCCAGCGCTCCGAACTCAAAGTGGACCAGGTCCGGCCGGGCGGCGACGATCTGGGCGTCCAGGTACAAGCGGCGCAGCCATCCCCGCGCCAGGTAACGCAGCGTGGTGCGCGGCGCCGCCCAGAGGCACCGCACCGCCGCCGCGGGCAGAAGGGCCGCCGCCAGCCATCGCGGCCGATGCGGCCAAGCTATCCTCACCCGCTCTTCCCGCCGCCCGCGTCCCGCCGCTACCTCCACGTCCCAGCCGGCTTCCACCAGTCCGCGAAACTTCGCGGCGACGAAGGTCTCCGAGACCGCCGGATACTCCGATACCACCAATACGATCTTCAAGCCACCAGCTTCCGATAGAGCGACAGGAAGTCATCCATTTGTTGGGCCAGCGTGAACTCCCGCAGCACCCGCTCCCGCCCCGCGCGCCCCAGGCGCTCCCGCAACGCCCGATCGCCGGCCAGCCTGGCCAGCGCTCCGGCCATCGCCTCCGAATCGCGCACCGGCACGACGAGCCCCTCCACGCCGTCGCTGACCGCCTCCGTCATACCTCCGCATGCGGTTGTCACCACCGGCACGCCGCAGGCCATCGCCTCCAGGGCAGCGTTCGAAATCCCTTCGCTCACGCTGGCCAGCAGAAACGCATCGGCCTTCTGCAACGCCTCCCTTACCGCCGCCGGCGGCAGCGCCCCGCGCAGCCGGGCGACGCCCCCCAGCCCCAGGTCCTGAATCGCGTATTGCAGCCGCTGCCGCTCGGCCTTCTTGCCGTCGCCAAGGATCTCGAACCACACCCGCAGGCCGTCCTGGACCAGCTTGCGTACCGCCGCCAGCGCGTACTCGTGGCCCTTCACCCAGTGCAACGACCCCGTCGACACGACGCGAAACTCCGTGTCGTTGCTGCGCCGCCCTCCGCCCGGCTGAAAGAACTCCGCGTCCACCGCCGGGCGGATCACCACCGCCTTCGCCGGATCCAACCCGAACCTCGCCGCCTCCTCCCGGATGGCCGCCGACACGCAATGCACCGCTGTCGCGCCACCCAGGGTCCGCGCAAGTCCCCGGACGTACTCTTCCTGCCCCGGCACGTGCGGCCGCACCTGGATCTGGCTGCCCCGGCAACTGATCACCACCGGACGCCGCCACCGCTCGACCAATGGCCAGTAGTCGATGGCCACCGAGTTCCATTCGAAATGCACCACCTCCGGCCGCAACCGCGCCAGCGCCGCATAGGCCGGCCGGCCCCAGACCGCCCGCCACGCGCGCAGCAGCTTGGGATCGTCCCAATGCGGCAGTCGCACCATCCGCACTCCCTCCAACCTGGGTCCTCCCGCCCGGGTGCGCGGGACCGAGACCGCCGCCGTCACCTCCACGCCCCGCTTCGCCAGTCCCTCCAGCCGCTGGCGGAGAAACGTTTCCGGCGGCCACGTCACGCCTGCCACCAACAGTTTCATAGGGCCCTACAGGTTGCCGTCGGAATCATACAGACAATAGTGGAAGCCGGAGTGTGCCCGCGCCAGCGGCGCCGCCGGATAATGGACCACCTTCACCGGCCGGCGCATCGGCAGAAACCCGGCGGCATCGAGCCAGCTCTCCGCGGTTGCGTCGGGCGCCAGGGCCATAACGGTCTGATTCCGGCGCTCCTGAGCCATCTGGTAGACGGCCCGGAATAGCGACAGACCATCGTCGTGATCCTGGGCCCACCAGTCGTACACGTAAAAGTACCGATCCGCCGGGCCTACCAGGGCCCAACCCGAGCCGGCTTGCAGCCCCAGCAGTTCGGCCGAGAATCCGCTCAACCCGGTGCACCGCCACTTCAGAAACGAGCGGTCGTGTACGACGTGGGGCGCCTCGAGCTTCCGCTGGCGCGTTTCGATCCGGCCGGCCACCTCCTGCCAGGGGCACAACGCGGCCGGCGGCGGGCCGGTGGCTCGGGTCAGTTGCGATGCCCGCACCCGCACCAGCGGCCGCGCCAGCGACGCCAGCATGGGAATCGCCGCGGCCAGCGGCGGGGGCGTCTTCCAGCCCAGCACGTGCGACGGGTCGAGCGGCAGAACCATAACCCGCGGCCCCTCCAGAGCCTGAAAGTCCATCGCCGCCATCGTCCGGTCCGCGCCCGGGCTGGGGTTACTTCCCAACGTGATGCAGGGTCGCGCCATCGCTCTGGCCAGCAGCAGGGAGGCGATGCCGCGGCGCCGGTGTGCGGGGCTCACCATCAGGTCGCAGGCCCACTGGCAAGGATAGCTACCCACCCCCACCTGTAGCGTCGCGGGAAGCAGCCCCAATTGCCCCAGCACCTGCCCGTCCTGTACGGCCAGCAATAAACCCTCTACTTCCCCGCGTTCCGGGCCGCGGAACTTCCACCGGATGTAGCGATCCTCCCGCCGGCGCCGCTTCCGCCACATGCGCCCGGCGAACTCCTGGTGCGCCTCCCGCATCGCCTCCGCGTAGCACACCACCTGCGCGTCAGATGCTTTGATGTGTGATTGCGCGGATATAGTCACTGGCAGTGACCACCTGCAGCAGACCACGCTCCCGAAAACCCGCGATCCGTCCCCAGAACCGGAGTAACGCCTCCAGGTTCTCCGTGCCCTGGCGGCTCAGCCCGGAGGGGTGACCGGTCAGGACCACGGCGGCCTCTTGTTCCACCGCCCGCTCCACAAGGCCTGCCGCTTCCCCGTCGAACCCGGTGTAGTGTTGCGGCACGCAGATCATTCCGCCGGCCCGCTCCCACCGCCCGAGCCGTGGCGGCTTGCTCCCCCGCCGGTCGGCCAGCACGTTCCACACCGGGCGGTGCCGCACCCGGCACCACTGGTAGCCCGTCTCCTCCACCAGCGGCAACAGCGATCCCAGGCTGGCTCCCGGATACCACGGCCCGCATACGCGGTCTCCCAGGCTCCACGCCCCCTTCCCATACCAGCTCATCGGCCGGCTGAACGGCGGCACGAAACCACGCACCGCTCCCGGCTCTCCCAGGCACTGCTCCAGCGCCAGTTTGCTCCGCGCCAGCGAGCGCCGGATCTGCTCCCGTTCCAGAAAGGGAAACCATTCGTGCCTCCACGAGTGCGACGCGATTTCGTGGCCCTTCGCGTGGATCTTCCGGATCTGCTCCGGGACATGATACGGATAGTGTCCCGGCTCGGCCGCGAACCCCACGCAGGCGAACGTCATCCGCAGCTCGCATTCTTCCCCCCAGGTCAGGATCCGGTCCACGTTCTGGATCTCCTCTTCCAGCACCGTCTCGTGAAAGTTGTAGGGGTAGCTGGCGTTCACCTGGCCGATGGCCGCATCATAGTCCCAGATCAGAATCAGATGGCCGGGCACATCGCTCCCGTGGCAACTTCAACGCAGGCACAAAAACGCGTAGTCTCCCGGCCGCACCCGCCAGGCCCGCTCCGCCGTACGCCCCAGATCCACGGCC
>JBGOUV010000358.1:0-7364 GCA_041477815.1 Terriglobia bacterium | reverse complement strand
TACATGTCGCCCGAACAGGCCAAGGGCAAGCCCGTGGATCGCCGCGCCGACATTTGGTCCTTCGGGGTGGTGCTGGCCGAGCTGCTCACCGGCCAGCCTCTCTACACGGGCGAAACCGCCGCCGAGACCCTCGCCGCCGTCATCCATGGCCAGCCCCCCATCCCTGTCAACACGCCTCCGCATCTCCAGCATCTCCTCCGCCGCTGCCTCGACAAGGACCCCCGCACCCGCCTCCAAGCCATCGGCGAAGCCCGCATCGCCCTGGATGCGGCCGAACCGCCGCAAATCACCACCAAGACACCAAGTCACCAAGACCACCAAGAAAACCGGGGTTCCTTGGTGTTTTGGTGTCTTGGTGGTGGAATTGCTGTCCTGGTTTTGGCCCTCGCCGCGATCTCGCTGCTCCACTTCCGCGAGCCGCCCCCGGAAGCACCCCCGGTTTCCCGTTTCGTGATTCCCGCACCGGAGAAAGCGGCCTTCTACCAGGAACCCGTCCTCTCCCCGGACGGCCGCCGCGTGGCCTTCGCGGCCATCGGCCAGGACGGCCGGCGCTTGCTCTGGGTCCGATCCTTCGAGTCCCTCGACGCCCGGCCGCTCTCCGGCACGGAGGATGCATCCTTCCCTTTTGGTCGCCGGACAGCCGCTTCCTGGCGTTTTCCGCTGCCGGTAAACTCAAGAAGATCGAAGTGGCTGGCGGGCCCCCGCAAACCCTCTGCGACATCGCGCTTGCTCTGGGCGGCGCCTGGAATCGCGAAGGGTCATCCTCTTCGGCGTTACAGCCGGCGGATTGCGGCGCGTCTCCTCGGCCGGCGGCGTTTCCGCGGCTCTGACCAGCCTCGACCCGTCCGGCAAGGAGCGCTACCATGCCCGGCCTCAATTCTTGCCCGACGGCCGCCATTTTCTCTACCTGGCCACCGGCGCTCAGCCCGAAAACAGCGCCATCTACGTTGCCTCGCTCGACTCCCCCAAGGAGGCGAAGCGCCTGATGAGCACGACTCAGGGTGCGGCTTACGCTCCCGCGCAGAAGGACGGGCCCGGACATCTGCTCTTCCTCCGCGAAGGAACCCTGATGGCCCAACCGTTCGAGGAAAAACGCCTGGAGCTTGCCGGCGAGGCGTTTCCGGTGGCGGAACAGGTCGGTTCCATCCGCACGCAGGCATACTTCTCCGTTTCAACCAACGGCGTGCTGGCCTATCGGAGCGGCGCCGGCGGAAACGGCCAGCTCGCCTGGTTCGATCGGGCGGGGAAACAGATGCAGACGGTGGGCTCGCCCGGCGAATACAGCGACGTGGCTCTTTCGCCGGACGAAAGGCGCGTCGCGGTCGCCCGGCGCGATCCGCAAGGCGCGAATCCCGACCTCTGGCTCATCGACCTCGCGCGAAGCACCCCCTCGCGCTTCACCTTCCACGAGGCGGTGGACCGGCTGCCGGTCTGGTCGCCGGACGGCGCCCGCATCGCCTTCAGTTCGTCGCGGGATGGTCCTGATAGTATCTACCAGAAAGTCGCGAGCGGCGCTGGAAGCGATGAGCTGTTGCTGAAGGCCTCCGGCGACCCCATCGTTCCCACAGATTGGTCGTCCGACGGCCGCTACCTCCTCTATGCCAGCCAGAACGCGAAGACCGGTTTGGATCTGTGGGTGCTGCCTCTCGAGGGAGACCGCAAGCCGGCGATCTATCTCCAGACCCCGTTCAACGAACGGCAGAGCCGGTTCTCGCCGGACGGGAAGTTCATCGCCTACGCCTCGGACGAATCGGGCAGGTATGAGGTCTATGTGCAGCCCTTCCCGGCGTCCGGCGCGAAGTGGATGATCTCCTCGGGGGGCGGCGCCTATCCGCGCTGGCGCCGGGACGGGAGGGAAATCTACTATCTCTCCTCAGGCAACAAGCTGATGGCGGTGGAGGTGAAGACCGCGCCTAAGTTCGAAGCGGCCCTGCCCCAACCGCTGTTCGATGCGCGCCTCTTCACGGGCCTTAATCTGGGTGTATTTCCTTACGCTCCCGCCGCCAACGGCC
The DNA here is from genome assembly GCA_041477815.1 of Terriglobia bacterium. Classification (GTDB taxonomy): domain Bacteria; phylum Acidobacteriota; class Terriglobia; order Bryobacterales; family JACQDG01; genus JBGOUV01. The sequence goes on along the minus strand of JBGOUV010000358.1, from coordinate 5,352 downwards.
AGCGCTTTTTGATCAACAGCGTGCAGGGAGAGACCGCTTCCGCGCCCATCACCATCGTGCAGAACTGGACCTCGGGGGTCAAGCGATGACCGGACAGCGCCTACTCGAACACTTCTTGGAGGCTCGCCGCGTCGAGTAGCCGTAGGCCCCACTTTTCCAACGTGCCGGAGTCGGCCGACTCCAGGCGGCGCAAGGCCCAATCCGGCAACTCGCCATAGCGGCGTTCCATTTGCCGTCGCAGGAGACTGGCTTCTCCCTTAGCTTCTCCCTTAGCTTCTCCCCTAGCCTCGACCTCCTGCAGTCTCTTCTGCAGAAGCTCTTGCAACCAGGGGTGCTCCAGGATATCTTCGGGAATCGGGATAGGCATGTGCTTTCGCTCCTCGAGCAACAGGCCGGGCAAGCCTCTCAACCGGCATAATATCACAAGTTGGGAGATGGCGTCGGCGGCGGCCCGGCGCGGCAGGCCGCCCAGGCGGCTCAAGATACGCCGCACCGCGGCCCGAGAGTCCTCCAGGCGACACAACACGGCCAGCAGGTTGTCTTCCAGCGAATCGCTCTCCAGCAGCGTGCTGCCGTCCACTTCTCCCAGGTGAATGACCTGGTAGCGATACTGGAGTGCCTCCTGATCGATCCCGCCGGCGAACTCGGTCCGATCGGATCCGGCGTAGAGAAGCTGCTGCACGGGGGGCTCTCCGAATAGGCGGGTGATCAGCGAGTAGTACTCCAGCATCCTCCAAGGCATGTCGGAGTCCGGGCCGGTCTGGATCTCGAGATGGTGGAGCCGGCCGTCGGCGAGGCGGGCCACCACATCGGTCGCCGTACCCGCACGTCCGGGAATTCTACCGTCAACCACTCCACTGGACGGCTTCCGATTAGCAGATCCCAAAGGCGCTGGCCGCCCCGAAACAGGTCTTTCAGCGTGGCGTCGTAAGACACTGGTCCTCTGGTATAACATGGGGACGCCTCCTGATGGAGGAAGCTTGTTGCGCTACTCGGCGCCCAACGCCAGCATCGCCGAGGAACAGGCCGCTGAAGAAATGACTCCGGACAAATTTAGGGCGCGGACAGGCCCGAGGCCTGTCCTGCGCGACTCGACAGTTTGGCCAGCTCGCGACGCACCAGCCGGTTCTCGGGGTAGTCCCGGTTGAACTCGCTCAGCAGGCGTTGGCATTCTTGTGGCTTCTTCTCGCGCAGGTAGGCGACGGAGAGCAGGATTTTCGCGAAGGGGCCCAGGTAGCGGGCCGACTGGGCGGCCTTCTGGACGATCTGCATGCCGGTCTGCTTGTTGCCCTCGACGCCCTCAAAGCGGACGAACCAGCGGATAAAGAACGGCAGCGACCCGACCAGGTACTCGGTGAAGCCGACCGTCACGTAGGCGTCGTGCATCTCGGGATGGGCCTTGATCAGGCGCTGGGCGCAGGCGTTGGACCTCTTGGCGAGCGAGAGGGCGGCGATTTGCTTCTTGTCGACCAGGGCGGTGTAATCCACCATCATGCCCTGCACCCAGCAGAAGGCGTAAAGGGCATTGGTGTCGTCGGGACGCGTGGCGAGCGTGGAGCGCGCGCGGAACTGGGCGGTCTCGACGGCCTGAAAGAAGCGGGTACGGATCGCGGCGTCGGGCTTGAGCTTCTTCTTGTCGTCGGCGATGCGGCGGTCGTCGGTGAAAAACTCGGCTTCCATAATACCCAGCCGGTCCAGCTCGGAGAACAGAAGCACGCCGGCGCGGACGCTGTAACCCATGGCGTCCTCGGGGTGTTGAGCGAGGTGACGATCGAGGATGGCGTGGGCTCCGGGGAAGTCAAAATTGTAAAGGCGCTCGAAGGCTTCCTGGATGGGGTCGGCGGCGGGCAACGCCGGGGCGAGGGCGGCGATGAGAAGGAATCGTCGGAGCATCCGTCCCTAGGATAATACATTCCGCCGACCGTAAATGATAGTACCTTGGAACATGCTCTCTGACGAACTGGTGCACGCGGCGCGCCGCGGCCGGCTGGTGGTGTTCTGCTCCGAGCCCCTGGCCGGACCGCTTTCGCTGCCGGCGGGCGTGTGGATCGTTACCGGCCGGACGCTGCTGCCCGGGGCGGTCCGCGTGCGGACGGCGGCCCAACTGGAAGAGGGGCAGCTCCGGCGTTTGGAAACCGGGGCGGTGCTGGAGGTGGGCGAAGAGGCGGCCTGGGGCACGGCCCGGCGTCCGACGCGCCTGCGAGAGTGGTTCGACGAGGTCCTGCGAAACCGCACGGTATTGTTTGTCGGCAGCCGGCCGGACTGGGTGGAGGGGCACTTCACCGGGGGGCCGGAGCTGGCGGAGGCTTTGGCGGAGCAGGCCACGGGGACCCGGGCCCTGGCGCCCCCGCCGTTGCCGGCGGTGACTTCGCGGGCCGCGGCGTGGGGATTGGCGGCGCTGGCCGCGGTGGTGGCGGGGTTGTGGCTGCTGCTTTACACAGCGTTTAGCGGCGCTCAGAACTGGCGCTGGATACAACTGATTCCTGGAGGCCTGACGGCGGCGGCAGTCCTGGCGGCGCTGGGGCCGCTGGGAGCACGGGCGGCGGTCGGGGCCGACCTTCCGGCACGGGAGTGGTATGCCCGGACCCTGGGCCGCTGGACGCGCTGGCCGCGTGGTCCAGCGCTGGCGGCGGTCCTGGTCGGGCTGGCGCTGGGACCCTGCTGGCTGGCCCGGCGCAACGGGCGGGGCAGCTTCCTCCTCTTGTACGAGCCGGGGGTGGTGTCGGTGGAAGGGTCGGCGCCGCTGGGCGCCTGCCGGGCCGAGGAGCCCTGCACGCTGATCGTACCCCGGCCGAGTCACTTGCACTTTGAAGGGGCGGAGGGGGGCGTTTGCGGGCTGGACTTCACGGGCTCGGGGGCCGTACTCTTTATTGATACCCAGCAGGAGGGGTGCGAGCCCTTCGTTTCGGACGACGAAATGCCGCCGCCGCGGGGGTAGGCCGGGACCCAGGTGGAAACCTGAGCCGGCCGGGGGGCCGGCTGCGGCTCCGGCGCACCGCCCCACCGGAGTTTGGGCTACAATACCAAGGCATGAGAAGCTTGTTGCTGGTGTTGTCGCTGGTGGCGCCGGGTTTCGCGCAGAGCCCTCTGGCTTCCCGGGTCGCCCACACCGATCCCTCCAAGTACCGGGTAGCCAAGCGGATCCACGACGGGGCGGGCGAGCTGCACTTCATGGGTCTGTTCGACGCCAAGACGCTGGAGACGAACCTGATCTTCCTGCACCGCGGGGTGATTCCGCCCGGCGGCGGTATCGGGCACCACTTCCATCACCAGATGGAGGAGATGTTCGTCATCTTCGACAACGAGGCCCAGTTCACCATCAATGGGCGAACGGCGTTGCTGCAAGGACCGGCCGCCGCGCCCTGCCGCATGGGGTTCTCGCACGCCATCTACAACCCCACGAGCAAGCCCACCCAATGGATGAATATCGCGGTGGGGACCGTGCGCGGCCGCTACGACGCCGAAGACCTGGGGGACGACCGGGTCGGTGTCACCGTCGACCCGAAACCGGTGTTCACCCACATGCGGCTCGACGCCGCCTTGGCGCGGGAGGTAAAAGCCCGATACGGCGGCAAGGGAACGGTGCGGTACCGGCGGGCGCTGCGTCCCGAGATGTTCAAGACCAATTGGGCGTACGTGGATCACCTGATCCTGCCGCCCGGGACCTCGGAGGGGCTCCACCGGCATGACGCTATGGAAGAGTTCTACTACGTGATTAAGGGGCGCGGCCGCGTGACGGTGGACAAGGAGACGGTGGAGATCGGGCCGGGGGACGCCGTGCCGGTCCGGCTGCGCGAGGCGCACGGGTTCTACAATCACACGCCGCAGGACCTGGAGCTGATGATCGTCGGAATCACGCTCGAAAAAGAGAAGTTCGACGTGACCGAACTCGGGGATGATCTGGCCCGCAGGTAAGAGCCTCGCGGAAGGGGCCGAAGTCAATCCGGCGGGGCGTCTCCGGTCGTCCTTGGCAGCTCGTGGCAAGAGTACCGGGGTGCAAATTTGCACTACGCTCGGCTCAACAGAATCAACAAGTTACTGAGCCGCGACTGGATGAGGCCGGCTTTCACCACGGGCCAGCCCCGCCTCGGACATCACCCCTGGGGGTGATTTGTCAGGCCGGCGCTGAGCGCGGCGGGATCAGTTCTGGCCCCGCCCTCGTTCGTGGCCCTCCGCCCAGATGACGTGGGTCACGATCTTGTGCCCGCCGCCAAAGTCGAGCTCGTAGACCTGGGTGCGGCCGGAACTGCTTTCCCCCACCAACTTGCCCCACTGGCCTGGTCCTTCGAGGTCGATGTCGTTCATCGCAGGCGGTTGGTGTTGGGTGGCGGTGGCGCTGCTGACGGTGGTCGTGCTGTCGAGGTGCGTGTAAATGGTGACCAGCTCATCGTAGTCGTGCTGGTTTGGGTACTCGTTGTCCGGCGGGCCGTAGGGGTTGTTCGTGTAGTCCATGCACGTTCCGAGGTTCGTATTGTTGAAGTTCGTGTCCTGGTGATCGAGACCGAAGGTGTGGCCCACCTCCTGGCACGATACGAGGTTTCTCCAACCAGGCGTGTTGTACGTCGAGGTGTTGAAGTAGGTGTCGTTCAGCTTGACGGTACCCTGCGTGATGTGGAGGCCGCTGATCCAGATCGAAGCCACGCCGAGCCAGCCATTGTTGCCGTAGGTCGTATCGCACACCTCCACCTGACCGCTGGTGGGAGAGCACCTTCTGAGATTCGTCACCTTGCCCGGCACAATCGTGGTGTCCAACACGGTGGACACGGACCAGGCGGCCGACGTGGTGCCGAGATAGCTATCCCAAACAGTCGACACGTTGTCGCCTAGCTTCAGGTTGAACGGGTTGCTTTGGCGCGCCCAGTGATAGCCGCCCCACGAATGATTTGCCCGCGCTACGGTCGCGGAAGCAGCCAATACAAATAGGGTCGCAACGGCGACCAGCAAGCGCCGCTGGGAAGTCTTACGCATAGGAGATCTCCATTCGCCTTCGGACGGAATCCGGGTTCGGCATGAGGTTGCGGTTGCACAACTCCCAGTCATGATACTCTACTTTCGCCGACTTGCCAAGTCTACCGGAGGTACTACGTCTCCTATCGCACAAAAGTGGTATCCCGCTTCGACTCCAGCAGCAGCGTCACTGGGCCCTCATTGACCAGCTCGACCTGCATCGTGGCCTGGAAAACACCGGTCTGGACCGGGATGCCGCGCCCGCGGAGGGCCTCCACGTAGCGCTCGTAGAGGGCGCGGGCGAGGTCGGGCGGGGCGGCCTGGTCGAAGCTGGGCCGCCGGCCTTTGCGGCAGTCTCCGTAGAGGGTGAACTGCGAGACGACCAAAGCTTCGCCCCCGACGTCG
>JBGOUV010000169.1:0-14041 GCA_041477815.1 Terriglobia bacterium | reverse complement strand
GCCCGATCAGCGCGCGCACGTCGGTCAATCCACGGATCCCGCCGCGGGCCCCGATCGCCATGCAGTTGAGCGCGGCCATGGCGTTGGAAAAATCGAGGGCGTCTCGCATCTCCATGCCTTCGAGAACAGCATAGCAGAACGCCCCGTGAAACACGTCTCCCGCACCGGTGGTATCCACACAGTTGACCACAAAGGCCGGGGAGTAGACGAAACGGCCTTCGAAACGGGCCAGCGCGCCGTGCGCGCCCAACGTCATGGCGGCGCAGCGCATGCCGAACTCGTTCTGGATCAGCTCCAGCGCCCGAAACGGGTCGTGCTCGCTGGTCCAGGCGGCCGGGAATTCGGAGCTGGTGATCAGGTAGTCGACGTTCGGCAGGACACGGTCGAAGCCGTGGTACACGGTGTCGACGTCCACGCTGACGGGAATCCCGGCCTGGCGGGCGATGGATGCGGCGCGCGCGACGGCGGGGGTGTCGTGCCCGTCGATGTGGAGCAGGCGGGCGCAGGCGATCTGCTCGGGCTGGATCTGGGAGGGATCGATGCGCAAGGAGTTGTCGCGCCGCCAGAAAACGGTCCGCTCGCCGGTCCTCTGGTCGACGATGATGTAGGCCGATTGATTCGGGCAGCCGGGACGGAGCTGGACGTGGTCGATGTTGATGCCCTCGTCGACTAGGCTGCGGAGCTGGATCCGGCCGCGCTCGTCGTCGCCCACCGTGCCGATGTACTTGCTGCGCAGACCCAGGCGCCGGCAGCAGGCGATGGCGCTGGCTACCTGGCCCCCCGGCGACATCACCTCCGCGGTGAAGGGGGCCTTGCCGGCATACTCCGGAAAGTGGGGGACGAGCAGGAGGGTGTCGGTGGCGTTCAGGCCCACGCCAACCACGTCAAACGGCTTGGCCATAAGGACAATCTAACAGAAGCTGTTAGCTGTTAGCTATTAGCTCTTAGCAATCCGGATTGCTAATAGCTAATAGCTATTTCGCTTCGCCGAGTGAGTTCATGGAAGAGCCTGGGAACTCGGAGAAGATTCAACTCTTACTCGAGACCTACCGAGGACACCACCACGCCCAGTTCGCGGCGATCGCTGTCGTCGGGGCCGAGGGCCTTGTCCACGGAGAAGTCCACCCGAACGGATGCGCCGGTGAGGGCCTGGGCAGGGACACTCTGGGTGTAGACGTGGGCGCCGGACTCGGTGTAGGTCTCGCTGGGCAGGGCCACGCCGTTGACCGTGGCGCTGAGGGTGATCGACTGGAGACGCTGGATCAGAACGTCCGGCAGCGAGAGCTTAAGCTGCAAGGTGGCGGGCTTGCCGGGAGCGGGAGGCTGGAGGGCCACGGAGAACTGCTTCTCGGTCCAACGCCAGCTCCCCTGCTCGACGCCGTGGAATCCCTTCAGAAGCTGGGGGACGGCCTGCGGGTCAGCCATCTGGAGCACGGAAGCGGCGCCCGCGGGCGGGCCGGGGGTCGGGGCCTCCGAGGACGACCGGGAGCAGGCCGCCAGCAGAGCCGCCACTACCAGCGGGAGGAGAATTCGAGGCATAAGAGCAGTATAGTCCGGCTCGGGTCGCTCCGTTAAGCCAGGAAGGTGAACCCCGCGGACCCCTTCAGTCCACGATCGAGGGTCACGGTATCGCGGCAGCCGGCGCGGCTGGCGATCTCGCCGATTAAGTAGCCGGCGAAGTCTTTCTTGCCGTGGCGCCAGGCCTGCACGCTACGGCGTACCAACTCGTAGTGCTCGATGTGGAAGAGGTTCTTCCTGAGAATCGTATCCATCACGTTGAGCATCTGCGCTTTGCTCTGCTGGTAGCTGCGGTCCAGTACCCACACCAGCTCGCAGAGCACCAGCACCGAGAGGAAAACCGGCTCTTCGTTCTCCCCGCATTCCTCGATGATGCCCTCGGCCAGCGCGAGTTGCTTCGGATCGTCGGCCACGACGTAGCGCACCAGAACATTGGTGTCCAGGGCACCTCATGTTCCGGACCAGCCGCGGGCGATGGCCTCATTCATTTCCTCGACCGTAACCGGACGCTTGTGGGGCGAGCGAATCATCCCTCGGAGCTCCCGAATGTCTTCATTGAGCGGCTGCAGGATGACGCGGCCCTTGGGATCGACGTAGAAATCGACACGGGTGTCCGGTGCGGAGCTTCAAGTGCTCGCGAATCGGCTTGGGGATGGTTATCTGACCCTTGGTGGTTAAGGTGCTGACGGGCATGGAGGGATCTCCTTACTGGATTATAGCATCCTTACTTTGGAGTAAGGCAAGTGCACGCTGGTATAACTCAGGTTGGTGCTGGCGCTGTAAGGGTGTTCACCTGCTTCCAAGCCTGGCAAGGAGCATCGCCGCCGCCGGTACCAGCAGGGCGCCGGCCAGAGCTAGCAGAAACGAGGCGACGTTGGCCGAGTAGGCTCCTACGGCGGCGTAGGCCAGTGAGATCCCCAGGTTGGAGAGCAGGGAGACGATGAGGAAACGGCGGAAGGGCATGCGGATGGTTCCGGCGAAGACCACCGAGGCTTCCGCCATCACGGGGACGGCGCGGAACAGGAGGATCATCCAGTCGCCGAAGCGCTGGGAGGCGCTGGTGACGCGGTCCAGTTCGCTCGCGCCAACCAGGCGCTGGGCGGCGGAGCGGCCGGCGCGGGCGCCGAGCCAGTAGCCGGCCAGGCAGCCGAGGGTCATTCCAGACCAGGAGGCCAGAGTCCCGGGCCACAAGCCCAGCAGCAGACCTGCCGCCGTGCTGACCAGGCTGGAGGGGATCGGCAAGACCAGGTCGGCGGCCAGCAGGAGGCTGATGGCCGGACCCACGATCCACGGCGGGTGCGAGGCGTGGAGGAACCGCTCGGACCAGGCGGTGATGGCCGTCTCGAAGCCGAAGAACGGAATCAAAATCAGGGCGAGCAGGAGGAGAGCGAATAGACTCCAGCCCCAGACTCGTGGCATGCTTCATTGTAGGACATGCCCAAGACACTCCTGGCCATTGGCGCGCACTACGACGACTGCGTGTTCGGGATTCCCGGCCTCCTGCTGCAAGGGGTCCGTAAGAACTACCGGGTGATGATTCTGACGCTGATCGGGGATTACACGAACTGGCCGCCGATCGGCAACCGGCATAAGGAGCTGCTCACCGGGACCACCGCGATCTCGAAGGAATACGGGGTGGAGATGCGGTACCTGAACTTCCGGACCCACCAGTTCGACGTCAACCTGGACACGAAGCGGGCCGTGGCGGAAGTGATCGCGGAGGTGCAGCCGGAGGTGGCGTTCCTGCTGTGGCGGGAGGACCACCACGACGATCACATGGTGGCGTCGCGGCTGAGTGAAATCGCGCTGCAGTTCGCCAGCCCGGTGCTGGACAAGCGGCCGTCGCGCCCGCCCCGGCAGATGTATTGGTATGACAATGGTCCGCGCCATACCCTCGGGTTCGAGCCCGATACGTTCGTCGACATCACCGCCGAGTGGGACCGGGCCATCGAGTGGCTGGGACGGTTCATGGCCCTGGTGCGGAATGAGCCGTACAAAGCGGGGGCTCTCGACGGCGCCCAGCAGACCAAGGAGGCGCTGGCGCTATATCGAGGCAAGACCTGCGGGGTGCGGTATGCGGAGGCGGTGCGGGCGTGGGGGGCCACGGCGCGGGATATCTTGTGAGGATGTAGGGACCACCGGGCCGGCTATAGTGTTGCTATGGCGAATGCAGTTGAAATCGGCACTCTGATAGACCGCGATCCGAGAGTTCGGGCCGGCCGCCCCAAGATCGCAGGAACAGGCGTGACGGTTATGCGCCTCGTGGGATGGTACAAGAGGGGGCTTACTCCCGAAGAGATCGCGACGCAATACGGCCATCTCAGCCTGGCGCAGGTTCACGCTGCCCTAGCCTACTACCACGCCAATGCGGAAGAGATCGAGGCGGATCTGGCCGGCGAAGAATCTCTCGCGGAGCGATTGGATAGGGAGGGTGTCCCCCCCGCCGGGTGATGAGCCGGATTCGATGTAGCGCCCCAGCAACGCTACTCGGTCGGCGAACAACTACGGTGACTGTTGCATCTCCTGAGGACTGCCGGAGAAATGCAGCGCCGGCTGGAATACCTATCCGGGTGGGGTAGTGTGGACCTGCCACCGCTATGAGGCCAAAGCCGCCGCGATGCGCCGCAGAGCCTCCTCTATGTTGGCCAGCGAGGTGGCGTAGCTGAACCGCAGGTACCCTTCGCCGTACTCGCCGAACGACGCCCCGCTCAGGGCGGCGACTCCGGCGTGCTCCAGGAGATAGTCGGCCAGCTCCTGGGACTTGCGGCCGGTGCCGGTGATGTTGGGGAAGGCGTAGAAGGCTCCGCCGGGGGGATGGCAGTGGAAGCCAGGGATGCGGTTCAGACCGTTAACGATCACTTCGCGGCGGCGGCGGAACTCGGCCTTCATGTTGTCCACGCTCTCCTGCGGCCCCCGCAGGGCCTCCAGGGCCGCGCGCTGGGTGAAGCTGGCGGTGCAGGAGTTGGAGTTGACCATCAAGCGCGTCACGGCCGCGGCCAGCCACTCCGGCATGACGCCGTAGCCGATGCGCCAGCCGGTCATGGCGTAGGTCTTGGAGAAACCGTCGAGGAGGATGGTCTTCTCCAGCAGTCCGTCGAACGACGCGATCGAATGGTGGCGGTCGGTGTAGAGGATGCGGCTGTAGATCTCGTCGGAGAGGATAATCAGGTCGCGGTCGCGGATCAGGCGGGCGATCGCGGCCAGGTCGTCGTGGGGGATCACGCCGCCGGTGGGGTTCTGGGGGGAATTCAGGATGATGAATTTGGTGCGGGGCGAGAGGCGGGCGGCGAAGGTGTCGAGATCGAGCGAGAAGCCGCGCTTCTCGACCAGCGGCAGCGGCACCGGCACGCCGCCCAGGTATTTGATCATCGACTCGTAGATGGGAAAGCCCGGGTTGGGGTAGAGGACCTCGTCGCCGGCCTCGATCAGGGCCAGCAGCGGGAAGAAGATGATGGGCTTGCCACCGGGCACTACACAGACACGCTCGGGGCCCACCCGGATACCGCGCGTTTGGGAGATGTGCTCGGCGATGGCCTCGCGCAGCTCGGGATAACCCTGGGTGGGACCGTAGTGGGTCCAGCCTTCGTCGAGGGCGCGCTTGGCCGCCGCGACGACGTTGGGCGGCGTGGGGAAATCGGGCTCGCCGATCTCCATGTGGACCACGCTACGTCCCTGGGCCTCGAGTTTCCGGGCCTTCAGCAAAACATCGAACGCAGACTCGGTCCCGAGCTGCAGCATGCGCTTGGCCAGTTGCATGTCAGGTTGTCGCCGCCGTAAAGAAATGGACTCCTTCGCGCTCGCCGGCCAGTCGCACGGCGTCGCCGATGGCGACCGGGGGTCCGGCAATGCGGGCGGTCAGACGGGCTCCTTCTTCGAGTTCAATGATGGCAATCTGAAACGGCAGGTCGGCTTCGTGGGCCCGGGCGGCGGCGTGCAGGGTGGTGCAGGAATACACCTGGCCGCGACCCGCCGCCTCGGCGGCGCGGAACTCGCTGCCGCCGCAGCGGCAAGATGCCGGTGGCGTGACGTACGCCTGCCCGCAGCCGGTACAGTAGTGTAAGGTCATCGTCCGAGAATGGTCACTACGCAGGTGGCGCCGGATCCGCCGAGGTTCTGGGCCAGCCCCACATTAGCTCGCGGCACCTGGCGCTCTCCGGCCTCGCAGCGCAACTGCAATACGAGATCGCAGAGTTGTCCCACTCCGGTGGCCCCCACCGGGTGGCCCTTCGATTTCAGTCCGCCGCTGGTGTTGATGGGCTTCTCGCCGTGGAGCGCGGAAAAGCCCGCCGCCGTCGCCGGACCGCCCTCCCCACGGGGCACAAAGCCCAGGTCTTCCATAGCGATGATCTCGGCGATGGTGAAGCAGTCGTGCAGCTCGGCGATATCGATATCCGACGGGCCGGCGCCGGCCATGGCGTAAGCCTGGCGGGCCGCCGCCCGGACCGCGGGGAAAGTGGTGATGTCGGCCTTGTCGGCCAGGGCCAGCCGGTCCGAGGCTTGGGCCACCCCCAGCACCCGAATGGGCTTGCGAAACTCTCCGGCCCGCTCGGTCGCCGCCAGCAGCACGGCCGCCGCGCCGTCGCTCACTAGAGAGCAGTCATATATAGTAAGCGGGTCGGCGATGGGGCGGCCGGCCAGGGCCTGCTCCAGGGTAATGATCTTGCGCAGGTGGGCGTCGGGATTCTTGGCCCCGTTGGCGTGGTTCTTGACCGCCACCGCCGCCAGGTGCTCCCGCGTGGCGCCAAACTCGTGCATGTACCGCCGGGCGATCATGGCGAACAGGGCGGGAAACGTGGCGCCGGCCTTCACCTCGCCCCCCAGGTCTCCGGCCGACGCCAGGATCTCGGTTATCCGGGCCAAGGGCTGCGAGGTCATTTTCTCCACTCCGGCCACCAGGACCAGGTCGTACATGCCTCCGGCGATGGCCATCCAGGCATGGAAGAAGGCCGCGCCGCTCGAGGCGCAGGCGGCCTCAAAGCGGGTGGCCGGCGCCTCGTGCAATCCCAGCCCGGCGGCAACGTACGGGGCCAGGTGGTTCTGACCGACAAAGGAAGGTCCGGCAAAATTGCCCAGATAGAAGGCTTCCACTTGGGAAGGGGCTACATTGCTGTCTTTCAAGCACTTACGACCGGCCGCGACGGCCAGGTCGAGGATCGATTGGTCGGGAAACACCCCAAACGGCGTCTTGCCCATCCCGACAATGGAAACGGAGCGCATGAAGTCAGCTAAAATTATTATTCCACGTTTTGCCGTGGGCGGCGTCATCCCGAGTGGAGGGCGCAGAATAGGGATGGTGTCAACCGCCGCCGGCACACTGTGGGAGGGCCGTTTGGAGACCAATAAGGCGCCTCAACCACCCGGCGTAGTCCCCGATCGAGAGCAGGAGTTTATCTCGACCCACCTGCGACGGGTATTTCTGCTGATCTACCGCATGATAGGCAACACGGCCGACGCCCAGGACCTGACCCAGGAAGCCTTCGTCAAGGCCCTGACCCGCCGCGACCAGCTCAAAGACGAGCAGAAAGCGGCGCAGTGGCTGGGCCGCATCGCTCATAACACAGCCATCGATTTCCTGCGCCAGCGCAAAAGGATGTCCTACTGCGAGCTGGAGGCGGCCCCCGAGCCGCGGCACTTGGAGAGTCCGGAGCGGCTGGTGCTGCGGGCCGAGAAGCAGGCCTATTTGGCTGATGGACTGCGGCTGCTATCTGAGCGCGAGCGGGCGGCCCTGCTGCTGCGCGACGTGGAAGGACTCCCGGCGGCCGACGTGGCCCGGCAAATCGGCTGCTCCACGGCGACGGTGCGCTCACATATTGCCAATGCCCGGGTCAAATTCCGGAAGTACATCAAAGGGCGGAAGCCATGACGACGCTATTCCTGCGGCATCCCGGAGAGGACCAGTTGGCGCTGTTTGCCGGGGGCGAACTGGGCCCGCTGGCGCGGTGGCGGATCGAAGGCCATCTGAACGGCTGCGACGCCTGCCGGCAGACGGTGAGCGAGTTTTTCGAGGTGCGCAGCCAGGTAATGGACCTCGGCGACCTGCCCCACGTGGATTGGGCGGCCTGTGGAGAACGGATCCGGCGGGACCTGGAACGCGCCCGGCAGGAGCCGCGGCCCGCGCCGGTGTGGCGTCCGGCCTGGGGCGCCGCCGTGGCCTTCGCGGTGCTGCTGGTGGCGGGCGTCTATGTGGCCCGGCACGAGCTGACCCCGCTGGGTCCGGTGCTGGGAGCATCGGCCGGCGGCGTCGAGCTGCGCGTGGGCTCGGGGCAGGTCCTGACGCTGGTCCACGCCGCAGACGGGGCGCCAGTACAGCGCCTGGTGGTGTCGGGAGCGGTCAGCGCCCGGTCGGTCGACCAGGAGACGGGCAACATCACGGTGACCAATGTCTATGCGCAGTAGTCTGATGTGGTTAGGGGTAGCGGCGGGGACAGCCTTGGCGCAGTCGCCGCAACTTCTGGAGTTCAGGACCGCTCCCGGAGCGCCGCTGGCCGTGGTCGGAACCGATTTGGGCGACTCGCGCGTCCAGAACCGCGGTGGCGCCATGGTCCTCGACCTGCATGCCACGGTCACGCTGCGCAACAACGGAGCCCAGAGTGTCCGGGGCGTAACCCTGCTAGTCCTGGCCCAGGAGATGAGCCCGGGGGGCAAGGGCTCGGTGGCGGTGCCCAGCCTGAACGTCCCGCCCGGACGGAACTTCCCGGTCAAGATTAACCTGCGGCTGCTGCGTCCGCTGCCCGCGCCGGCGGGTCCGCTGGTCGAAGTAGGGCTCGATGGCGTGTTGTTTTCGGACCTGTCGTTCTTCGGACCCAATCGTCTGGAGTCGCGCCGGGTCCTCACGGCCTGGGAACTCGAGGCGCGCCGGGACCGGGAGTACTTCAAGGCGGTCCTCGACCAGCAGGGCGCCGAGGGCTTGCAGCGGGAGATGCTGGCCAGCCTGTCGAGACAGCAGTCACGGCCCCGGCTCGATGTGCAGGTGAGCCGCGGCCCGAATCGGGCCATCTCGGCCGCCGTCAACGCCCTCACCGGCAAGAACGTCAGCTTCGCGTTCCTGAAGCTGCCCGGGGCGCCTCTCGATCCGCTCACCGGCGTGGCCCACGTCAGCGCCGATGAAGCCGGATCGCCGCACATCGAAGTAACCAACCGGTCCGACCGGCCGGTGCGGTACTTCGAGGTCGGCTGGATCGTCAAGGACGCCGGAGGCCGCGAGTACCTGGCGGGAACGATCCCGCCCGAGACGGCGGCGCTCGACCTGCGGCCCGGCAAGACGGCGGCCACATTACAAGGCCGTTCCTACAAGCTGGGCTCCGAGATCGCTGCCATGAGCGGCTTCATCAGCCAGGTGGAGTTCGCCGATGGCAGCCTGTGGATCCCGAGTCGCAAGGCCTTGGGGGAGGGCTCGTTGCTGGGCATCCTGCCGGCATCGCCCGAGGAGCAACGCTTGGGGGAGCTGTACCGGACCAAGGGCCTGCAGGCGTTGGCGGAAGAGCTGGGAAAGTTCTAGTGTAGCGTCCGAGAATTAAGGGCCATCTATTTTTGGGATTTTCGTGTTCGGAGCAAGGGTGCATGCTGGCTTGATCTTCTCCAAGGTCTGACGGCATCGACCGATTCGACCGTGGCTGGTCCAGACGAAAGGCTTTCTGCAAGGGGACGTCGCCGGGAAACTCTTGATCCAGCCGTCGGAGGAACTCCTGGCGCCGGTGGCGGTCGTAACCCTGTCCGATGACCTTTCGTTGCCGCGGTTCCCAGAGCGGCCGGCAGAGTCGCCCCCCGGCGGCCGGCTGCCCAAGTCCTTTTTTCGCCACGGGGTGCCTCAGGGATGAGCAGTCTGCATCGGGGCTATCGCGAAGCGTCCCCTGCCGCTCGCTGGAGGTGATTCACCGCCGCAGAAGCGGGTCGATGAGGTGTTCGCAAACCCGCACGATACGGATCTGGGCACTATCGGGGTGCTGTGGGCTCAGCAGCACACGTAGGGTTGCGGGGACGGTCGGAGCGAACCTGCTTCCCATGGTCGTGGCTCTGGCAGGAGCACTTCTTTGGCAATCTATGCCCGCGAGTTCGCCGGGAAACGCATTATAATCGGGTCATGAACCGACGTCAGTTTGTCTTCAGCTCGGCCGCCGCGGTGAAGGCCGGCGCCGCCCTGCTTCCCCGGCCGCGGACCCGCGGCGCTAACGACCGCCTCCGTCTCGGCGTGATCGGCTGCGGCGGCATGGCCAACTCCCATATGGACGCGCTGGTCAAGATGCGCGAGTCCGACAACCTCGAGATCGCCTCGGTCTGCGACATCTACCGTCCCCGCCTCGACGCCGCCGTCCAGAAGACTGGCGGCCAGCCCGTCACCGACTACCGCACCATCCTCGACGACCGGGACATCGACTACGTCCTCATCGCCACCCCCGAACACTGGCACTGCCAGATGACCCTGGACGCCGTGGACGCCGGCAAGCACATCTACTGCGAAAAGCCCATGACCCACAGCATTGCCGAGGCTCGCCGCGTCGTCCACAAGGTGCAGGAATCCTCCGTGAAGGTGCAGATCGGCGTGCAGGGGATGTCCGACGATTCCTACGAGACCGCCTGGAAGTACGTCAAGGACGGGACCCTGGGAAAAGTCACCGTCGCCCAGATCGACTACTCCCGCAATTACAAGGACGAGTTCTGGGACTACAAGGTCGACGACGACGCCAAACCCGGCGTCAACCTCGATTGGAAGGCCTGGCTCGGCCCCGCCCCCAAACGCCCCTGGGACCCGCTGCGCTTCTTCCGCTGGCGTCACTACTGGGACTACTCGGGCGGCATCGCGACGGACCTGTTTATCCACCGCATCACCCGCCTGCTCAAAGCCCTCGACCTCAAGTTTCCGGAGCGGGTGGTCGGTACGGGCGGCAAGTTCTACTTCACCCAGAGCCCCTCCGAGATCCCCGATACCTTCAACATGATGGTCGACTACGCGGGCGGTCCCACCCTGATTGTGATCTCCTCGATGGCTAACGACACCCCGGTTCCGCACCACCTGCGGGGCAGCAAGGCCACCCTGGAATTCACCAATACCGGGTTCACCATCAAGCCGCAGAAGCTATGGGCGGAAGGCCGTCAGGAGATCGTCCACCAGAAAACCGGCGCGGAAAGCGTCGCCCTGCACCACCGCAATCTCCACGACGCCATCCGCAAAGATGAGCCCCTGCGGTGCGACGTGATGCTCGGCTACTACGGCGTAGTGGCCTGCCTGATGGCGGTCGAGTCCTACCGGCAGAAGAAATATCTGGCCTGGGACACCCACCGCGAGCGCGTGGTCGCCGCCTAGTCTCAGTCCCAGTTGGGGGGCACGTCCAGCGTCATCACGCCCAGCGCCACCGGCGTCCGGCAGATGCTCCCTCCGGCGAGGGACGTTATCGTGAACAGAAAGGCTACCAGCAAGGTCCGCGCGATTTGTAGCATGGAGGGTTCTACTCTACCCGAAATCCTCCCATTCGGGAAGCGTACCGAAGTACTGGAACTTCGGTAGGGGGATTCCGTCAATACTCCACCCGCACCAAAAACAGCCCCCGGGGGGGAGCTGTCGGGCCTGCCCGTTGCCGGTCCGCGGCCTCCAGTATCCGAGGAATCCCCAGCGGCTGCAGGTTCCCCTTACCTACTTCCAGTAAAGTTCCCACGATGTTCCGCACCATGTGCCGCAGAAACCCGCTGCCCCGCACCGTATACCGCACCAGCTCTTCGCCGGCCTCCAGGCGCGAGGAATAAATCGTGCGGGGCCGCGAAACGTCTTCTTCTTCCCGGGTGTCGTCGGCGCCGGCCAGGCTGCGGAAGTTCCGCGTGCCTTCGAACACCGGCGCCGCCGCCGTCATGGCCTCGAAGTCCAGCGGATAGGGGTGGTGGTACACGTAGCGGTACAGCATGGGCGGGCAGACCTCGGCGCGCCATAACCGATACTCGTACACCTTAGCGCGCGCCGCGCTCCGCGCATGGAACTGGGCCGGCGCCTCCTCCACTCCCAGCACCCGAATGCTGGGCGGCAGCAGCCGATTCATAGCTTTCCTCAAGTTTGCCGCCGGTATCGGGTTGGCCAGCTCCAGGCTGGCCACCTGCCCGAGCGCATGCACTCCCGCATCGGTTCGCCCCGACCCCGCCACCGCCACCGGCCCTCCTTCGATGTGGGCCAGCACCCGCTCCAGCTCCCCCTGAATTGTCGGCAGGCCCGGCTGCACCTGCCACCCGTGAAAATCCGTCCCGTCGTAGGCCAGGGTGATCTTAAGCTTCCGCGCCACGTCACTCCGTTTGTGTCAAAATTAGAATAGCAATGATTCCGGGCGGGGGAACTCTACCCGGCGCGGCCCCGTAGGTAACAGGTGGGAGGGGTTTGACGCCTTATGTGTTTTTCGCCCGTCTAACCGCTTTTGAGGAGTTGAGGAATGATGTTTCGGAATGCAGCAATCGCGATCCTGGTAGCGGGAGCCCTGGTGGGGCAACAGCCGGACAAGCCCGACTACACCCGCGGCGCCGTCTGGTGGCCCAATTTCACCAGCGTCTACAAGCGACCCGTCGTCGCCGATGTCAACATGGCCAACAGCCCGCGAGTGGACCAGCTTCTGCGCGACGGTAACCTCTATCTCTCGCTCGAGGACACCATCGGCATGGGCTTGGAGAACAACCTCGATATCGCCTACATGCGTTACGAGCCGCTGATCGCGGACACCGATATTCTTCGCGCCCGCGCCGGCGGCGGTGTTCGCGCCCAGGGGGCGGACCCCTCCAATCAGTCCACCGGCGCCTCGGCCGGCGGCGGCGCCTCGGGCGGCGTGTTCATCCCCCGCGTCGTCACCGGCGCCGCCGGCGGCCCCCCCATCCCCCAGCTTGAGCCCGTCCTCACCGGCAACACCAGTTGGGCGCACCGCTCCAATCCAACGACCTCTAACTTCACTACCGGCACCAACACTTTCATCAGCGAGGGTTCCACCAGCGGCCTCACCTATTCCCAGGCCTTTCTCACCGGAACCGCGTTCTCCCTGAGCTTCAACACCAACGGCACTTCCAATAACTCCCTCCGCAACAACTTCAACCCCTCCACCACCAGCAACGCCACCCTCGGCTTTCGCCAGAGTCTCACGCAAGGCTTTGGCCGCTCCATCAACTCCCGCCAGATCCACATCGCCCGCAACAACCGCGAGGTCTCCGATCTGGCCTTCAAGCAGCAAGTCATCCAGACCGTCTCCCAGATCCAAACCCTCTACTGGGACCTGGTCAGCTACAACGAAGACGTCCGGGTGAAGCAGCAATCGCTGGCGCTCAGCGAAAAACTCTACAACGACAACAAGCGCCAGGTCGAGATCGGCACCCTGGCTCCCATCGAGATCGTGCGCGCCGAAGCCGAAGTCGCCGCCCGCCAGCAGGAGCTGACCGCCTCGGTGACCCTGGTCCAGCAGCAGGAAACGGTGATCAAGAACGCCATCAGCAAGAACGGCGTGTCGGACCCGCGCATCACCGAAGTCCACATTGTTCCCACTACGCGCATCACGGTGCCGACGGTCGAGCCCGTCGAGCCCGTGCAGGACCTGGTGTCCATGGCCCTGCAGGCCCGCCCCGAGCTGGCCCAATCCCGCATCCGCCTCACCAACGCCGACATCAGCATCCGGGCCGTTCGCCAAGCCATGCTGCCCCAGGTCGACTTCGTGGCCAGTATGACCAACAACGCCTTGGCCGGTACGGTGAACCCCAACGTACTGACCATCCCCGGCCAGCCCATCGCCGTCCCGTCCGAGTTCTTCTTCGGAGGCGTGGGCACCACCCTCAACCAGATCTTCGCCCGCAACTTCCCGGACTACACGGTCGGCCTCCAGCTCACCATCCCCGTCCGCAACCGCGCCGCCCAGGCCGACATGGCCGCCGCCGAGCTGCAGCACCGCCAGCAGGAGATCCGCCTCCAGCAGGGCGAAAACGCCGTCCGGGTCGACGTACGCAACTCCCTCATCGGCCTGCAACAAGCCCGCGCCCGCGTCGATTCGGCCATCAAGAGCCGCGTCCTCCAGGAGCAGACCGTCGACGCCGAGCAGAAAAAGTACGCCCTGGGCGCCTCGACCATCTATAACGTGATCCTGGCCCAGCGCGATCTGGCTCTGGCGCGCTCGGTGGAAGTGGCGGCCATGAACAACTACACCAAGGCGCGCGTCGAGCTGGACCGAGCCACCGGCCAAACCCTGGCTAAGAACAGTATCTCGGTGGAAGAAGCTTACCAGGGGACCATCAGCCGCCCGCCGGACCCCATCCCGCAGCGGAGGCCGGGGGAAGAGTAGGCAGATCGTAGAACGTGGATCGTGGATCGTAGGCAACCCGGGTTTTCCCCTGACACGGAGGCACGATGAAAAGCGGGGCAGGACTCTTGATGGTGTTGGCCTCGGTGCTGGCCGGAGCGCCGCCCGAAAATACCGCCATTGTAGGCGTTTGGCGGGGCACGATGGATGGGCTCCCCGTCATGACACTCACCGTTACGGATGAAGACGGCAGCCTGAGTGGAGCAATCCTCTTCTACATG
>JBGOUV010000069.1:0-20835 GCA_041477815.1 Terriglobia bacterium | reverse complement strand
TCCAGCGCCTGCCGGCCGTCCTGAGCGGTCACCACGTCGAAGCCAGCCTGCTCGAGGTGAGCGCGCAGGAGCTTGAGGCTCAGCGGATCGTCGTTAGCCGCCAGGATGCGGCGGCCCCAGCCGGTTTCGCTCCGCGCGGCGCCGGTGGCGGCCAGGTGGGTTTGGACCGTCCGGAGCAGCTCCGCAGCCTCGACCGGCTTAAAGAGGAAGTCGAGGAAGCCGATCTGCATCCGTCGAGCCTGTTCCAGCCGGGCCAGAGAGGCCGAGCAGGCCACAATCGGCAGGCCTCTGGCTTCCGGCAGGGCGCCGAGCTGCTTGGCCAGCTCGAGGCCGTCCATGTCGGGCAACATCAGGTCGAGCAGGATCAGGTGCACCGGGCATTTGGTCAAGACCTCCAAGGCGGTGCGCCCGTCGCCCGCTTCGAGCACCACATAGCCCGCGGTCTCGAGCGTTACCCGAATCAGCTTCCGGGTGCTGGGAAAGTCTTCCACCACAAGTATGGTGGATGGCTGTCTTGACATGTCAGTAATGGACTCGGCCATGGCGGTGTCTTGATCCCTGTTCAGCAACTCTATCGACCGTCTTGGAGAATGAGACTAGATCACCTCAGTTGGTCCGTGGCGCCGTTCCGGGGAGGATCGAGAATACCAGGCATCATCGGCGCGGGAGGACCATTCCCGTCCACCACGCCCAGGTCCTGACCTACCTGAAACTCACCGGCCACCGCCTGGTCCTCGCCGCTGAACGGCCCCGGGCAGATCCCCGCCGTTCGGAGGCGGGAAAGCGTTCCATCCTCGTGGTTCGATGATGAACTTGAAACTGGCCGGCGGGGCGCTGGAAATGGAGGGCAACGAGGTGCGCCACGCGGGGGATGCCGAGCTGGCGCGGTCCCGTTGGCGGCCGGGCGGGAACTGACTGGTCAGCCCGTAGTGAGAACCGGCCTCGTCCGGTCGCGGCTCAGTAACTTATTGATTCTGTTGAGCCGGGAGTGGTGCAAATTTGCACTGCGGCACTTTTCCCCGGGCCATTAAACTAGTGGCCGGCCTCCTTCAGGCGGTACCGGACTCTCCCCCATTCCGTTAAAGCCCACCTTCCTCGGCCTCCCGGTTCGACTGCGCGCCAGTACGACCCGCCCGAGCCTGAAGCGGCTCTGGCGAGTCCGCCGGGGCCATGATCGTGAAAATGTCGCCGCCACGCGATCATTGACGTGGCCACGACGAACCCTCCGGGTGATGAACGACAGCGTTGCGAAAATCCACGCCGCCGGCTTGGTTCATTCCGAGAGGACCCGTTATTTAGGAGCGGTTGGGAGGACCGCTCGAGGCCGCCATCGGAGCGCTTGTCCGGCAACTTCGGCTCCTTGTCGCCCCGCCCGAATGAGTTCTTCGGTGGGGGCGGCTGGCAGGGGTGG
The DNA here is from genome assembly GCA_041477815.1 of Terriglobia bacterium. Taxonomy (GTDB): domain Bacteria; phylum Acidobacteriota; class Terriglobia; order Bryobacterales; family JACQDG01; genus JBGOUV01. The sequence goes on along the minus strand of JBGOUV010000069.1, from coordinate 19,424 downwards.
GGGCGGCTGGCAGCGCGTACGGACGGTGCTTGACCGGAGGTTGCTCGGAGGTCACGATCGCTGGGCCCGGCGCAATCGCAAGCTAACCAGACGCTTGATCCGCTGACGCCAGACCACGAGAATCACGATCGCACATACCGCAATAATGTAAGCGGCCTCGGTAGCTCCCGTACCGCCGTCCGGACTGATGTCAAACACACGTTCGATAAGATCCATGGGCTCCAGATCTCCGATTACTCTCCGAAATAGCCTGCCACAGTCTCCGATGCAGTGTCAATTGACTTTCCTTCCAGCGAAAGGGAAGACGGGCGCGCCCCCCACCGGGGGGATTTTCACACCTTTTTCACACCTGAGGAGGGCGCTGCTCTCGCCGTCAGCTTCCCGGCAGCGGCTCTACCAGCAGGCGCTCGATAAGGGTGGTGAACTCCTCTTTCGCCTCCCTGTAAAATTCCCCGGAAGCGCGGCTGGGGAACCCGGCGTGCACCTTTCGCACCCGCCCATCGCGGCCGAGGAAGAACGTGGTGGGCCACGCGTTCCAGTTCACCGCCTGCGGCAGCTTGTCTTTCGCCTCGGCGGGCTCGCCCGCCAGCAGCACCGTATAGTCGATACCGTACTGCCTCAGGAAGGCGCGCAAACGCGTGGGGTCCTGCAGTTGTTCGGCTTCTTCGAACGAAAGCGCCACTATCTCCAGTCCCCGGTCGCGGTACTTCCGGTATAGCTCGGCCAGGAAGGGAGCCTCGTCGTGACAGTTCGGACACCAGCTTCCGGTAATGTTGACCAGCACCACCTTGCCTCGGAAGCGCGCGTCGCTCTCCGCGACGAGGCGTCCGCCGAGGTCGGGGAAGCGGAACCGGAAGGGCTCCTGCGGGTCCTTGACGCCGGTGTGCCGGGACGAGTCGGCAGGCGGCGGTAGTCCCTTCGCCCGAGCCTCCGCGGGGCGGGTCGCGGTCAGGCTCTTGCCATTCAAAACCAGCTGCAGGGTCCCGTCACTGGCCGGCGTCACTTCCAGAAGCGCGGGACGGCCGCCGGAGAAATGACTCAGCACAAACTTGCCATCTCGGAAAGACCCGCTAAGAGTCCCCGTATCGCCGTCCACGCGGAGGATGGCGGCCGCGGCTGCGGCGCCCGACTGCCGTACGATGAAGCGCCACGCCGACTCCCCTTTGGGACTGGCCACGGCGATCTCCCAGAGGCCGGTAATTGCGGGGATGGGCGTGTCGGCCGTCACCGGGTCGGGCGTGAACCGCTGCGCTCGAAACGGATAGCCGGCTCGCCCGCTGCGGTCGTACCTGCCTTCGAGCCGGCCATCGCGCAGGGTTGCTTTCAGCTGCGAGGCGTATTGGTCGAAGCTCAGCACCAGGGAGCCATTCTCGAAGCGCCCGCTGGTGGAGGGGACCTTTTCGTCGCCGTTGAAGAACCAGCCCCGCAGGTTCGGCCCCTCGCCCGCCAACTCCAACCGGAAGGGAATTTCCAGGCCGTTGACGATGACGCTCGCCTCCCAAACGCCGGCCAGGGACGGCGCCATCGCCGCCGCCGGCGCCAGGGTCATCAAAATGCTTACGCAGAATGCAAGTCTCATGCGGCTATTGGCCCGTAGCGGGCGGGTTTCGGCGCTGCTGCCGGCGCACTTTAAGCCGCATTGTACCTCCGGAGATGCCTCGCCCGCACGGGGGTATTGTATACTTTCCCTTCGCCCTCCGAAATGATTGCCTACCTCCGTGGCCGCCTGCTCGAAAAGCGTCCCAATCAAGTGATCGTGGATGTGAACGGCGTCGGCTACGACGTCCAGATCCCGGTCTCGACCTTCTCCCACCTGGGCGAGAGCGGCGCCGAGGTCAAGCTCTACATCTACACCCACGTCCGCGAGGACACCCTCGCCCTCTACGGGTTCCTCGCCTCGAAGGACAAGATCCTGTTCGAGCGCCTCATCAGCGTGAGCGGCATCGGACCCCGCTTGGCCATAACCCTCCTTTCGGGCCTGGACACCGAGGAGCTGAGCGCCGCGATCCGCCGCGGTGAGGTCCAGCGCCTGATCCGGGTCCCCGGCGTCGGCCGCAAGACCGCCGAGCGCCTGATCCTCGAGCTGCGGGACAAGCTCGGCCCCGTCGACGCCGCCACACTCGGCCCCGCCGGTATCGACGAAGAGGTAATCTCCGCCCTCCTGAACCTCGGCTGCGCCCGTCCGGCCGCCGCCGCCGCCGTCGACAAGGCCCGCCAGAACGGCGCCCCGGAAGACTTCGAGCCCCTCTTCCGCGCCGCCCTGTCCCTGGTAATGAAATGAACCTCCCCGCCCACCCCCGGCCTCATCGCCACTGGACACTGACCACTGGCCACGGGCCACTGCCTTTCCGCTGGTGATGAAATGAACCTCCCCACCGACCCCCGCATCATCTCCGGCGAACCCCAGGACGACGACAAGCAATTCGAAGCCTCCCTCCGCCCCCGCACCCTCTCCGAGTTCATCGGCCAGACCAACCTCAAGGAGAACCTGGCCATCGCCATCCAGGCGGCCAAGGCGCGCGGCGAGGCCATGGACCACGTGCTCCTCTACGGCCCCCCCGGCCTGGGCAAGACCACCCTGGCCGCCATCGTCGCCGCCGAGCTCGAAGTCCAGTTCGACCAGACCGCCGGACCCGTCCTCCAGCGCAAGCTCGACCTGACCGGAGTCCTCACCACCATCCGCGCCCGCCAGGTATTCTTCATAGATGAGATCCACCGCCTCATGCCCGATATCGAGGAGATGCTCTACTCGGCCCTGGAAGACTACCGCGTCGACCTCATGGTCGGCGCCGGTCCCGGCGCCCGCACCCATTCCATCCCCCTCCCCCGCTTCACCGCCATCGGCGCCACCACCCGCGCCGGGCTGGTCAGCGCCCCCCTGCGCGGCCGCTTCGGCCTGATCCTGCGCCTGAACCCTTACGGCGTCGAGGACCTCATGGTGATCGTCCGGCGCTCCGCGCGCCTTCTGAACGTCGCGGTCGAGGACGGCGGCGCCGAAGAAATCGCCCGCCGCGCCCGCGGCACCCCCCGCATCGCCAACCGTCTGCTGCGCCGCGTCCGCGACTACGCCCAGGTGCGGGCCGAGGGCCGCGTCACCACCCAGGTCGCCCAGGCCGCCCTCGACATGCTGGAAGTCGACCGCCACGGCCTCGACGAAATCGACCAGAAGGTGATGCTCACGATTCTGGAGAAGTACGCCGGCGGCCCCGTAGGTCTCAACACCATAGCAGCGTCCATAGGCGAAGACGCCAACACCATCGAGGAGGTCTACGAGCCCTACCTGATGCAGCTCGGCTTCCTGGACCGAACTCCGCGAGGCCGCATCGCGACCGAGCTCGCCTTCGAGTATTTCAACGTCCGCCGCCGCGGGGGCATCTCCGGCCGACTGGAGTTCTGACCTACCTCCGCACCCACTCCACGGCCACCAAGCCCTTCTCCGCCAAAGCCTTCATCTCCGGGTCGCCTGTCACCAGCGGCGCCGCCTCGCGGATCGCCGTAGCCACCGCGAAGGCGTCCGCGTACGACAGGCGATGCAGCGCTTTGAGTCGGGCAGCTTCCCAAACGAGCGCATTGGGCGCCGGCTGGACCTCCAGAGGCAGATCCTGCATGTAACTCAACACGAGCTCGGCATCTTCCAGGCTTTTCCACCTGGCGGTGAGGTAGAAGACCTCGCCCAGATTGATGACGCTGATCGCCAGCCGGATCTTCCCGGCAGCGGCCCGCGCCCAGAGCTGATCGATGCGGCGTGCCGCAGGCTCATCCCGCAGCCAGGCCATGACCGCCCAGCTATCCAACACCTTGACCGCGGCGCTCATCTCGCTGCCTCTCCTCCCGGCGCACGGCTGCGAGCATCCGGTCCGCGGTGGGCGTCCCCTTCAGGAAGCCCCGCAAGCTCTTAATACGACCCACCGGGCGCAGGGTGATGGTTTGTCCATCGTCCATCAGACCGAGGTGCAGGCGCGAGCCCTTGGCCAAGTCGAGCTTGCGCCGGATCTCTTGAGGAATCACGAGCTGCCCACGCTCCGACAGGACCACCACCGGCATCTTACCCTCCCATCCTGATCATACTACAGAATGCATGTAAGATGAGCCCTACGGCGCGCCCCGGCCGCCGCCCTCGACAAAGGCCACCACCGCCTTCTCTTCTTCCAGCGTCATCCAGACTGGGTACGGCTTCGACGGACCCTCGGGCCACAGCATTCCGTCGCGCAGGATTACCAGCAAGCGGACGCGTGACAGGTTGGCGGCCGACGGGGCACGCTCATCGACGGTGAACTGCGCGGTCACCCCCGCCGCCTCGAACACCGGCCGCAGCCCCTCCTCGAGATGCTCGGGTTCGTGGTAGCGGTCGCCGCTCAGGACCAAAGCGGTCGCGGGACCCGGCGGCCGGGTCAGCTCGCCGTAGACGTGGCGGATATCCTCGGGAAGCGGGTTGTCGTAGGGCATCCAGGAGTAGCAGGTAGCCGGCAGCATCACCTCCCGCTCGAGCGCCTCCGCCGGCCGACCCATCGAGATCCCGTAGGCCACCTGACGCCGCAACTCGGTCAGAAAACGCCGCTGCCGGGGAATGATCTCCGGCCCGCCCCAGGACCGAAACCGGGCACGACCACGGCGGGCTGCAACTATTCGATCTGCGCCAGTATCCGCAGCCAGACCTCGGTGTCGCGGCCCGGCAGCTTGGCGTCGGGCCGTTGACCACCTCCGGCCCGGCTAACAGCACATTCGGACCGGTGAGATGCAGCGCGCCACCGTCAGCGGTTCACCGGTACGCCTTCGGGAATTGTGGCCCGCACCGGCCGGCCGGCGATCCGCGCACCTCTTCCCCGTGAACGGCCGAGTCCAGGTCGATCAGGACCGTCTCGGTAGCAGTAGTGAATCACCCGCCAGTGGCCGACGCGCGCCGGTCCGAGAATCCCGCCGCCCACACGCCCGGCGCCACCTGCTGGACGCGGGGCAGCGCCACCGCCAGCAGCAGCGCCGCGCCGATCATGACTGCCCCTCGCGCTGCTTCACCAGGTCCAACGCCACGTCGATGATCATGTCCTCCTGACCTCCCACCATGCGGCGCCGTCCCAGCTCCACCAGGATCTCGCGGGTGTCGATCCCGTAACGCCGCGCCGCCGTCTCGGCGTGGCGCAGGAAGCTCGAATACACCCCGGCGTAGCCGAGCGACAGGGTCTCCCGGTCCACCCGCACCGGCCGGTCCTGGAGGGGACGGATCAGGTCTTCGGCGGCGTCCATCAGGGCAAACAGGTCGCAGCCATGCGGCAGACCCATGCGGTTGGCGACGGCGATGAAGACCTCCAGCGGGCAGTTCCCCGCCCCGGCTCCCATGCCGGCCAGCGAGGCGTCCACGCGCGTGGCCCCGTTTTCGATGGCCACCAGGCTATTCGCCACGCCCAGCGACAGGTTGTGGTGGGCATGGATGCCGCGTTCGGTGGCCGGGTCCAGCACGTCGTTGAAGGCCTGAAACCGCTCGGCCACCTCGTGCATCAGCAGGGCGCCGGCCGAGTCGGTGACGTAGACGCAGTGCGCCCCGTAGGATTCCATCTTTTTCGCCTGGCGCGCCAGCTCCTGCGGCGGGGTCATGTGGGCCATCATCAGGAACCCGGCCACGTCCATGCCCAGGTTCCGCGCGCACTCCATGTGCTGTTTGGCGATGTCGGCTTCGGTCGAATGCGTGGCGACCCGCACCGAGCGGGCTCCGGCCTGATAGGCGCACTGCAAGTCCTGTACCGTGCCAATACCGGGGATCAGCAGCGTGGTCACCCGCGCCCGCTTCACGCTCTGCGCGACCGCCGAGATCCACTCCAGGTCGGCGTGGGCCCCGAAGCCGTAGTTGAAGCTCGACCCGGCCAGTCCGTCGCCGTGCGCGATCTCGATCGCGTCCACCCCGGCGGCGTCGAGGGCCTGGGAAATAGCGACCACCTGGTCGATCGTATAGCGGTGACGGATGGCGTGCATGCCGTCGCGGAGGGTAACGTCCTGGATGTAGAGGCGGCTCATAGTTGCACCAGTTTTTCAGCGGTCTGCAGCGCCGCCGAGGTCATGATGTCGAGGTTGCCGGCGTAGGCGGGCAGGTAGTGGGCCGCGCCCTCGATCTCGAGCAGGATCGTGGAGCGCAGGCCTTCGCGCCCCTCCACCGAGTCAAACTGGACCGGCTGCTTCAGCCGGTAACCGGGCACGTAGTTTTGGACCTCGGCCACCATCCGCCCGACCGACGCGGCGATGTCGGCCGTCTCCGCCGGCTCGCTCAAGCAGAAGATGGTATTGCGCATGATAAGAGGCGGCTCGGCCGGGTTCAGCACGATGATGGCCTTGCCCTTCCCCGCCCCGCCCACGCGCTCGATCGCCCGCGAGGTGGTCTGAGTGAACTCGTCAATGTTGGCGCGCGTGCCCGGACCGGCCGACCTGCTGGCGATGGAGGCCACAATCTCGGCATAGCGCACGCGGGCCACGCGGTTCACCGCCGCCACCATCGGGATGGTAGCCTGACCGCCGCAGCTCACCATGCTCAGGTTAGGGGCGTCGCGGTGTTCTGCGAGGTTGACCACCGGCACCACGTACGGCCCCAGCGCCGCCGGCGTCAGGTCGATGACCTGTTTGCCGTGAGAGCGGAGCACCTGGTCGTGCCGGGCGTGTTGCTGGGCCGAGGTGGCATCAAAGACGATGCGTATCCCGGCGAACTCCGGCATCCGCACAAACTCCTCGATGCCGCCGGCGGTGACCGGCACCCCCAGCCGCCGCGCCCGGGCCAGCCCGTCGGACTCGGGATCGATCCCCACCATCGCCCCCATCTCCAGAAGCTGCGAGGCCCGCAGAACCTTCATCATGAGATCCGTGCCGATGTTGCCCGAGCCGAGGATGGCGACCTTGGTGCGCATGGCCCACCCATTCTACCGCTTCGGGGGGTGGGCCATGGCCGGGGGAAACAGTTAGCGAGATGGGGCCGAGCCGGGTGGTTGCGGAAATCGTCGGGGTCCCGGTTCCGCTGATAGGCCGCTAGGCGCGGATCAGAAACAAAAGGGGCCTCGGGACGGGACCAGGATCCCTTCGATCTCAGAATGCTGGGAGCCGATCCCGAGGCGTGCGACTAAAAAATACCGTAGCAACCCTGCAACAAATCGCCGAATTAAGCGCACAATAGGGTAAATTCCCGTTTTACAAGGAGGGACCATGGCCGCTCCACAGCCCACACCCGCGCCGGTAATAAAACCCTGGCGTCCGGCGAAAATGACTCCCTGGTACGACCCTCGCCAGTTGGCCCGCACCGCGGTGAAAGTGGCCGTGTCCACTACCCTGGGCCAGCACGCCGATGCTCGCCTGGTCGAAACCCTGGCCAGCCCCCAACACGTTATCCACGACCAATACCAGAACCAGGCGGAGATCTGGATCGACTACGTGGCCGACCTCGGCGACGGTTGGGACTCCACCTACACCGTGGCCTACCATGTGGCCCAACAGAATCTCCAGGTGAAGGCTCCCGGCGGCGAGCAGGACTATCCCACCCCGCTCCCGCGCGGCGCCGTCCTGATCTTCGGCGGCGACGAGGTGTATCCCACCGCCAGCCGCGCCGATTATGAACAGCGCCTCCTGCAACCCTATGAAATGGCCTTGCGCTACAGCCCACCCCCGCATCCGGACGTGTTCGCCATCCCCGGCAACCACGACTGGTACGACAGCCTGGCTTCGTTTGCGCGCCTGTTCTGCAACGACCGCTGGTTCGCCGGCTGGCGGACCCGGCAGAAGCGCAGCTACTTCGCGCTGCATCTGCCGCACGGCTGGTGGCTGATCGGCACCGACGTGCAGCTCGAGTCCGACATCGACGCTCCCCAGGTGGCCTACTTTAAGGATGTAGCTACGCGGATGCAGCCGGGTGACCGGGTGATCCTGTGCAACGCCGAGCCCGACTGGATTTACGCCGCTTCGCATGGCGAGTTGGACCCCAACCTCACGGAAAACAACCTGGAATACCTCGAACAAAAGGTGCTGCAGCGGAAGATCGCGGTGTTCATTGCCGGCGACCTGCACCACTACCGCCGGCACGAGGGACCCGGGAAAACCCAGAAAATCACCGCCGGAGGCGGCGGCGCTTTCCTCCATCCCACCCACGGACCCGACGTGAGCCAACTCCCGGGCGGCTTCGTCCACCAGAAGAGCTTCCCCGACCAGAAGACCTCCCGCAGCCTCTGCTGGCGCAACCTGGCCTTCCCCTTCCTCAACCCCTGGTTCGGCACGGTGACCGCCGTCCTCTATGTCCTCACCGCCTGGACCGTCATGGCCGACGTCGGCCGTTTTGGGCTTAGCGACATCTTTCCCGCCCTTACCACCACCCTGGAAACCGCCCTCAACAACCCCGGCGCGATCTTCTGGATCCTTACCATCCTGGCCGGGTTCCTGTTCTTCACCGACACCCGCTCGAAGCCCTACCGCTACATCGCCGGAACCCTGCACGGACTGTCCCACCTCAAGATGGTTTTCTACCTCGGCTGGTTCGCCACTTACTTCACTGTATCCACGTGCGGGCTGCGCTTCCGGTCCATCTCCCAGCTCCTGCTGGCCGGCTTGATCGTCGCCGCCGGCGGCTGGTTCTTCGGTTCGTTCCTGATGGGTTTGTATCTGCTCGTCTCCCTCAACCTCTTCCGGCGCCACTCCAACGAGGCCTTCTCGTCCCTGCAGATTCCCGACTGGAAGAACTTCCTCAGGATGAAGATCGACAAAAGCGGTATTCTAACCATTTACCCCATCGGGATCGAGCGCGTGGCTCGACAATGGAAGGACGGCGCCGGCAGCGGACCGGGAAAGGTCCCCAGCGGCGGCACGCCGCCCGAGTTGATCGAGGACCCGATCGTAGTCCCCGGAGGGTAGGGGATGCACCGCTGAGGAAAACCAACCGGGGTTTCTTTTGCGTGAATCCCTCTTAGGAGACCCCCTTGAACCGCCTCTCTTCTCCCCTCGACAACCTGAAGCCCCACTACACCGTGGTAGTAGCCGGCTCCGGCTACGGCGGCTCCATTGCGGCCTCCCGGCTGGCGCGGGCCGGCCAGTCGGTCTGCCTGCTCGAACGCGGACGCGAGATCCTGCCCGGGGAATACCCCAACAGCCAGCCCGAGGCTTTGCACCAAATGCAGGCCGACACCCCCGGCGGCCACGTCGGATCGCGCACCGGTCTCTACGACCTGCACATCAATCCGGATATCAACGTGTTCGTCGGCTGCGGGCTGGGCGGGACGTCTCTGGTCAACGCCAACATCGCGCTCCAGGCCGAACCGCGCGTCTTCCAAGACCCTCACTGGCCCCAGGCGGTACGCGACGACCTGCCCACCCTGCTGGCCGAGGCCTACGAGCGGGCGCGGTACATGCTGCAACCCGTCCCGTACCCGGACACGTTCCCGTCCCTGCTCAAGCTGGAGGCCTTCGAAAAATCCGCCCAGCGCCTGGGAACCCATTGTATGCGTCCCCCCATCAACGTGACTTTCCAGGACGGTCCCAACCACGCCGGCGTCGAGCAGAAGGCCTGCACCCTGTGCGGCGACTGTGTTACCGGCTGCAACTACAGCGCCAAGAACACGGTGCTGATGAACTACCTGCCCGACGCCGCCGCCCACGGGGCCGAGATCTACACCGAAGCCCGGGTCCGCTACCTGCAGCGCCACGATGGCCAATGGTTGGTGCACTTCGTTTCGGCCCGCGACGCGCCCGATGCGCCCACCCGCTTCATCAGCGCCGACATCGTGATCGTATCCGCCGGCACCCTGGGCTCCACCGAGATCCTGCTCCGCTCGGCGGCCAAAGGGCTGCCCGTCTCGACGCAGCTCGGACAGCGCTTCACCGGCAACGGCGACGTCCTCGGCTTCGCCTATAACAACGACCAACCCATCAACAGCGTCGGCTATGGACCCCACCCACCCGAGGGCCGGGAGCCGGTCGGGCCGTGCATCGCCGGCATGATCGACCTGCGCAACCAGCCCAACCTGGGGGACGGCATGTCCATCCAGGAAGGCTCCGCTCCCGGGGCTCTCGGCCCGCTCCTGGCGCCCGCCTTGAAGGTCACCGCGGCCACTGTCGGTCACGACACCGACACGGGATTCTTCGACAAAGCGAACGAGTTTGCCCGCGAGACCGACAGCCTGGTCCGCGGCCCCTACCATGGAGCCGTCCACAACACCATGACCTTCCTGGTCATGTGCCACGACGATGCGGGCGGCCAAATGTACCTCGACGACGACCGGCTGCGCATCGCCTGGCCGGGCGTCGGCTCCCAGCCGATCTTTGAGAAGGTGAACCAGCGCCTCATCGAAGCCACCGCTGCCCTAGGCGGAACCTACGTTCCCAACCCCACTTGGACGGATTTATTCCAGCATCACCTCACCACGGTCCATCCCCTGGGTGGCTGCGCCATGGGTGAATCGGCCGAGCTCGGCGTGGTCAACCACAAGGGACAGGTCTTCTCGGGCGCCGGCGGCGCCGCGGTCCACGACGGGCTCTACGTCAGCGACGGGTCCGTGATCCCTCGCGCCCTGGGAGTCAACCCGTTGCTGACGATCTCCGCCCTGGCCGAGCGCAGCATGTACCTATTAGCCAAGGACCGCAACTGGATCATCGACTACAGGGGCAGCGAGCCGCGACCGTAAGGGAGCGGCTGCCCGAATGGGCTATAGTCGAACCATGCGCCCAGTCACGCTGCTGCTGTTTCTCCTCACTATCCCCTCCCCCGCCCAGGACTTCGACCTGCTGATTCTGGGCGGCCGCGTAGTCGACGGGTCGGGCAACCCCTGGTTCCGCGCCGACGTGGGCCTCCGGGACGGCCGCATCGCCGCCCTCGGTCCGCTGGCCAACCGCTCCGCCCGCCGCACCCTCCACGCCCCGGGCCTGGTCGTCGCCCCCGGCTTCCTGGACATGATGGGAACCAGCAGCGAACCTCTCCTGGCCGACCGTAATTCCGCCCTCAGCAAACTCCGTCAAGGTATCACCACTATTCTGGCCGGGGAAGGCGCCTCCGCCGCCCCGCGCACCAGCGGCGACTGGCGGACCTTCGGCGAGTACTTCGCCCTCCTCGAAAAGACCGGCCTCCCCCTGAACGTGGTCCACAACGTCGGCGCCGCCCAGGTCCGCCGCGTGGTGATCGGCGAAGAGAACCGCGCGCCCACGCCGGACCAACTGGCTCAAATGCGCGCTCACGTCGAGCAGGCCATGCGGGACGGAGTGGTGGGACTCTCCACCGCCCTCATCTACCCGCCGGGAACCTACGCCTCGACCGACGAGCTGGTGGAGATGGCCAAGGTGGCCGCGCGCTACGGCGGCGTCTACCTCACCCATATGCGCAACGAGAGCGGCGCCCTGCTCGACGCCATCCGCGAGTCGATCGAGATCGGCGAGAAGGGAGGACTGCCCGTCCATATCTTTCACCTCAAGGCCGCCGGCCAGGACAACTGGCCCCTCATCCACAAAGCCATCCAGCTTATCCAAGGCGCCCGCGAGCGCGGCCTTGACGTGACTGCCGATATCTACCCCTACCTGCGCAACGGCCTGGGCATCGGGTCGCTGGTCCCTCCCCGCCACTACGCCGCCGGCACGGAACCGTTTCTGAAGACCCTCCGCGATCCGAAGGTCCGGGCCGGGCTGCGCCAGGAGATCGAGACCACCGCCAACTGGGAAAACTGGTACCGCCATGTCGGCCAAAACTGGGACAACATTCTGGTAGCGCAGGTCGGGCCCGAGGGCGACAAGCGGTTTGAAGGGAAATCGGTGGCCGCCATCGCCAAGCTGCGCGCTACCGACCCCTGGACCGCCTTCTTCGACCTGGTGGAGCAGGGCAACGTCAGCGTGAACCCGCTCAGCATGAACGAGGAACAGAAGCACGCCGCCCTGCGCGCGGAGTGGGTCAGCGTCTGCACCGACGCCCCACCGACGCTGCCCACCGCCACCGGGGCGCACCCGCGCGCCTTCGGGTCGTTTCCGCGCCTCCTGTCCAAGTATGTCCGCGAGGATCGCATCCTCACCCTGGAAGGCGCCGTCCGCCGTATGACCTCGCTCCCCGCCAACACCCTCCGCCTCTACGACCGCGGCCGCATCGCCCTGGGTCTCCCCGCCGACCTGGTTTTGTTCGACCCCCTCCGAGTCCGCGACACGGCGACTTTCACCAATCCCCTGTCCCTCCCCGAAGGCCTCCCGTATGTAATCGTGAACGGGAAGCTTGCCATCGACAATGGGAGTCTTACCGCGGAGAACGGAGGAGTGGTGTTGCGGCTGAGGCCTGGCCGGCAGTGAGCCGGTCGTGATAGACTCTAGTCAGCCATGAGCCTGCAAGACCAGGTCAAGTTCCACGAGCAGTTGCTTCATTCTATCGAAAGCAACCTGGGCAAGGTCACCGACGACTTGGCCAAGGTCACCGATGACCTGGCTCAGTTGACGGGATTAGTCCGATCGATGGGTGTCGTGATGCTCAGGCAAGCCGAGCGCCACGACCAGCAGGACGCGCGCATCGCCCGGCTGGAAGAACTGTTCGAACGCTGGCTGCGCAGCCAGAACAACGGTCAGAACTAAGCAAAACTGTTCCGCGAATAGACCGCTGGCCGCCCGCCTAGCGGAAGCGAAACGTCATGACCATCGTGGCGAAGCGTCGGGAATAGGACAGACGGCCAGGGTTGACCCGCTCCACGGAGGCCGTGGTGCGGCCGGCGTCGGCTGCGAGTGTCAAGTCCCGACGGGGGTGCCAGGTGAAACCACCGGACACCTGCAGGGGCGATCCCAGGCTCGCGTGGGGCTCACGCTGCACACCGGCTCCGACCTCTGCCCGATACTCAAAGCTCCGCCTGAGGTTTCCGCGCGCACGGAGTACGGCGAGGTGAGCCTGGTAGAAGGAGGGGCTGAAGAAATCGGCAGTCTCGCGATCGTGCCACAGGAAGCTGGTGCGGCCGCCACCTTCCAGCCGCAGCCGGCGCCTGGAGAAGACGTCGCGAAAGCCGGCGGCATCCATTCGCCCGCGCCGTACCCCGTCGCTGAAGAAGTACTGGCCGGTGCGGACTTCGAGCGAAGTTCGCGCTGCCGGACGCCATACCGCGCTCCCCGCCCAGAACCTCGCGGTCACACCCGTGGCGACGGATTGAAACGCATCCATCGCGATCACGCCTCCACTGGCCGAAAGGCGTACCCGATCGCTCGCGGCGAACGAAACGGAGGCGTCGCCCGACCAGCGGCGCAGACCTGAGAAGTATTCGTGATCGGCGAGGGCCGCATCGGCGACCAGGCGCCGCGAAAGAACGCCCGACCATCCCGCTTCGTATCGCCGCCAGCCGAGCGTGGCTTCCTCTTGCTCCAGGCGCCGATCCAGGAATCCCAAGCGAAAGCGGTGCGCCGGGTTCGCATGCATGGCTACCTCGCTCGACCAGGTGCGATCCAGCAACCCGTCAGAATCGCCGATCGCGCGGAAGCCGCCGGAGACCGAGCCGCCATATTCCAACTCGAGATCGCCATGGAGGCGCGCGGCCGCGGAATCTTCGGGGAAGGCCCCTACCGCCGCGCGCGCCAGTCGCCGCGCTTCGGCGCCGCGACCCATCCACCCGAGGAGGCGCGCGCGGGCGACCTGCGCCTCGGCGCCCAGCGCTCCATTCAGACAGACCAGCGCTTCGCGCATTTGATCGCGGTCGGCAAGTGCGTAGGCGAGTCCCACGGCCAGCGCCTCGGACCGGGGATAGTCGTCCCGCGCGGCCCGATAGTGGCCTTCGGCTTGCTCCGCGCGGCCGAGCCAGCGCAAGGCCAGGCCCTTGCGCACGTAGGTTGCTTCGGAGTGGTCGCCCATAGCGATCATGAGGTTGAGAGTCGCCAGCGCGTGTTCGGCAGGGCCACCGAACAACTCCGAACGCGCCAGCTCGGCCAAAGCCCAGAGGGGCTGCTGCGGCTGCGCGGCGCGCACCTTTCGGAACTCGGCGAGGGATTCCGGATAGCGCCCGGCCCATCCCAGCACCACGGCGTAGTCGCGGCGCAATTCCACATCCCCAGGCGCCGCGCCCAGCGCGTCGCGGTACAGCGCCAGGGCGGCAGCGGTCTCACCCTTCCGGGCGAGGTCGCGGGCGCGATCGCCCGTCTCGCGCGGCGACTGGCCGGCCAGCCCGCCCGCGCAGACCAGCGCCGTCGCCAGTACCACCGTCCGCGCGATGCCCTTATGGAGCCGCCAGGTCGTAGCACGTTTCAGATCCAGCGTTGCGAACAGCCCGTGGAGCGCATACACACAACTGGTGGCGGCCAGCAACGCCCAATAGAACAGCGGATAGAGGACGGCCACCGGGGCCTCTCGCACGATCGATCGCTCATACCTGGCATCGACCACGATCCCGCAGGCCAACTGCATTAGGCACGACGAGAACATCAGCATGCCCCACACGCTGGGTATCGGCGATCCGCCGCGGGGCGGGTGCCCCAGCGAATAACACAAGATCCAAAAGGCCGTCACCACCACGAACACCACCGCCCACAGCACGGAAAGCACGCTTTCGATGAAGATCGGGTACATGGCGCGATGCTCCCGCCGCGTAAACATCGAGGCGTGCCGCCGCAGCACCTGGCCCAGGCCTTTAGCCCACCGCCGCCTCTGCTGCCACCAGACGGGGATGGTCTCGGGCACCACCATCCACACCAGAGCCCGGCCCTCGTAGCGAACATCCCAGCCCCGGAGTTGCAGCTTCCAGGTGAGGTCGATGTCTTCGGTGGCCATGCCTGGCGAGTACATGCCCGCGTCGATGAGGGCCTGCTTGCGAAACATGCCGCACACGCCGGAAACGCACATGACCCGGCCCCAGATGCGCTGGGCGCGCCGCAGCAGGCCAATCACCGAGGTGAATTCAACCGCCTGCAGCCTGGCCAGCAAATTTGTCCGGTTTCGAACCCGAGGGTTGCCGGCTACGGCGCCGACGTGTGGCGAGCGGAAGTGCGGCGCCATGCGGCGCAACAACATCGGATCGGGAATCGAGTCGGCGTCCATCACCAGCACCAGGTCGCCCTTGGCGCAGGCCAAGCCATCGTTCAGCGCCATGGCCTTGCCCTCATTGACCTGCTTATCGAGCAGCCGCACATGCGGGTCGGCCAGGAACGGCAGCACGCGCTCCACAGTGCGGTCCACCGAGCCGTCATTCACGACGATCACTTCGTACTCCGGGTAGTCGAGGCGGACCGCGCCCTCCAGCGCCTGCGCGATGGTTTCCTCTTCGCAATAGGCGGGGATCAGGATGCTGACCAGCGGCAGATCACCCGTCGTTTCGATCGTTTTACGGCTCAGGTCCCGGCGGAAGTAGTAGGTCATCCCGCCGATCATCCACAGGAGGCTCGTCACGATCGGATACAGGCCGTAGAAGCACACCACACACCAATAGGGAAAGGAGTTCTCGATGGCCAAAAGCCAGCTCACGATGCGAGGACCTCCTCCTCTTCCAGTTCTCTTTCCATGGCCGCCAGCTCGGGAACCTGGTAGATTTTCCGCCCGTCCTGAATCAGAAGAACCATGTGCTTGGCGCCGAGCGTCGCAGGGGCGAGAACATGAATCGGCCGCCCAAAGTGGTCGTGGTCAAAGATGCAACGCTTCAACAGGTGCAACGCCGGCTTGGGCGCCCCGTGCAGGCAATGCCGGACCCATAGCGCCAGCCCCAAGCCGAGAGAAAGCGCCATGGCGCCGACCGCAACCAGCCCTTCGATCACTTCAGAGTGCGGCCGAGTGGAGATCACCCGCACCCATCCGAGCACGAAGGCCGCCCAGAACAAAAAGATAGCGACCGTTGTTAAATAGCGGGACGCGGAGTCCTTCCAGTGCGCGTGGGCTGTGGGCAAAGGCTTCCCCTAGGGACCTCATCGCCCATATTGGTGAGCCCCTGAACCTATTTTTAGGGCCGAATCATTGTAGAATTAGAATTTCTACCCTCCATGGACGAACCGAACGGCCAGCCCATGATCGAGGCGGTGGGACTCTCGAAGTTCTACGGGACCTTCGCCGCGATCCGAGATGTGACCTTTGCCGTGCCTCGCGGCCAGGTAGCCGCCTTCCTCGGGCCTAACGGGGCCGGCAAGTCCACCACCATGAAGATTCTCACGGGGTACCTGTCGCCCAGCGCCGGCACGGCCCGCGTCGCCGGGCTGGACGTCTCGACCGACCGCCTGGAGGCCTCCGCCCGGATCGGCTACCTGCCCGAGAACGGACCGCTCTACCCGGAGATGACCCCGCTCGGCCTGCTGCAGTTCTTCGGCACGGCCCGCGGGCTGGACGGCGGCATCCTGCGCCGGCGCATCGAAGCGGTCGTAGCCAAGTGCGCCCTGGAGGCGGTTCTCGAGAAGAGCATCCACAAGCTGTCCAAGGGCTACCGGCAGCGGGTGGGGATGGCCCAAGTGCTGCTGCACGAGCCCGACATCCTTATCATGGACGAGCCCACTTCGGGCCTGGACCCCAACCAGATCCGCGACGTTCGCCGCACCATCCGCGAGCTAGGTCAAACCAAGACGATCCTGCTCTCCACCCACATCCTGCAGGAGGTGGAAGCGACCGCCGACCGGGTCATTCTCCTCCACGAAGGCCGCATCGCCTTTGACGGCCTTCCCCGCCAGCTCGTCACCGAGCACGGCACCCTGGAGCAGGCTTTCTACACCCTCACCGGACCATGCCCAACCGCCGACGTGTAATCCAGGCCGTCTTCCTCCGCGAATTCTGGAGCTACCTGTCGAGCCCCACCGGCTACGTATTCGTCACCCTGTTCGTGTTTCTGAGCGCGGTGGCGGCCTTCTGGCAGGAGCGCTTCTTCGCCACCAACCTGGCCAACCTCGACCAGCTTAACCGCTTCTTCCCCTACCTATTGATCTTCCTGATCCCGGCCATCACCATGAGCCTGTGGGCCGAGGAGCGCAAGCACGGCACCGACGAGCTGCTCCTGACCCTTCCGGCCCGGGACTCCGACCTGGTCCTGGGCAAGTACCTGGCCGCCTTAGGCATCTACTCCGTGGCCCTGCTCTTCTCCCTGAGCCACGTGGTGGTGCTGGCCTGGCTGGGCAGCCCCGACCGCGGGCTGATGGTCTCTACCTACTTTGGCTACTGGCTGATGGGCGCCGCCCTGCTGGCCCTGGGCATGTTCGCCTCGCTCCTCACCGATAACCTCACCGTGGCCTTCATCCTCGGCGCCGTCTTCTGCGCCGTTCCGGTCTTTCTGCGCTATGCGGGCGCCATCCTCACCGGCGAAGCGCAGCGCCTGGCCGAGCGGCTCTCGTTCGTCGACCAGTTCCGCGATCTCTCGGCCGGGATCGTGACCGCCCAGGCGGTGGTGTACTTCCTGTCCTTCGGCCTGGCCTTTCTCTACCTGAACGCCGGCCTGCTCGGCCGCCGCCGCTGGCCCACCGGACGCCGCGGCCCGCAGCTCGGCAAGCATTATGTGCTGCGCGGTCTGGCCCTGGCCGTCATCGTGGCCAGCCTCACCACGCTCGCCTCGCGGCTCGGCGGCCGCGCCGATGTCACCTCCGAGCGCCTCCATTCCCTGTCGAACGAGACCCGCAAGCTGCTCCAGGGCCTCGACCCCAAGCAGCCCGTCTTTCTCCAGGCCTACATCAGCCCCGACGTACCCCGCAGCTATATTGAGGCGCGCACCAACCTGCTGAGCCTTTTGCGCGAGTTCGACGCCCTGGGCGGCGACCGCATCCACGTCAAGATTCAGGAGACCATCAAGTACTCCCCGCCGGCGCGCGAGGCCCAGGAGCGCTTCGGCATCCAGGCCTACCGCGTCCCCGCCGGCGAGGAGAGCCCCGGCGCCCTCAACGACATCTACCTCGGCCTGGCCATCACCTGCGGCTCCGAGGAATTCGTGATCCCCTTCTTCGACCGCGGCCTGCCGGTCGAGTACGAGCTGATGCGGTCCATCCGGGTGGTGTCCCGCGCCAAGCGCAAGAAGGCCGGCATCCTGCAGACCGGGGCCAAGCTCTTCGGCGGTTTCGATTTTCAGAGCCGCGCCCAAACTCAGGACTGGTCCATCGTCTCCGAGCTGCGCAAGCAGTACGAGGTGACCCCGGTCCCTCCTGACAATGACTACCCGAGTGACCTGGACGCCCTCCTCGTCGCTTTGCCTCACACCCTGACCCAGCCGCAACTGGATCGTCTCATTGCCTACGTGAAAGCCGGCAAGCCCGTGCTGGTCCTGGTGGATCCGCTGCCCGCCTTCAGCCTGGAGCTGGGGCCGCAGGAGACCCCGCCCAACCCCTTCCAGCCGACCGGCCCCAGCGCCCCCACCAAGACCAACGTCAAGCCGCTGATGGACGCCCTGGGGGTCACTTGGCCCAGCGACCGCATCGTCTGGGATACCTACAACCCCCACCCGCAGCTCAAGAGTCTCCCACCGGAGGTAGTCTTCATCGCCAAAGGCAACCAGGCCCCCGAGGCGTTTGGGACCAAGGACGAGATTTCGAGCGGCCTGCAAGAGGTGGTGCTCCTCTATCCGGGCGCCTTGCGGCCCCGCGCCGCGGCCGGCCTGGAGTTCCTCCCGCTGCTCCAAACCGGCAAAAGCTCCGGCGCCCTGCGCTGGGATCAGCTCGTGGAGCGCAGCCTGTTCGGCGTAAACCTGCGTTCCGACCTCCCCCACAACCCTGAGAAGGAAGGATACGTCGTGGCCGCCCGGGTCAAGGGCGCGGCCAACGCGGTGGTAATTGCCGACGTCGACATGATGGGCGAGCAGTTCTTCGAGCTGCGCCGCCGGGGCGTCGAAAACCTCAACTTCGACAACGTCACCTTCCTGCTGAACGCGGTGGACCAGTTAGCCGGCGACTCCTCCTTCCTGGCTCTCCGCAAGCGCCGCCCTCGCCACCGCACCCTGGAGGCGGTGGAAGCCCGCACCCGCCAGTACGAACAGCAGCGCCTCCGCGAGATGGAGGTGGCCCAGGCCACCGCCGAGCAGCGTCTGAAGGAAGCGCAGGCCCGCTTCGACGCCTCGGTACGCGAGGTACAGCACCGCGGCGACCTCGACGACCAGACCAAACAGATCATGATCTCCAACATCCAGCAGGTGGAGAACCGCCGCTTGGCCGTAGCCCGCGCCGGCATCGAGGACGAGAAGCAGCGCCAGATGGAAGCCAGCCGCGCCAACCTGGAGGACTCGGTGCGGGGCGTCCAGAGCACCATCAAGCTTTTGGCGGTTGCGCTCCCGCCGATTCCGGCTTTCCTGTTGTTCGTGGCTATGTCCCTGCGCCGGCTGAAGCGAGAGCAAATCGGCGTGTCGCCGGAAAGGTTGTTGCCTGCTAATGGCTAATAGCACACAGCACCGCACCGCGACCGTAAGGGAGTGCCCCATGGGCCTACGGCCCACCAAAGGTGATGAAGACGCGGCCGATGCGGCCGGGCAGTTTCGCCCGTTCTTCGCCGCGTCTTCAACGGAGTGCCCCATGGGCCTACGGCCCACCAAAGGTGATGA
>JBGOUV010000304.1:0-8455 GCA_041477815.1 Terriglobia bacterium | reverse complement strand
GGTTCTTGTCGAAATACTCGCTCAGCTTCTCGTTGACATGCTGAACCACATAACCCTGGATGTCGCTGTTCAGCTTGCCCTTGGTCTGGCCCTCGAACTGAGGCTGCGGGAGCTTGACGCTGACCACCGCCGTGAGACCCTCCCGCACGTCATCGCCGGAGAGATTCTCCTTCACGTCCTTGAACAACCCGGCCTGCTGGCCGTGGTAGTTGATGGTGCGCGTCAGCGCGCTGCGGAAGCCGCTGAGATGCGTACCCCCATCCACCGTGTTGATGTTGTTAGCGAAGCTGAAGACGTTCTCGGTGTAGCCGTCGTTGTACTGCAGCGCCACCTCCATCACCAGGACCCCGCCGGTAGGCAGTTCCTTCTCTCCCTCGAAGTAGATGGGCTTTTCGTGCAGCACCGACTTGCCGCGGTTGAGGTGCTTGATGAACTCGGCGATGCCGCCGTTGAACTGGAACACCTGCTGGGGCCTCTCGCTGCGCTCGTCGGTGAGGTTGATCTTCAGGCCCTTGTTCAGAAACGCCAACTCCCGCAGCCGCTGGGCCAGGGTGTCATAGTTGAAGGTAGTTACGGTGAAGATCGTAGTATCGGGCCGGAAGGTTACCTTGGTGCCGGTCTTGTTGCCGCATTTGCCGGCCCGCCGCAACGGGTACGCCGGGGCTCCCTGGTGGTACTCCTGCTCCCAAGTGTAGCCGCCCCGCCAGATCTCCAGTTCCAGCGCCTCCGACAGGGCATTTACGCAGCTTACGCCTACGCCGTGCAGCCCGCCCGAAACCTTGTAGCTGCTGGAGTCGAACTTGCCGCCGGCATGCAGCTTGGTCATCACCACTTCCGCCGCGGAGATGCCTTCTTCTTTGTGCAGGTCCACCGGAATACCGCGCCCGTTGTCGATCACCGTGACCGAGTTATCGATATGGATGGTGACGTCGACCTGCGTGCAGTGCCCGGCCAGGGCCTCGTCCACCGAGTTGTCCACCACCTCGTAGACCAGATGATGCAACCCCATCTCTCCTGTAGAGCCGATATACATAGCCGGGCGGAGCCGGACGGCCTCCAGGCCCTCCAGCACCTTAATACTCGCAGCGTCGTATGCAGCTTCGTTGGTCTCTTTTTCCGGCATCAAATCCTCATGGGCATGATTACATATCGGTACTGATGATCGGCTTCTCCGGTCGGACGCAATTGGCCGGCGCTCTGCTCGTCTTTCAGGTCTAATTGGACTGTGTCGCTGCTGACGGCCCGTACGAAGTCCAGCAGGTACTGGGCATTGAAGCCGATCTGCATCTCGCCGACATTGCCCTCCACCGGCAGCGACTCCTCGCTCTCACCGGCGTCCGACCCGGAAGAAGCCAGCTTTAGCTCGCCGGGGCTCACCGCCACCCGAATGGCGTGGGAGCGCTCGTCGGCAAACTGCGACACGCGCTGAATCGCCGCCTCCAGCTCCAGCCGGTTAGCCACCACGGTCCGATCGTTATCGCGCGGCAGCACCCGCTCGTAATCCGGGAACTGACCCGTTAGCTTGCGGGTTATGAGCAACCGTTTGCCGAACTGGAAAAATAAATGATTCTCATCGCTGGAGAGGGCCACCGCCATGCTGTCGCCACCCTCGGTAGCCAGGCGATGGATCTCTACCATGGCCTTCTTCGGTACTAGTGCCCGCAACTGCCCGCTAATTCCCTCAAAGGCGTGCACCGCCTCTACGTATGCTAACCGGTGACCGTCGGTGGAAACCATGGTAATGGAGTCCGGTTTGAGCAGGAGAAGCGCACCGTTCAAGGTATAACGCGACCCCTCATTAGAGATGGCAAATGCCGTCTTCCCGATAAGACTCGCCAGAAGCGCTGCCGGGATCTGCGCCAGCGGCGCCGGCATCTTGGGCAGCTCCGGAAAGTTCTCTCGCGACATGCCCGATATACGTGTCCGCGAGCGGCCGCAAGTGATGCTAGCCGCATGCGTTTCCCCAATCTTGACGTTGAGATCCGCATCCGGCAGCAGGCGGACATAATCCAACAGCTTCCGCGAGGGGAGCGTACTAGCCCCCGGTTTCTTGATCGTCGCCGCACACCCGCAGCGCACCCCAAGTTCCAGGTCCGTCGTCGTCAGGACAATCTCCCCATCCCGTGCTTCTATCAACACGTTGGACAGGACCGGAATCGTGGTCTTCTTCTCAACCACACCCTGGCTCAGGTTAAGCTCTTTCACCAACTCGGTTTTGTTAACGGTGAATTCCATGGGGCCTCACGATTAGCTTCTATACTTCTCATTATACTAGAAAGAGATCTTAGTCGAAGTAGTGCCTGTGAAGTTGTGGAAAACAGGCTATCCTACTGCGATTCAATCAGTTACGGCAACTAAAACCCTGTGGATGGCTCGGGCAACCCGGTGCAAGTCTTCCAGCGACTCTTGGACATCCACAACCTTCTCAGGCTTTCCTTAAGCCTCTGTAAAAAACTCAGCTAACCCTAATTGAATGAATCAGTTATCTTGTGGATCAACCTGTTTAAATCACTATTCGACCGGCGTAATTCCTCAATCTTCTTGACGGAGTGAAGCACAGTCGTATGGTGTTTCCCGCTGAAGGCTCTCCCAATCTCTGGCAAGGAGGCAGCGGTCAACTCTTTAGCCAGGTACATGGCAACTTGCCTCGGATACGCGATCACCTTGGCGTTTGTCTTCTCCTTTAGCTGGCTCGGCTTCAGGTTAAACTCCTCACTGACAACCCGTTGGATCATGTCAATGGTGATCTTTTTCTCTGTTTGAGAGATAATTGATTTCAGAGCTTGCTGAGCCATGGCCAAGCTGATTGGGGACCCCGTAAGCGAGGAGAGAGCGGTCAACCGGATCAGGGCGCCCTCCAACTCACGCACATTCGATTTCATCTTGGTCGCCATGAAGGCCCGGACATCCTCCGGCAGATGAACGCCTTCCTCATCCGCCTTGCGATCCAAAATGGCCATCTTGGTCTCCAGGTCCGGCGCCTGGATGTCTGCGATCAGGCCCCACTCAAACCGCGACCGTAACCGGTCTACTAGTCCCGGGATCTCCTTGGGCGGACAGTCGCTGGAGATCACAATCTGCTTCCCCATCTCATACAGGGCATTGAAGGTGTGAAAGAACTCCTCCTGGGTTCTTTCCTTGGTGCCCAGTACCTGGATATCATCCACCAACAGCGCATCCACCGACCGATACCGCTCCTGGAACGAACTCATGCGGTCATAGCGCAGCGAGTTGATCATTTGATTCATGAACTGCTCACTGGAGATGTAGATCACCTTGATATCACGGTAGTTAGCCTTGAGTTCACGGCCGATGGCCTGCATCAGGTGGGTTTTGCCCATTCCCACCCCCCCGTACAGGTAGAGGGGGTTATACATCCGGGAGGGGTTGGTGGCCACGGCTCGCGAGGCGGCATGGGCGAATTGATTGCAGCTTCCCACCACGAAGCTCTCAAACGTATACTTGGGGTTGAAGATCGCCAGAGCGGCATCGAAGTTGAACTGGGCTTGAACCGGCGTCGCCCCGACCGCCACCCCAGGAAGCGCCTTTACATCCTCAGCCACGAAAACCACCGACTGAAAATCCATGGCTAGATGCCGGGCTGTTTCCAGGATCTGGCTAATATACTCGTTCTCCAGCCATCGCCCCGCCGCTTGGTTTGGAACGGTAACGAAGAGAGCCTTCCCCTCAATATGGCTAAACCGAGTAGGCTCCAGCCAGTTACGATAGCTCTCCGGGCTCACCCGGTGCTGTAGTTGGCGAAGAATTTGCTCCCAGGCGTTCATTCTGACACTACGTACCTCGACGACGCCATCCACAGCTTGGAAAACCCTGTGGAAATCAAAGCCAGTTTTCGCTGTAAACGATTGAAAACAAAGGCCACTTACTCCTCCCGAAGGAGGACTTGTAGCCACTGGGGCCCGCCCTGTCGCTTACCCCGGAAAAACGCACTATACCACAAGTCTACAACTTTTCACAGAATTATAACTGACGTGATACCAACCAGTTACACTGTGAAAACTGGAGTACGAGCCTCCCTTCCCCCAAGAAGCCACTTTGCTCGTTCCCCTGGTCTTGGAGGGCACGGCGAGAAACGGTGCCATTCTGCGGTGTTGGGCGGAGCCAGAGGGTGGTTGGGTGACCCCTCGGAGGCGGACCCGGACGGGTCCCACGGAAGCCGACTGGCCGCCCGCGCGGCGGAATGGGTGTGTACCTGGCCGCCCGCGCGGACGAAGCGTTCCAGAAAGAGGTGGGCCATCAAGCTGGTCAGGCGAGGCTGGGATACGGACTTCGTCGTCCAGCGCTTCCGCAGTGAGCGGCAGCTACTGGCCACCCTCGACCACCCCAACATCGCCCGGCGGCCCGATGGCGGCGCCAACGCAGAAGGTTTGCCGTACTTTGTAATGGAGTACATCCAGGGAGAACCTATTGACCAGTACTACAAGCCCGCGGGGCTTAACACCGCCGCGCGGCTCAAGCTTGTCCAAAGCGTGTGCGCCGGCGTGCATTATGCCCGGCAGAACCTGGTCGAGCAACTCTCGGAGGACCTCCGCTGGCATTACGACGGGTTGCCGGTAATCGCGCGCCCCGATACCCCCGGTTGCCGCGTCG
The DNA here is from genome assembly GCA_041477815.1 of Terriglobia bacterium. Taxonomy (GTDB): domain Bacteria; phylum Acidobacteriota; class Terriglobia; order Bryobacterales; family JACQDG01; genus JBGOUV01. The sequence continues at coordinate 3,844 of JBGOUV010000304.1, read as the reverse complement.
CGAAGTTCGTGGGCAGGCATAAAGCCGGCGCGGTCGCAGCGGCGCTGATCTTGCTGGCGGTGGCTGCGGGGGTTGTCGCGACCGTGCGGCAAGCGCGGCGGGCTGCTCGGGAACGCGACAAAGCAGGTGGGGCGCCGGCCCTGACCGGGCTGGCGGCCTGGATATTTCCTGTTTGCGTCTGGTGGATCGATCGGGGCCGGGCCGGGGTATAATAGGAGTTTCGACTCCCGACGAAGGAATCCTCCATGTTTCATTTGTTTCGCAGCCGGAAGCGGGCTATGCGCATTGTGCTCGCCGTTGTCGTAGCCCCCGTGGTCATCACCATGGTGGTAACCCTGATCCCCGGGATAGGAGGCAGCACCCGTAGCAGCGCCGACGACACCGTGCTGGCCGAGGTGGGCAAGGAGTCGGTGACAATGCGGGACACCCAGGCCGAGTTCCGGGAGTATGTCCAGCAGCAGCGCGTGCCGGCCGGGGCGTACGGCTTCGTGGCCCCCAAGATCGTGAACGACTTGATCATCGAAAGAGCCATGCTGCAGTAGGCGGAGCGGCTGGGACTGGGCGTCACCGAGCAGGAGCTGGCCGACCTGCTCCGCACCTCGCTGCCGTTCTTGTTTCAGGGCGGGGGCTTCCTGGGGAAGGATCAGTACGCCGCCTTTGTGCAGGAGCGGTTCCAAAAGAGTATCCCCGAGTTTGAGGCGTCCATCCGGAAGGACCTGGCGATCACCAAGCTGCGGAGGTTCGTGACCGACGGCGTGATGATCGGCGAAAAGGACCTCCAGCGCGAGTGGCGGCGGCGCAACGAGAAGGCCAAGGTCGAGTTCGTGGCGGTGAGCTCCAGCCAGTTCCAGGGGCAGGTAGCGGTGAGCCAGGCCGAGATCGAGGAGCTCTTCCAGAATAACAAGACCTCCTACGTGCTGCCGGAGCGGCGTTCGCTGAAGTACCTGGTGATTGACGACGCCAAGCTGCGGGAGAAGATCCAGTTGACGCCGCAGGACCTGGAGCGGTACTACAACGAAAACCGGGACCGGTTTCGGGTGCAGGACCGGGCGCGGGTAACCCACATCCTGCTGAAGACCACCGATAAGAAAGACGAGGAAATCAAGCAGGTGGAGGCGAAGGGCCAGGATCTGTTGAAGCAGGTGCGAGCGGGGAAGGACTTCGCCGAGCTGGCCAAGGCGCACTCGGAGGATTCGGTAAGCGCCCAGAAGGGCGGCGAGATCGGGTGGGTCACGCGGGGCCAGACGGTGCCGGAGTTCGAACAGAAGGCGTTCTCCATGAAGCCGGGTGAGATCAGCGACCTGGTGAAGACGCAATACGGCTTCCACATCCTCAAGATGCTGGAGCGGGAGGAGTCGCGGTTGAAGCCGTTCGCGGAGGTGGCCGAGACGATCCGGCAGGAGCTGTTCAAGGACCGCGGCGAGCAGGAACGGACGCGGTGGGCGGACCGGGCGCGGGCGGCGGCGGCCAAGTATGGATTGGCGCTGGAGAAAGTGGGCCCCGAGGTGGGGCTGCCGGTCTTCAACGTGACCCTGGTGGAACGCGGCGCGCCGCTGCCCGAAGCGGGGGCGGACCCGGCCTTGATGGACGCCCTGTTCACGGCTGCCAAAGGGGTGGTGGTGGGACCGATCGTTTCGCCGGCCCGGTCGGTGATTGCGGTGGTCACCGACATCGCGCCATCGCGGCCAGCCGAACTGAAAGAAGTATGGGACAAAGTGAAGAACGATACCACCCAGGCCAAGACGCGCCAGTTGGCCGAGGGGCGGGCCAAGGAGATCGCCGAGAAGGCCCGGACCGCCGGCGATTTGCGGAAGGTGGCCAAGGACTACAAACTGGAAGTGAAGACCAGCGACTTCTTCGCGCGGGATGGCTCGGTGCCGGGCGTGGGCGCCGGCATCGCGCTGGGCGAGGCGTTCACCGCTCCTCTGCACGGCGTCGTAGGGCCCGTCAGTCAAGGAGCCGATCAGATCGTTTACCGGATACTGGAGCGGTCCTTGGCGCAGGCCACGGCGGTGCCGGAAGAAAAGAGAACCATTCGCGAGGGGATGCTGGGGACCCGTCAGAACGAGGCCTTCGAGGTCTTCAAGGACGAGTTGCGGGAGCGGCTGAAGCGGCAGGGAAAAATCAAGATCTACCAGGAAAGAGTCGACCGCTGGGTAAAGGCAAACGGGTAGCTTCAGGCCGCACCGAACCGCGATCCGCGCCTTCTAGATACTCCTGACTGGTAGTTTCACCAGGTCGTCCACGGCCATCATTTCCTTCACCACATACGGTTCGCCGTAGGGCGCCCCGATCAGCATGCCGTAGTAGCGGGCCAGGGCGCGGAGGCGTTCGGCTATTTCTTCGCGCGGCGGGAAGAGGCCGGAGGCGGTGGGCTGGTCGTCGTACTGGGAGTGGTAGCAGAACAAAGCGCGGAGGCGGCGTTCCAGTTGCTGGGAGATATCGACCACGAAGCTGGGGCGGACATTGGCGTAGAGCGAGGCGTAGACGATCTGGCGGGGACGGTGGGGCTCGCCGGGGAGGTCGAGTTTTTTGAGTCCGGCCAGGAAGCAGGCTTCGTAGCCCAGTTCGGCGGCGCGGGCGTGGTCGGGGTGGCGCGCTTCCCAGTAGGGGAGAATCACGGCGCGGGGACGCAGCTCGCGGATTTTTTGGGCGATGGCCAGCTTGGCTTCGAGGGTGACCTGCAGGCGGGCGTCGGGGAGGCCGAGGTTGTCGCGGCAGGAGAGAAGCATTTCGCGGGCAGCGTCGGCGGCCTCCCGGGCGCGGGTTTCCGCGTCGCCCCGGGAGCCCATTTCGCCGGCCGTGAGATCCAGGACGCCGGTGCGATAGCCGCGCTCGGCCATGCGGATAAGGGCGCCGCCGCAGGTCTGCTCCACGTCGTCGCGGTGAGCGGCGAGGGCCAGCAGGTCCACGGTCATGTGCGGCCTCGCAGGGTCTTTAGAAAGGCCTGCGGATCTAACTGATACTTGAAGGCCTTTTTGCCGTTGATGGCGATCACGGGTACCTCTTCGTTGTAGAGGGTGCGGAGATCGGGGTCGGTGTCGATATCCACTTCGTCGAGCGTGAAATCCGCCTGGCGGCGGGCGGCCAGGAGGTTCTCCTTGGCGGCGTCGCAGAGGTGGCAGCCGGCGCGGGTGTAGAGGGTCACGCGGGGCCTCATCGGACGGAGACAGTGGCCCGGATTTCGAAGTCTTTGTTGGAGCGGCGCTCCGCCTTGGCGATAAGGCGGCGGGCGTCGGCGACCGCAGCGATGCCGCCGCGGGCGCCGAGCACGGTGCAGTTCAGGGCGGCCATGGCGTTGGAAAACTCCAGCGCCTCGGCCAGCGGGAATCCCTCCAGAACGGCGTAGCAGAACGCGCCGTGGAAGATGTCGCCGGCGCCGGTGGTGTCCACGCAGTTGACCACGAACGCGGCGGAGTAGCAGAAGCGGCCGTCCGCATAGGCCAGGGCGCCGTAGGCCCCCAGGGTCATGGCCGCCACCTTCATGCCGTACTCCTGCTGGATCAACTCCAGGGCGCGGAAGGGGTCGCGCTCGTTGGTCCACTGGACGGGAAACTCGGAGGAGGCGATGAGGTAGTCGACGTATTTCAGGACGCGGTCGAAGCCGTGGTAGATGGTGTCGACGTCGACGGTGACGGGCATGCCCTCCTGGCGGGCGATGCGGGCGGCGTGCTCGACGGCGGCGGTGTCGTGGCCGTCGATGTGGAGCAGGCGGGCGCAGGTGATCTGCCCGGCCTCGATCTGGGCGGGGTCGATGCGCAAGGAGTTGTCGCGCCGCCAGAAGACGGTCCGCTCGCCGGTCCGCTGATCGACGATGATGTAGGCCGATTGATTCGGGCAGCCG
>JBGOUV010000501.1:0-4155 GCA_041477815.1 Terriglobia bacterium | reverse complement strand
GGATTTGAACCCCCGACCCTCTGATTACAAATCAGATGCTCTACCAACTGAGCTACGCCAGCACGGGCAAAACGTTTAGTATACCGCGACGCCGGCGCCCGGCGCAATCTCCACCGGCGCACCACTCCGTCCGCATCACCTCACTGGATGGACAGGGGAGATTACCACCACCACCACAGATCAGCCGGAACCTCTACCAGTATAACCCGGCGGATCCCCAGGGCACAAGTCCAGTCAGGAAACGGTGGTGCGCTGATTGTGCGTTGAGGACGGGAACGTTTAGCGCACTACCCAGGAAACCGGGTACAGCCAAAGGATTTGCCAAGGCGGGCGTAAGGCGGGCTCTGCCGGAGCCGCTGGATGACCTCGGATTGGGAGTCACGTGATTGGCGCTGACGGCAATCCAGCCAGGCTCACCGGTGACCTGTTGAATTTGCCCGGATCGACCGTGCCGGTGCGACGCAATTAGCGTCCGAGCCGGGCCAGGTCCTGACCCCAGTCCAGGTTGCTGTCGGCCAGGAAACGCTCTTCCCGGCCGCGGGCGATCTCGTTGAAGTAGGCTCACCGGACCCGGGCGAACAGGGAAGTCGTCTCGCTGATAACCTTGTCCGCAGCGCCCAAGCCGTAGGGCGTCCGCTCCACCTCGTAGCCGCCGTACTTGTACTCCGACTCCACGGGTAGGTAGTCGCCGGTGCGGCCGTTCGAGTAACCGCAGAACAGGGTGAAGGCGAACGGAGAGGCTTTCCGGATGGCGGCTCCGATTTCGGCGAAGGGCTCGCCGGGCATGGCGACGATGGCCACCTCGCCGATGCGGAGGATCTGGACGTCCACCGGAAGCGGGGTCGGGTCGAAGGGACGCTTCCACTGCTCCAGCAGGTCCTGCAGGCGGCGCAGGCGGGCCTGGGAGGTGTGAGAATCGTCGAGTTGGCTCTTGGCGTCGGCGACGCGGCGCTCCATCTCGGCGATGTCGTCGGGGGTGTAGCGGCGGCGGGGGACTTCGATGGTCCGGCGGGCGAACCGCAGCGTCGCCTCGCGCGGTCCCTGGACGCGCCAATGCTGCCTGGCCTGAAAGGCGGTGGACTCGACGAAGCCTTCAAACTTGGGCTCGCGGCGAACGGTCTCGATCTGCAGGGCCACAGCGGCGGCCTGATGACCCAGGATGGAGCCCAGGCGGTGGGGGACGCCGAGGTCGCCGGTGAAACCTTCGATGGGACCCTGGTTGCCGGCCGCGCCCTGGAAATAGAGGCACTTGGCTCCGGGCAGGTTGCGCTCCACCACCTGGCGCATAGGACCGATCCAGTCGGGAGACAGGTACTTGTTCTCATAGGCCAGCACCGTCCCGTGACACTGGAAGTTCACCAGGACTGCGAACGGCTTGCCCTGGGCGTCGTCGATGCGGACCACGTTCAGCTCGCGATCGACGAAGCCGTCGGGATTGCGTCCCACGGCGGCGGGACGGCCGGCTTCGGCCCGGACGCGCCTATTGATATTGATAGTCCCTATGCCGCGGCCGGCGTAGAGATGCACCGGTTGCAGCTTGTGATTCGCCTCCACGATGGCGCCGATCACCTTGTCGGCCAGCGTCGCGCGGTAATTGTCGAAGACGGCCCGGTGGCGGCTGAGGTCGGCGCCGACCGGCCCGCGGTTGGGAGAGAACTGCGCGCCGGAGTGGGTGTGGGTGGCTCCCAGGCGGATGTGGTCCTCGGGAATCCCGGTGAGCGAGGCAGCGCGGCGCGGGACCTCCTCCAGTCCCTGCACCGAGAGGATATCGATATCCACCAGGGCGAAGCGCTGTTTGCCGTCGGAGAGAATCAGAGCGGTGGCGTACATGCCCACCGGGTCGGCCCCCACGGCCTCGACATGGGTCTGGGAGCCCCAATTCAGATGAATGATGCCGATGGGAGGGGTGATATCGCTGCGGGCCACGCCGGCCAGAAGGCCCGAGGGCGCGGAGTCCTTAGGTCCTTGCTCTACCAGGTCGGCGGGGAGGAGGAGTGGAAAGAGAAGAAGGAGGCGCTTCATACGATGGCTTCGCGTTTTTCGTCCCAATAAAGGGTACGCCCCAGCAGATAACTGTCCACGGCCATCCGGCAGGCGACGGAGGTCCGAAATCCAACTTCAAACGGACAGTTAGGCGCCTTCCCCAGGCGGATGGCGTCGAAGAAGTTCTGCATATGGCTCTCGCCCTTGTTGGAGGGGACCATCTCGGCGCCATGCGGCTGGTTGACTTTCTCGGGGAAGTAACGGACCTGCCGGTGCTTGGTAATGGTGCCGTCCGTGCCCAGAACCTCCTCCGAGGACCCGTGGTGGGCGTTGCCGAAGCTGCTGGTCCAGTTGAAGAGCATCTCCTCAGGCTGCTCCATCACCACGTTCATGGTGTCGGGAACCTCGCGGCCGTCCTTCCAATGGTAGACGCCGCCGCGCATGGTGACCGACCTCGGGATCCTGAGGTTGAGCACCTTGTACCAGAAAGCCACTTGATGCGTCATGTTCTCGTACACGTTACCGCCCGAGTAATCGAAGAAGTAGCGCCAGTTGATGAAGCGGTGGGGGTCGAACTCGCGCTGGGGGGCGTCGCCGAGGAAAGCGCTCCAGCGGACGTTGTCGAGCGTGACGTCGGGGTAGACCGGACGCGACCACTGCGGCTTGCCGTGCGGCGTATTGCGGTACATGTGGGCGTGGATCTCGGTGATGCGGCCCACCTTGCCCGTGGCCAGGATGTCCAGGGCGTCCTGGACGTAGCCTGCGGAACAGCTTTGGTGGCCGATCTGGACGACCTTGCCGGCGCGCTGATACGCCTGGCGCATCCGCTTGGCCTGGTCGACCGAGAAGGCCATGGTCTTTTCCTGGTAGACGTGCTTGCCGGCGTCGAGCGAGGCCACAAAGTGCTCGCAGTGCAGATGCTGGGGGGTGGCGATGAGGACGGCATCGATGGACTTGTCCGGGAGCATCTCCCGGTAGTCGAAGTACATCTTGGCCTGGGGGGCGATGACGGCGCACTCGTCGTGGCGGCGGCGGTAGGCGTCGGCGACCGCGACCAGCTCGGTGGCGGGGCAGGCGAGGGCCTCGCGCAGGATCTGCTGGCCGCGCGAGCCGGCGCCGATGATGCCGAGACGGACCCGCTCGCCCGCGCCCAGCACGGAGCCGGGCATGGTGGCGATGGTGCCGGCTACGCCGGCAGAGACGCGTCCGAGGAAGTTGCGGCGGGAGGTCATGATGCGTCCTATTCTAACAGGACCCCCGATGACCAGCCGATGCTAAGATGGCCGCATGATCGGCCGCGTCCTGGCCCGCTATCGTATCGTCGCCCAGCTTGGAGCCGGAGGGATGGGGGTGGTCTACCGGGCGCGCGACGAAACCCTGGAGCGCGATATCGCCCTGAAAGTGCTCCCGGCCGGCGCCCTGTCCGACGAGGCCGCCCGCGCCCGCTTCCGCAAAGAGGCCCTGGCCCTGTCGCAGTTGAATCACCCGCACATCTGCACCATCCACGAGGTCGGGGAGGCGGACGGGGTCAGCTTCATCGCTATGGAACTGGTAGAGGGACGGCCCCTGGGCGCGGTGATCGGAGCGGGGGGCCTGCCCGTGGAGACGGTGGCGCGGTACGGCGCGCAAATCGCCGATGCCCTGGCCCACGCCCACAGCCGCGGCATCGGCCATCGCGACCTGAAGAGCTCCAACGTCATGCTCACCCCGGAGGGGCGCATCAAGGTGCTGGACTTCGGCTTGGCCAAACGGCTCCAGCATGCGGGGGTTGAAACCGAGACGCGCTCGGAGGGCTCGCTGACCCAGGCGGGCGCGGTGGTCGGAACCCTCCACTACATGGCGCCGGAAACCCTGCGCGGCGACCCGGCCGACGCCCGCACCGACCTATGGGCTTTAGGAGTCTTGCTGTACGAGATGGCGGCGGCCCGGATGCCGTTTACGGGACGCACTGGATTCGAGGTAAGCGCCGCCATCCTGCAAGGGGCACCGGCGCCGCTTCCCGCCGGCGTACCGGCGTCGCTGCGAGGGATCATCCGGCGGTGCTTGGCCAAGGAGCCCGGGGAGCGCTACCAGCGGGCCGAGGAGGTGCGGGCGGCGCTGGAGGCCATCCAGCCCGGCACCGCCGTCGCCTCGCCTCCGACCTCCCGCCGGCGATGGCTCGTTGCAGCGTTG
>JBGOUV010000594.1:0-2701 GCA_041477815.1 Terriglobia bacterium | reverse complement strand
TGCAGATCGTGCCGGCGTATTCCATCTCCCACGGCCGGGTCTTGTAGCGGTAAGCGCCGCTGGTCAGCGCCCCCACCGGACAGATGTCGATGCACATGCCGCACTCGTCGCACTCCAGGTGGTCGCCGTGGTTGGGCGCGATCTCGGAGTGCGCGCCCCGGCTGACGATCCCCAGCGCTGCCACCCCCATGCCCTCGTTGCAGATCCGCACGCACCGGAAGCACAGGATGCAGCGCGGCATGTCGTAGTACACCACAGGCGACCACTGCTTCTCCGGCTCATGAATCTTCTCTTCCACGAACCGGCTCTCGCCCGCCCCGTAGCGGAAAACCATGTCTTGCAATTCGCACTCGCCGCCCTTGTCGCACACCGGACAATCCAGCGGGTGGTTGGTCAGCAGAAACTCCAGCATGCCCTTCCGCGCTTCGGCGACTTTGGGCGTCTCGGTCCGGACCACCATGTCGGGCGCCACCGGCAGCGTGCAGGCGGTCAGCAGCTTGGGAGCCTTCTCGACCTCGACCAGGCACATCCGGCAGGCCGCCTGGAGACTCAGCCCCTCGTAGTAGCAGAAAGCCGGGACCTCGATCCCGGCCGACCGCGCGGCGTTGATCACCAGCGTGCCGGCGGGCGCTTCCACGGTCTTGCCGTTGATGGTGAGTTTAACGAGGTCGGGCATGTTCCTCATAGGGGCACCGCGCCCCGTTCAAGTGTTCCTCAAACTCGTGCCGGAATTTCTTCACAATGGAGATGGTCGGCAGCGCCGCCGCGTCACCCAGCGGGCAGAACGTCCGGCCCAGCATCGTCTGCGCCAGCTCCCCGATCAGGTCGATGTCGGACTTGGCGCCGTGGCCGTCGTGGAAGCGCACCAGAACCTTCTTCAGCCACATGGTCCCCTCGCGGCAGGGGATGCACCAGCCGCAGCTCTCGTGCTGGTAGAACTTCATGATACGCATAGCCAGCTTGACCATGCACGTGTCCTCATCGATGATGACCACGCCGCCCGAGCCGAGCATGGAGCCGGCCGCGGCCAGAGAATCGAAATCCATCGGGAGATCGATCTCGTCGCCCTTCAGAATCGGACAGGAGGACCCGCCGGGGATCACCGCCTTCACTTTCTTGCCGCCGGGGACGCCGCCGCCTACTTCTTCGATCATGCGGCGCAGCGGGAACCCCATCGGCAGCTCATAGACGCCCGGCCGGTTGACGTGGCCGGAGAGGCAGAACAGGCGCGTGCCGCCGTTCTTCTTGCTGCCCAGGTCGGCGAAGTAGTGACTGCCTCGCAGCAGTATGGTCGGAGCCGCGCAAAAGGTTTCGACGTTGTTCAGCACCGTTGGCGAACCGAACGCGCCCACCACGGCCGGAAAGGGGGGCCGGATGCGCGGGATGCCACGCTTGCCCTCCAGCGACTCCAGCAGCGCCGACTCTTCTCCACACTCGTAAGACCCGGCTCCGGTGTGGGTATAGAGGTCGAAGTCGAAACCGGAGCCGAGGATGTTGGGACCGAGATACCCGCGCTGGTAGGCAGCGGCGATGGCCCGGTCCATAATGTCGATGAGGTAGCGGTACTCGCCCCGGATGTAAATCCAGCCCTTGTGGGCGTCCACGGCGCGCGCGGCGATGAGGACCCCTTCGATGACCTGATGGGGATCGTACTCGATCAGGACGCGGTCCTTGCAGGTGCCCGGCTCGCCCTCGTCGGCATTCACGACGATGTACTTGGGCTTAGGCGACTGGCGGGGGACGAAGCTCCACTTGAGGCCGGCGGGGAAGCCGGCGCCGCCGCGGCCGCGCAGGCCCGACGCCTTCACCTCTTCGATCACCTGCTCCGGCGTCATGGCCAGGGCCTTCTGGAGGCCCTGGTAGCCTTCGTTGGCTAGATAGGTATCAATCGACTGCGAGTTCGGCAGGCGAAACCGCCGCGTTAGCACCTGCACTTCCGCCGGATGGGGATCGTTATACATGGTCTGCTTGCAGCTTCTCCAGCAGCGCGTCCAGCTTCTCCGGGGTCATCTGGTGGTGGAAATCGTAGTTTACCTGGATGGCCGGCGCCCATGAACAAGCGCCCATACACTCCACCTCCTCCAGAGAAAACCGCCCATCCGCGGTCGTTTCTTTGTCGCCGAGGCTCAAGCGACGCCGGGCGTGGTCCCACAGGAGCTCCGCGCCGCGCAGCATGCAGGAGATGTTGGTGCAGATCTGAATATGATGCCGGCCCGCGGGGCGGCGTCGCAGCATCGTGTAGTAGCTGACCACCTCCTCCACCTGCAACGGCGTCAGGTTCACGCGACCGGCCACTTCGGCGATCAGGTCGGACGAGATATGTCCTACTTCATCCTGGGCATAGAGCAGCATGGGGATCAGAGCCCCGCGTTGATACCCCGGCGGGTAGCGCCGCAACAACTCGGTGAAGCGGGCCTCCAGTGCGGGGGAAAATGTCACCGGTCCACGTCTCCCAAGACAAAATCGATACTGCCCAGCGAGGAGATTACATCGGCCAGTAAGGCTCCTTCCACCAGCTTGGGAACGCCCTGCAGATTGCCGAAGCTGGGACCCCGGATGAAGCAGCGGTAAGGATGCGTACCGCCGTCGCTGACGATGTAGTAGGCCATCTCGCCCCGCGGCGACTCGATCTTCTGGACCACCTCGCCGGTCGGGACGCGGAAGCCTTCGGTGACGATCTTGAAATGGTAGATGAGGGCCT
>JBGOUV010000569.1:0-3192 GCA_041477815.1 Terriglobia bacterium | reverse complement strand
GCCAGGGCCTGGAAACGCTAGCGCTAGCGTGCATTTCTCACAGCCCTGCCGGGAAGCGGCGTGGCGCAGCCTCTCAGGCTGCCGGGCCGAGACTCGTCTCGGCCCTCGGATTCCGGCGCGCGTCGAAACACCGTGCCGGCAGGAGCGCCGACACGGCAGACTGGAGAGCCTGCGCCACCGATGGCTTGCCACACCCGGCATTCTGGTGAGAAATGCAGGCTAATTGCAGGGAATACCCCCTTCTGCCGATAACACTACAGTGGATTCTGCCGGGAGAGATCTGCTGTGGGCGTTGCTGTGTGCCGGAGCGGCAGCAGCGCAGGGGCCCGCCGGCTTGCCGACCCTTACCCAGGTAAAACAAGTCCGCCAACTGAGTATGGATCGGGCCGGGCTGAAGTATCCCGTCCGTTTGCGAGGGGTCGTCACCTACTTTGACCCTTCTTCGGAAAGCATGTTCCTCCAGGACGGGACGGGTGGTATCTGGGCCCGGCATCCACGTGATGGCGCCCGACTCGAGGCCGGCCAATGGATTGACCTGCAAGGCGTTACCATGCCCGGCTTCGCCCCCAGCATCGATGAGCCGCGCTGGAACGTTCTGGGCACGGCTCCCCTGCCGGCGCCGCGCCGGGCGTCCTTTGAGCAGTTGGAGTCGACCGCCGAGGATGGCAGGTGGCAGGAGGTCGAGGGAGTGGTGCGATCGGCGTGGGTGGAAGCGGCCCGGCGCCTGCTGCGGCTCAACGTGGCGGTGACCGGTGGCCGCCTCATCGTCGTGGTCCCCGATCAGGAAGTTGTGCCCGCGGGATTGGTAGATGCCAGGATCCGCGCTCGCGGGGTCTGCGGCGCTCGCTTCAACCGGCGGCAACAATTGATCGGGGTGAACATTTGCGTCCCGAATCTTCGACAGATCAAGGTTCTCGAGCCGGCGCTCGCCGACCCGTTTGCCGCTCCCGCGGAGCCGATCGCTCTTCTGAATCGATTCGTTTTTCGCTGGGGCTCGAATCGCCGCGTCCGGATCGTGGGTACGGTGACGGCGCAAATGCAGGGGCAGGTTATCTACGTAGCCGATGAATCCGGAAGCCTCTACGTCGTGACCGCACAGGAGACTCCTTTGCAGCCGGGAGATAGGGTCGAGGTGGTCGGATTCCGGGGTGTAGTGGACTCCCGGCCGGCTCTCGAGGAAGCGATCTGCCGTCGCATCGGCAAGAGTCCGCCGCCGCGTCCTCTCGTCCTCACCGCGCCGGGAGCGCTGCAAGGCGAGTACGACTCGGCCCTGGTAACCATGGAAGGAAGGATGACCGCTTCGTCGTCACTCCCCACCGAGCAGGCTTTCCTTATCAGCCAGGGCAACACCGTCTTCGGAGCCTTCTGGAAGGGATCGCCGGAACATCGGTTGGCCTCGCCGCCGGAGGGGGCCTGGGTCCGTTTGACCGGCATCTGCCTGGTGGAAACGGATGCCCTGGGCGCACCCGTTTCGTTCCGTATTCAACTGCGCTCCCCGCGGGATTTTGCCGTGGTCAGAAGGCCCCCCTGGTTGACGCTGAATCGCGCTCTCTCCGGGTTGGGCGTGCTGGTCGCGGCCATTCTGGCGATCCTCGGCTGGGTGGCCAGCCTTCGCCGGCGGGTGCAAAGCCAGACTGAGATCATTGGGACCACCCTGGAGTCGCTGCAACAAGCCAAAGAGGCGGCCGAAGCCGCCAGCCGCTTCAAGAGCGAATTCGTAGCCAATATGAGTCATGAGATCCGTACTCCCATGAACGGCATCCTGGGGATGACGGAGCTGGTGCTGGATACCGATCTGAACGCGGAGCAGCGGGAATCCCTCGCCATGGTGAAAATCTCGGCGGACTCCTTATTGACCGTGATCAACGACATCCTGGACTTCTCGAAGATCGAGGCCGGCAAACTCGAACTGGAGGAGGTGGATTTCCACCTGCGCGACACCTTGGATGGAATCATGACCACCTTCGGGCTGCAGGCCGGCCAAAAGGGCCTGGAGCTGGCCTGCGAGGTGGAGGCCGAGGTTCCTGAGATCCTGCGCGGCGATCCCGCGCGCCTGCGGCAGGTTATTAACAATCTGGTAGGCAACGCGCTGAAGTTCACCGAGGAGGGCGAGGTGGGGGTGCGGGTTCACGTCCTTCACGGCGACGCCGGGGACGCCGAGGTGCAATTCACGGTCTATGACACCGGCATCGGCCTGGCCCCGGAGAAGCAACAGGTGATTTTCGAGGCATTCTCACAGGCCGACGGTTCAACCTCGCGCAAGTACGGGGGCACCGGACTGGGCCTGACGATTTCGTCCCGCCTCGTCGCCATGATGGGGGGACGCATCTGGGTAGAAAGCGAGGCCGGGTGCGGCAGCCGCTTCCACTTCACCGCGCGGTTCTTGACGCCCCGAGAGATCCCGGCGTCCCGTCCGATCGAGCCGGTGTCCCTGGCCGGAGTAGCGGTGCTGGTGGTCGACGACAACGCCACCAATCGCCGGATTCTGAAAGAGACGCTGGCGAGTTGGGGAACGGACGTGGCCGTCGCCGAGAGTGGGCGAGCCGCTCTGGATGCCCTGCGGCAGGCCAGCGAGTCGGGACGCCCGTTCCGCCTGCTCATTACCGACGCCCACATGCCGGAGATGGATGGTTTCACGCTGGCCCGGCAAGTCCGGCAGGATCCGAAGCTGGCGGAAATCGCCATCCTGATGCTGACCTCGGCCGGACAGCGGGGCGACGCGGCGAGGCGCCAGGACTTGGGCGTATCCGGATACCTGACCAAGCCGGCCCGGCGGTCGGAGCTGCATGACGCCATGGCCATGGCTCTCGGGAGGAAGGCGGGAGAGGCAGCGCCCGACCCCGCGACCCTTCCCAGGCTCCCGGAGAACCTCCCGGCGGCAGGCCGGCGCATCCTGCTCGCGGAGGACAATCGCATCAATCAGGCGGTGGCCAGCCGGCTGCTGCAAAGACACGGGTATACGGTGGAGATCGCAGAGAACGGGCGGGAAGCCTTGATCGCCCTGGATCGGGAAAACTTCGATCTGGTGCTCATGGACGTGCAGATGCCCGAAATGGACGGCTTCGAAGCCACGGCCGCCATTCGGGAAAAGGAGAGAACGACCGGGAAACATCTGCCGGTGATTGCCATGACCGCACACGCCATGAAAGGGGACGAAGCACGATGCCTGCGGGCCGGCATGGACGGCTATAT
>JBGOUV010000425.1:0-5733 GCA_041477815.1 Terriglobia bacterium | reverse complement strand
TCCTGGTTCCGCACCTCCACCGTGATCTTGGTGTACTTGGTCTTAGCCTCCCCCAGGGAGGCAAAGGAGAGCAGGGTTAACGCCAGGAGAACGCGCATAGTTGTGAGTAGACGGATCCAGCCGCGAACGAGCGCGGCTCAGAAAACGAAATTCACTCCACCCCGGAAGCTCCGCGCCGACTGGATCAGGTACATCCGCCGGCCATCGATGGTCTGGAGCGGTACATACCCCTCGGCCAGCAGGTTGCGGAACTCGGCCGTAGCCTCGAACTTCCCCGGAACGTAGGAGGGCTGCGGCAGGGGCTGGCGCACCACCACGTTCAACCCCGGCAGCGACCGCGCTCCCGCCAGGTTGAACGGATCCGCCGCCGTGACCGCCGCGCGGCTGCCCCACTGGTACGACGAAGAGATCCAGGTGCGCGCCTGCGGGATCTGGGCGGTGAGCCGGGCGCTGACCGAGTGCTCCCGAACCGGCTTCAGCATGCCCCGCAGCTCCGCCGCGTCGGCCGTCCCGAGCGCCTCGCGCTGGGCCGTGAGGACTCCGGCCCGGCTGTAGGTAACCCCGGCATCGACGTGGTCGCTGATCTTACGGGAATAGCCGGCGCGGTAGCCGGTGGTGTCGTACGATCCGGCGTTGAAGGAGGAGGTGTCGGTGAACAGGTCCGGCAGGATGTCGCCCCCCGCATAGAAACCCGGCGGCGCGATCGTGGTCAGAGCGGCGTTGGTAAAGACGTCGCGGAAGGCCGCCAGCTCCACCGTGCCTCCAATGGCCAAATCCTGGTGCAGGCCGATTTCCATGTGCTCGCCGCGCTGCAGTGCCGGCCGCCCCTCCTTGAGGGACATCCGCGGATACAAGCTCAACGCCGAAAGGTTCCGTCCCAGGGCGTTCTCGCCGGCCGGGGCGGCGTCCACCTGCGGAGCCCCGCCCGCGTACCGCAGCACCACGTGGGTGCTTTCCCCGAACCGGTAGGTCAGCTTGCCGAAGGGGCTGACATAGTTCATGCGGTCGAGGAAACTGATCGAGTCATACAGGAAGCCGTATTCCAGCTTGATCGCATCGCCCAGCCCCACCCGATCCTGAAAGCCCAGGGTGAAGGTCTGGAGCACCGCGGGACTGGTGCGGCTCATCGGTCCGAACAGAGCCTGGCCCGCCTGCAAGGGCCGGAACAACTGGCGCACCGTGACGGAAACCTCCGGCTGGGCCCCGTAGGCCATTTCCCGGCTATAGCTGGTGTGGAACCCGGCGGACGGCGCGCCATACATCGAGCCGTACCCCAAGTTGCCGCTGACCAGCAGGTTGCTGTTGCCGAACAGCGAGGTGGCCACCGCGAAGGCCGTCCCGATGTCGCTCTCGCTGCCGAACGGAGAAACCCGGCCGCCGTCGCCGGCGCTCAACTGCACCATGCCCTGCGTATCCGAGAAGACCCCGTTGAACTTGCGCAGCACCGACTGCCGCTCCTTCTCTTCGAGCGGGTCGGAGAGCCGCAGCACCGGACGCGTGGCCGCCGCCGTGCGCAGCACCCATTTCCAATCTTCGGTGCGGTCCTGCCAGTGGCTGTCGCCGGGCAAAGAGAGCTGGAACGTCGCGAACAGGTTGGCCAGTTGCACGGCTACGAAGCTGCGGACGCCCGGCTCGATTCGGATCCGCTCCTTCAAGGCCGGCAGGAAGCTCGGCACCGCCACCCGCACCCCGTAGAGTCCCGGGAACAGGTTGTCGACGACGAAAGCGCCGCGATCGTTGGTGAAGACCCGCCGCAACGTCCGGCCATCGGATCCGAGCAGCGTCACGGCCGCCCCCACCTGCGGGATGCCGTGATCGTCGGTAACCGACCCGGCGATGGAGCCTACGATGGCCGAGGAAAGCGGGAAAGCGCCGGCCACCGCCAGGAGCGCGAGAACGGATTTGCGCAATGCAGTCTCCTCTTGTTCCTGCTACTTGACCGTGAAGGTGGCCGACGGCGTCAGAACCGCCTTCGCAATACTATCGGTCACCTTCATCTTCAACGTGTACTGCCCCGGTTCCAGGCTGGACAGGGGCAGCAGCTTCTCGATCGTCACCTGCTGGGCCGAGGCGCCCTTGATGCTGTTGACGTCCTCGGTGAACTCCAGCAGTTTCTCGCTCTTGCCTTGCCGGGTCACCTCGTACTCGATGCTGCCGGCGGGCTTGTTGGTGCCCTCGTCCACCCCGAGGTTGTACACCTGCATATAGATGCCCAGCTTCTCGTTGCGGTTGAACGTCTCGCCCACCCGCGGGCGGATCTTGGAACTGCCCACCACAAACTGTCCGGACCCGATCGACTTCATGGGAACCTTCTCGATCATGTCGGCCAGGATCAGCGAGCTGTGGGCCAGCTTCTCGTCCTCGAACTTGGGCACCCGCAGCGCCGTCTCGTAGGTGCTCATGGTTTCGCCCACTACATCCTTGAGCACCACGTTCATGCGATACATACCAGGCGCCAGCGGAATGGATTTCTGATAGATCGACTTGCGGCTGGCCGCCTGCTGCAGGAACTCGGGCGTGGTATCCACCGTCACCACGTCCTCGAACACGTTGGCCACCCGGCGCGACACCGTGGTGATGCGGGCGAAGATGTTCACCGCCGCCCGGTGGATCCCTTCCTTCTCTTTGAACACCAGGTCCTTGTTCTCGAGCTGGATCGTGATCGCCGTCAGGACCGAGCTGTCGGTGATCTTCACGTAGTCGGTGTGGATCTGGAACGGCAGCGTGTTGTACTTGATGTGGCTCTCTACCGCCGCTTCGAGGTCTTTGAACTTGATCACCGGCGGCTTCTGAACCTTGGCGTACAGCTCCAGGCGCTCGAACTGGTTCATGCGCATGGGGGTGCCGCCGAAAGCCTCGCCCAGCCGCGTGCCGTCGGTGCGGCTGAACCGCGCGGTCTTGTCCGACAGGCCCATCTGTTCCATCAACGTCAGGCCGGCATTAGGGACGTAGAGCAGCGCGTCCTTCTCCGAGGGGTCCATGGTCAGACGATATTCGCCGGTCATGGTCGGATCGACAAACTCCAGGATGATATCGCTCCCCACTCCCTCGATCCAGCGGTAGCGCCACTTCTCAAACGGGAACGTCGACGTGGTGCCTCCGCCCTCTTCCGGCGGGCGCTCGTAGGTGCCGCCCGAAGGATGCGACTCGATCTCGTCGGGTGGTCCGAAGGTAATGTAGATGCGGCCCCGGTCGGCCTTCCACCCAGGAATTCCCGAGGCATAGCGCTCGTTGGCGTACGCGATGCGCCGGTAATGCTCTTCCTTGAACTCGTTCTCGGCGGTGTCCGGCGACGGGTCGCGGCGCAGCCAGAACTGCTCGATGAACTGCTCGCGCTCCTCGTCGGTGGTGAACCGCTTCAGCGCCTGCCGCTCTTCATCCGTGATGATGTAGGCCACATCTTCGTTGAGCCACTTCTTCAGCGACCCCTGCAGCTCCTGCTCCAGCTTCTTCTGGCGGCGCTTCTGTTCTTTTTCCGATAAGGGTTTGGCGGCTGTCTCGGCCTTTGGCTTAGCCTTGGTTTCGGCGGCCCGCGCGGGTCCCAGTCCCGCCACCGCCAATGTGAAAACGCCGGTGAGACTAACCCATTTCCGCAGCATACACGTCACCCTCGGAGCGGACAACTGGACCATACCATGCCACAATTAAATTTTAGGCGTATGACGGCACCACGTCAAGTAAACTCCGCAAGAAGTTTGGCCCGGCGATTCCAAAATCGGTACGAAATCTTCCAGAATCCGTAGCCGCGTCCCACGCGTCCGATGTAATGTGGTAAGTGGCTGTGAATCCAGCGTTTAGAGACGAGGATCGAAGGCGCGATGTGGCCCTTGGCGTGCTGGAAGAGGCGGAAGTCCGGTCTCGCATGCTCCGCGATATCCAATTTCGGTTTGCTCGTGTACTTTTGACCGTCTTAACCGTTGGAGCGGTCCTGGCTGGGGTCTTGAATCTGCAGCAGCAACGCCGGTTCGAGCTGCCCGACGACGGCGTCACCTGGGTGGATACGAATTTTGGCGTGGAGGCCCGCCGGATTGCCCCGGAAAGCCCCGCCGCCCGGAGCGGGATCCAGCCCGGCGACGTGCTGGTTGCGATCAACGGGGTGTCGGTCAAGCAATCCCTGCGGGTGCCCCAGATCCTGTTCGGGATCGGGACCTGGAAGAAGGCGGAGTACAAGGTCCAGCGGCAGGGCTTCGACCTGCGCTACACGCTGATCATCCAGCCGGTGGAAACGAGCCCGGTCCTCTATTACCTTTACGCGGTGGGCTTTCTGCACCTGGCCATCGGGCTTTTCGTATTCTTCCGCCGGGAGGGGGCCCCCAAGGCGCAGCACTTCTACGTCTTCTGTCTGGCGGGGTTCATCCTCTACACCTTCCACTACACCGGCAAGCTGAACAACTTCGACTGGGTGATCTACTGGGGCAACGTGTGGGCCCTCCTGTTCACGCCGGCGCTGTTTCTGCACTTCTGCCTGGCGTTTTCAGAAGGCCGCGGCCGCCGCCCGGTAGCGTGGGCCTGCTACCTGCCGCCGGCGGGCATGATGATCCTATACGTGGCCTCGGCCACCGGGATCCTGCGGGCGGTGTGGCCGCTGGTCGAGCTGCGGTGGGCTCTGGACAAGATCTCCTTCGGCCTGCTGACGGCCTACTTCGTGTTGGGCCTGTTGGCCCTGGCCACCCACCGCGAAGAAGACCCCCTGGTGCGGCAGCAGTTGAAGTGGCTCCAGTGGGGCACTTTCTCCGGACTCGCGCCGTTCCTGATCTTCTACGCGGTTCCTTACGCCCTGGGCCGGGTCCCCAGCGCCGCCCAAAGCCTGTCGGTGCTGTCCTTGGGCCTGATCCCGCTGACCTTCGCCTACGCCATCATCCGCTACCGGCTCATGGACGTGGACGTGATTCTCCGCCGCGGCTTTGCCTACTCGCTGGCCACCATGACCGTCCTGGGCGCCTTCTACGCCCTGATCTTCACCATCGGTAACCAGATCCAGCGCAACTTCCGCGACCTGGGCCAAGCCGGCTGGATCACCGCCGTCCTGGTGGCGGCGTTCCTGTTCCAGCCGCTGCGGACCTGGATCCAGGAGCGCCTCGACCGTTTCTTTTACCGCGAGCGCTACGACTACCGCCTCACTCTAGTCGAGTTCGCCCGCGAGTTGAACGTCGAAACCAACCTCGACGCCATGCTCGCCTCGGTCACCGAACGGCTGTCCAAGACCCTCGGCACCGAACGCGTCGGCGTCTTTCTCGGCAGTGAAGAGGGGCGCTGGCTGCTGGCCAAGGGACTCGGCCTGCGCGACCGCCAGGGACATCCCATCCAGCCGGGCGACTTCCTGGACCTCAGCTTTCTGGACGCCGCCCAGTCCAAGCCCTACCTGTTCTTTGAGAGCACCCGCTGGCTGATGAACGCGCCCGCCGCGGTGCGGAGCACGGTAGCCGACCTGGACCTCACCTACTATCTCCCCTGCCTGGCCCGCGGCCGCACGGTGGCCTTCCTGGGCCTGGGCCGCGCGGCCAACCGCGACTACCTGACCGGCGAAGACCTGGAGCTGCTCCAGACCCTGGCCGGCTACCTGGGCATCGCCCTGGAGAACGCGCGGCTCTACCAGTCGCTCGAGCAGAAGGTCGGCGAATACGAGCGCCTCAAGGACTTCAGCGAGAACATCGTCGAGTCGATCCACGTCGGCATCCTGGCGGCGGACCTCGAAGACCGCGTAGAAAGTTGGAATACCCAGTTGGAGCTGAT
>JBGOUV010000046.1:0-25535 GCA_041477815.1 Terriglobia bacterium | reverse complement strand
TTCCGGGGAGTTGTTCAAGCTGCTGGAAGAGGAGGAAGTGGAGGCGCTGGGCAAGGAGATCTCCAAGCTGAGCACGGTGACCGGCGATCAGGCGGAGAGCGTGATGGAGGAATTCCATCAGATGAGCCTGGCCCACGAGTACATGATGAAGGGGGGCGTGGACTACGCCAAGCGGGTGCTCAACGCCGCCTTCGGGCCGGAGAGCGCGCGCAAAATCATCGACCGGCTGATGAAATCGCTGGGCTCGGACGTGGCCACTTTCGACTCGCTCCAGAAGGCCGATCCCACCCAGGTGGCGAAGTTCATTCAGAGCGAGCATCCCCAGACCATCGCCCTGGTGTTGTCGCACCTGAATGCCAGCTCGGCGGCGGCCATGCTCATGGCCCTGCCGCCGGAGATCCGCACCGACGTAAGCATGCGCATGGCCAACCTGGACCAGATCTCTCCGGAGATCGTCTCCAAGATCGCCACCATCGTGGATATGAAACTGAAGGCGCTGGGCCAGTTCAGCCGGGAGTCGTACGGCGGCGTCCGGGCGGTGGCGGAATTGTTCAACCGCCTGGATTCGAATGCCAGCCGGGAGATCCTGGAGCAGATCGAGGAGCAGGAACCGGTGCTGGGGGAAGGGATTCGGAACCTGATGTTCGTGTTCGAGGATCTGCTGCTGATCGACGCGCAAGGCACCCGGGAGATTCTCTCGAGAGTGGATAAGAAGACCCTCACCGTGGCTCTGAAGGGGACCAGCGAGCAGTTGCGGGTGCACTTTTTCACCAACATGTCCGAGCGCGGCTCGGAAATGCTGAAGGAAGACATGGATGCCATGGGGGCGGTGAAGATCCGGGAGGTGGAGCAGGCGCAGCAGGCCATCATCACCGTGGTGCGGCAACTGGAGTCGGAGGGGGTGCTGAGTCTCAAGGGTCAGGTGGGTGAGCAGTATGTGGTGTAGGGGCACATGTCCAGCGTATTGAAGGGCAGCGGCGCGCAAAGCCTGCCGCGCATCGAGTGGAAGGTGTGGGAGGGCGGGGCGGAGGTGCGGGCGTCCCAGCCGCGGCCAGCCGGGACGGGTCCGGCGGCGGCGCCGGCGGCCGATGCCGCCCTGGTCGAGAAGCAGGCCTTCGAGCGCGGGTTCCGGGAGGGGGAAGCGACCGGCGCGCGCCAGAGCCTGGAGCAGTTGCAGGGGGCGGTCCAGGGCTTCGCGCAAAACGCCGTGCAGTTGGCGTTGTATAAGCCGCAGTTGCGGGCCGAAGCGGAGCAGCAATTGGTGAACCTCTCGATGGCGGTGGCCCAAAAGATCCTCAAGCGCGAGTTGTCGATCGATCCCCATATCGTACTGGCCGTGGTGAAGGGGTGCCTCCAGGAGCTGGAGAGCGTCGAAATCTACCGGATTCGCGTGCATCCGCAAGACGCGCCGGCGCTGGTCGCTTACTTTCAGCAGCACCAGCGGGGAAACCTGGAGGTCATTGCCGACGCGCAGGTCACGCGGGGAGGCGCGCTGCTGGAAACCGCCCAAGGGCAGCTCGATGCCCGGCTGGAGACACAGTTGGTGGAGATCACCCATGGTCTGGCCGACCGTTAGCCGCCCGTGGCAAAGGCGCCCTGGAGTCACGTGGTGCAAATTTGCACCACGGCAAGTCGTTGATTCTACGGGGTTGAGACTCCGGCAAAGGCGCGTTGCAAACGTGGCCCACGCTCGCAGCGTGCCGCGTCGGCACTGGCGCCGACGCCGGGGCGGGGGTCGAGAGGAGTCTTGCCCCGGCAGGCTAAAGCCTGCGCCACGTCGGCTGGCCGGGGTGCTCCGGACATGACCAGTTGGGTCCAATCGAGACTGGCCAAGTTGGCGAACCTCCCCCTCTACCGCGCTACCGGCGTGGTAACGCAGGTGGTGGGGCTGCTCATCGAGTCGGCGGGCCCGTCCGTGTCGCTGGGAGACTTTTGCCGGATTGAAACCAAGAACGGGCGCGGGGTGCGTTGCCAGGTGGTGGGATTCCGCCAGGGACGGGTGCTGGCGATGGCCCTGGAGGAACTGTCGGGTGTGGAACTCGGACAGACCATGGTGGGGCAGCGGGAGGCGGCTAAGGCAGGGGTGACCACGGCGCTGCTGGGGCGCGTTCTGGACGGGTTCGGGGAGCCCCTGGACGGGAAGGGCCCGGTGGCCGCCACCCAGTACTACGATCTGTACCGGACGGCGCCGGGACCGCTCGAGCGGAAGCCGATCTCGCAGCCCCTGGCCACCGGCATCCGGGCCATTGACGGGCTGCTGACCTGCGGGAAAGGACAACGCCTCGGGATTTTCGGGGGCAGCGGCGTCGGCAAGAGCACCCTGCTGGGAGCGATGAGCCGTCACAGCTTCGCCGGCGTGAACGTGGTGGCGCTGATCGGCGAGCGCAACCGCGAGGTGCGGGCCTTTATCGACGAGGACCTGGGGCCGGAAGGACTCCAGAAGACCGTCCTGGTGGTAGCCACCAGCGAGCAGCCGGCACTAATCCGGGTGCGGGCGACGTTCCTGGCCCTGGCCATCGCCGAGTTCTTCCGGGACCGCGGCGAGGACGTACTCCTGACCATGGACTCGGTGACCCGGTTTGCCATGGCCCAGCGGGAGATCGGCCTGGCCGCCGGAGAGCCGCCCAGCCAGAAAGGTTATCCGCCGTCGGTATTCCAACTGCTGCCGAAGATCTTCGAGCGGGCGGGCAACTTCCCCAGCGGCTCGATTACCGGCTTCTTCAGCGTCTTGGTGGAGGGGGACGACATGAACGAGCCGATCGCCGACGCCGTCCGCGGCCTGCTGGACGGGCATATCGTGCTGTCGCGGGACCTGGCGGCGGCCAACCACTATCCGGCCATCGACGTGCTGGACAGCATCAGCCGGCTGGCCAACACCATCAACAGCACCGAGCACCGGCTGGCCTCCGCAAATTTGCGGACCTGCCTGGCGGTGTACCGGCAGACCGAGGACTTGATCAACCTGGGGGCCTACGCGTCGGGTTCGAATCCGCGGGTGGATGTGGCTATCCGGCACCGGGAAGCCATTCAGAGCTTCCTGCGGCAGGACCTGACCGAGAAGCAGCCTCTGGACAAGACGGTGGAGCAGTTGCGAACCCTGGCGAACCAACTGGCGGTACCGGTATGAAATGTGGGGCAGGCTCTCAGCCTGCCGGGCCGAGACTCGTCTCGGCCCTTGACACTCCCGAAGGACGACCGAGCGCCGACACGAGTGTCGGCGCGGCAGACAAGAGTGTCTGCGCCACCAAATGAAGCGATTCCGATTCTCACTCCAGCGGGTCTTAGAGTACCGGCGGCAGCAAGAGGACCTGGAGAGGGGGCGCTTGGCGCTGCTGGCGGCGGAGCGGGTGCGGCTGGAGCGGCAGGCCGAGGGGCAAGGGGTGGAGTCCCGGGAGATGCGGGCGGCGTGCGCGGCGGCGGGGACGCTGCCGGCGATCGTCGTACGGCAGGCCTTTGAAGCCGGGGCCGGGCTGCTGCGGGCCCGGGAGCGCAGCCTGGACCTGGCTAAGCAAGTCGAACAGAAGCGTTTACAGCAACTTGGCGTGGTGATGGAGGCGCGGCGGCGGGTGCGCCTGCTGGAGTTGCTGCGCCGCAAAAGGAAGCTGCGGCACGTCCGGGCGGCGGACCAGGAGATGGAAGCCATCGCCGGGGAGCTGCACTTGGCCAAACTACGGCGCGAATCCCCAAAATAGTTCTCATACTAACGCTCTCGTCCCGATAAGAGTCCTTGGACACGGTTGAAACAGGCGGACCGCTACGGCGAGCCCGCCGGCCGGCAAAGGACTGCTGGCGAATGACCGACCCAAGGATGGACACACCATGGCATTCTCCATTGTCACCAACGTGGCCTCGTTGCTGGCGCAAGACAACCTTCGCATCAGCGGCGAGCTGCAGCAAAGAACCATTCAGCGTTTGACTTCCGGGTTGCGCATCAATTCTTCGGCGGATGACGCCGCCGGATTGGCCATCGCCAACAGCTTCCGATCGGACGTTGCGGTACTGCAGCAAGGTATCCGGAACGCCAATGACGGGTTGTCGACGCTGCAGACGATCGACGGCGGCATCAACAACATTTCTCTATTGCTCGACCGGGCCCGCACACTGGCCACCCAGTCGGCGTCAGGGACCTTCACCGGCGACCGGAACGTGCTGAACAGCGAGTTCCAGACGACGCTGAACGAAATCGACCGGCAGTCGCAGGCGGTCGGCCTGGATACGGGCGGGTTGTTCGCCACGGCGCTGTCGGTATTCATCGGCGGCGGGCGCGGGCACGCCGGCGACGCCAGCTCCGCGTCCATCGACAACGGGTCGGTGGCCGTCGACCTGACGACCTCGACAGTCGACGCGAAGAGCCTGGGGCTGAAGGGCGTGCAAGCGCTCGGGGGCACCAGCGGCACCACCGACATCGGCACCGGCTCGGCCTCCACCAGCGTGGAAGACATTGTCGGCAACGCGACCAACGTGGCCTCGCTGCACACCTCCGGGTACACAGACTTCTACTTTGCCGGGCCCGGCTTCGGCGACCAGAACAAGATCAAGGTGTCGGTGAACCTGTCGAGCATCGTGGACACCACCACGCTGGCCTCGGCGGTCAACGCCGCCATCGCGTCGGCGGGCACGGGCACCACCGCCGCCGCGCAGACCTTCAACACGGCCGGTGTCAAAGCGGTGGTCAACACCGACTCCACCGGCAAGCAGCAGTTGACCTTTACCTCTTCGAGCACGGCCTTCCAGGTGGAGGCGGGCGACAAGCTGGCCAATGCCCTGCTCGGGAACTACACCTCTTCGAGCGATGCGACCGGCAAAACCCTCAACATCACCTTCACCGGGGCGGCTGCTTCCGGCGCCGCCGCCGCGACCTTCGACAACGGCAACGACGTCAAGATCCGTATCGAGGGGGGTGGGCTGACCGATGCGGTCGACATCAGCCTGGACGTCTCGGCCGGGGAGACCGTGGGCAGCGTATTGAGCGAGCTATCGACGGCTTTCTCGGCGAGCACGGCCCTGACTGCCGCCGGGTTCACCCTCTCGGCGACAGCCGCCAGCGCGCTGGTGTTCACCAACACGCGGGGCGAGCGGTTCCGGGTGCTGGCCTCGGGTGACGAACAGAATCGGCTGGGTCTGGGCACCTACCTGCGAGGCGGCTCCGGCGGCACCGACCCGCTCTATACCGAGATCACGGGCGGCGCCAACGCCGGCGTGACCTTCGGCGGCAGCGTGCAGATCGCGGTGGCCGGGCAAGGGGGGATCGCCCCCATCACCCTGACCGTCTCGGCGCTGGCTGCCGGCACCGACACCACGGCCATGAACGAGCTGAACGCCCAGATCGCGCAGAGCGCGACCCTGAGCGCCGCGGGCCTGGAGGCGACCATCAGCGCCGGCGCGCTCAAGTTCGTGAGCCGCAACGGCACTCTGTTCCAACTTTCCAACAACAGCGATGCCAACACCGCGTTGGGGTTCTCGACGTTTGCCGGCGCGACTACGGCCAATACGCTGGCCGAGGTCGCGGGCTTCGCCGAGCACACCTTCAACTCGGGCGGCGCCGACGCTTCCACCATCGGCGACGTGACCTCGTTCACCTCGATCAAGTTCGGGTCCGACGAGCAGACCGTCACCCTTACCGCCAACGACTCCACCGGGACGGCGCACTCGCTGTCGGTGGTGTTGCGCAACGACGCCACCTCCCGCACCGGGGCCACGCTCGATGAGGCGCTGCAGGCCATTAACGCCGCTTTGCAGCAATCCAACGACGAAACCCTGAAGAAGATCGTGGCGGTGAAGGAGCGCAACGACGCCGGCACGGCCGAGGGCGTGCGGTTCCTCAGCACCCTGAACGAGTTCCGGGTGAGCATCAGCGCGACCGACCAGGGCGGCGGCCTCAATGCCGGCACGTCCACGGTCCTCACTTCCGCTGCGCTGACGGGCGGCGCGGTGACCGACATCGCCACCAAGGAGAACGCGGCCAACGCGGTCTCGTTGCTGGCCACGTCGATCTCTCTGCTGGGCGCGGCTCAGGCGTCCGTCGGTAAAGGACAGAACCGGCTGCAGTTCGCAGTCAGCCTGGCAGCGACCCAGGTCAACAACATTTCGGCGGCGCAAGGCCGGATCCGCGACGCGGACCTGGCCGCCGAAGCGGCCAACCTCACCCGGGCGTCCATCGCCCTGCAGGCCGGTATCGCGGCGCTGGCGCAGGCGAACTCCGCCCCGCAGGTCGTTCTGGCCCTGCTTCGTGGATAGCTCTGAGCGGGTGAGGGGTGTTGGGTCTTGGGTGTTGGTTTAGCCGGCACCTGATCGGGTGAGGGGTGTTGGGTCTTGGGTGTTGGTTCAAAAACCGGCACTCATGACCCGTCACCCATCACCCATTTTTTGTCGGCTGCCGGGTGTTAGGTCCTGGGTGTTGGTTCAAAAAACCGGCACCTATCACCCAGCACCGGCCACCCATTTTTGGATCGGCCGCTGGGTGTGTGTTAGGTCGTGGCTGTTGGTTCAAGAACCGGCACCCATGACCCGTCACCAATTACCCATTTTTGCGTGTGGTTTGAGGCAGCCGGAGGCGGCCGGGATCGGGCTCCAGTTGGATGGCGTTGACGATCTCGGGGAAGTCTTCGATGCGGAAGTGGTGCTGGGGGCTTGCGGTGGAGAGGCGCTCCAGCAGGCGGGCGGCGGGAGGAAAGCCTGGCGCCAGGCGGGTGACCTTGTCGCCCCACAGAGCGAGGCGGGAGACCGATTGGGTGAGGACGGCCAGGACCAGGGCCAGGCAGTCGGCGCCGGGCTGAGACTCGTTGACCATGGTGGCCGAATGCTCCAGGACGCGAAGGGCTTCCTGGTAGCGGCTCAGCTTCACCAGGGCGCAGGCGTAGTGGCTGCGGAGCGCGTTCTGCCCGGGTTCCTCGGTGGTAGCGGCGTGGTAATGATCCAGGGCCTCTTCCAGGCGGCCCTCTCTTTCCCGGATCAGCCCCAGCAGAAAGCGGGCTCGGCTCTGGACTAGCGGAATATCCTGAATATACTGGCAGTGCTCTGCGGCGATGGGAGGGCAGGGGACCAGGATCTTGGACAGCTCGGACTCGGCGCCGGTCGAGTCGCCGGCCGCGGCGCAGGCGCGGGCGATCAGATACCGCAGCATAGGAGACTCGCCGTGACGGTCGAGGAGCTGCTGGGCGAGGCCGCGGGACTCCGGGTAGCGGCCGACGTCGTTGAGCAGGCGGGCGAATTCGGCGCGGGCGCCGGTGATCCAGGGGACCCGCGGCGGACCCTCCGGCCAGGAATCCTGAATGTAGGCAGCGAGGCTCTCGTAACGCGCCAATAGTTCGGCGCCGGTGGCCAGGTTGGCGTGATGGAATAAGTAGTTGGTACGCAGCAGAGGGTCCTGGGCCTCGGGGTCCAGGAGGGCTTGTTCCAGCAGGCGGGTGTTGCGGGAGCGCTTCTCGCGCTCGGCGAAAACGGCGGTCTGGTAGCCGTAGTGGAACACGCGGGCGTCGACCACGCGGGTGCGCACGGAGGAGATACGGGGGTGTACCATCTGCTCGTGAATGCGGCCGATGAAGTGCATGCCGGGAGAGAGGCGGTAGAGGCGGGGGGCGGTCCATTCATGGCCCAGGGAGCCATCGTCGGCGACGTTGACGAAGTGCAGGTAGCCGACCTCCCAATCGGGTAAGGCGAGAGCCCGTCGCAGAGCCTCGCCGGCATCGGGGGCCAGGCGTTCGTCGGCGTCGAGCACCAGCATCCAGCGGCCGGTGGCGGCGTGCAAGGCCTGGTTGCGGGCGGCGGCGAAGTCATCGTGCCAGGGGTAGTGGACCACTTTCGCGCCGGCGCGCTCGGCGATGGCGACGGTGGCGTCGTCCGAGCCTGTATCGACCAGGACGATCTCGTCCACCGCACCCTGGACCGATTCCAGACACGCCGGAAGAAAGCGCTCTTCGTTACGCGCAATCAGGCAGAGGCTGAGGGTTGGTTTCACTCCGGTAAATCGACCGGTCGGGCCGGTTATGTATATAGCCCGCTCTGCCGATAGATAGGGCGAGCATGGAGAAGTTCACAGTATGCCTGGTCCAGCCGCCGGGTTACAAACATTCCGCGGCGTTGATGGAGGTATGCCAGTTGGTGGTAAGCTCGCTCGAATCCCTGGGGAAGAGATGCCGGTTTCGGGTGAACCAGATGGACACCGACACGGTGAACATTGTCCTGGGTTACCACCTGCTGGCCGGGGAAGTACGGGAGCATTTGGGGTCGTTTCGGGCCATCCTGTACCAGCTCGAGCAGTTGTCGGACCGGGAGGGTTGGTTTACCGAGGAGCGCGAGGCGCTGCTGCGGTCGGCGTGGGCGGTGTGGGATTACTCGCCGGAAAACACCGCGTTCCTGCGGCGGCGCGGATTCGAGAAAACGAAGTGTCTGGCGCTGGGATACCACCCGCGGCTGGAGCGGATCCGGCATCGCCAGGAGGCCGACAAGGACATCGACGTGCTGTTCTACGGGGCGGTGAACGACCGGCGCAAGGGAGTGGTGCAGGAGCTGCGCAAGCGGCTGCGGACCGAGTGGCTGTTCGGGATCTACGGCGAGGAGCGCGACGCCTACATTGCGCGGGCCAAGATCGTCCTGAACGTCCACTTCTATGAGGCCAAAATTCTGGAGCAGGTGCGGCTGGCGTATCTGCTGAATAACCGGTGTTTCGTGGTGTCGGAGGAGGCCGAGACGAATCCCTTCGGTGACGGGGTCGTACTGGGACCGCTCGGCGATCTGCCCGAGCTTTGCGAGAGGTATGTAGTGCGACCCGAGGAGCGGCAGGAGCGGGCCGACCGCGGCTACCGGGCCTTTCAACAACAACCGATGGTGGAGCACCTGCGAGCGGTGCTCGGTGAAATGAGCCTGCTATGACGACCACGGTGGAGGCGGCGAAGGGCTGGACCGAGTGGCTGGACTTCATGGTGAAGGTCCACGGGTACGGGTCCTGGGACATTCGCCTGGTGAAGCAGTTCGAGTTTTTGCAGGGCTTCCTGGGGCGGCTGCCGCGCGGGGCCCGGGTGCTGGACGTGGGAGCGGGGCAGTGCGAGATGCGGCGGTTCTTCGAAGGGTTCCGCTACGTGGGCGCGGACGCGGCCTGGGGCGATGCGGCCTGGGACTACTCGAAGCTGGACGTGGTGACCAACGTACAACAAATACCCTTCCGCACCGGAACCTTCGACGGGGCCATCAACATTTGGGTGGCCGAGCATGTGCGGGACCCGCTAGGCATGGTGGCTGAGATCGCCCGGGTGCTGAAGCCGGGCGGGTGGTTTATGGCCTTCGTGCCCTTTGTGGTGCACGAGCACCAGACGCCGCACGACTACTACCGTTTCACGCGGTTCGGCGCGGCGGCGCTGCTCGAAGACAACGGCTTCGAGGAGATCCAGGTGCTGCCGGACTCCTCGCTGGGCTTCGCTGTGTCCTATGAGGGGGTGAAGCACCTCAACACGCTGCGGAACGCCGCCGGCCTGCCGCCGGAATGGAAGACGCAATTGGAAGGAGCGACCGAGATCCTGACCAAACTGGCGCAGCATTTCGCCCAGGACCGGCAGTTCCCGGCCGAGGCGCCGGCGTTGAGCTTTCTGGCGCTGGGCCGCAAGCCCGCCCAGGCCCGGGCGGCGCGCGAGCGGACGGGCCCGGCGGGGCCGTCCCCCCAGCCGGCCAAGCGGCGGTTGAACGTGGGTTGCGGGAACCAGAAGAAGCCGGGCTGGATCGGGATCGACAAGGTGAAGACGCCGGCCACCAACCTGGTACGCGACCTGGCCCGCGGCCTGCCCTTCGAAGATTCGTCGGTCGATGAGATCTATTGCGACAATGTATTGGAACACATCGGTCCGCCCGAGGATTTCATCTTCGTGCTGAACGAGTTTCACCGGGTGCTGAAACCGGGGAGCGTGGCCACCATCATCGTGCCGGACGCCCGGTCGCAAGGGGCCTGGCAGGATCCCACGCACGTGCGGGCCTTCGTGCCGCGCTCGGCGTTGTACTGGAGCCAGGACCTGCCGTGGCCGAAGCTGTATGGGATCACGGCGAATTTCGACGTCCAGGTGGAGGAGTACGGGGACCGGCAGACGGAAGGGTTTCTGCGGTTCACGTGCAGGAAAAGAAGCTATTAGCTGTTAGCTATTAGCAAGCCGGATTCCTGTCTCCAGCTCGGGGAAGTCGGACAGTTGGAAGGGGATGCCGGGGCGTTGTTGGGAGACTCGTTCCAGGGTGAGGACGGCTAGGGGACTTGCGGAGGCGCGGACTCGGCTGGTCCACTTCGTGATGTGGCCGGTGGACTGTAGGATTAGGGCAAGGGCCAGGCCGAGACAATCGACTTCGGGGAGGCCTTGTTCGAGCAGGGCAGGGAAGGCCTCGAGGATGTCGAGGGCGGGGCGGCAGGCGCCCCTCTGGACGAGAACACAGGCAAGGCGGAGGGCAGAGGGGAGGTCGGCCGGGTCGGACGCTAGGAGGTGGCGATAGGCATGCTCTGCCTCTGCCAGGCGGCCCTCGCGCTCGTGGATCTCAGCGGCCAGGCGGCGGCCGCGACGGCGGATCAGGTCGTAGTCGGTCGGAAAGTATTGATAGGGGGTGGCGATGCGGCCGGTTTCGAGGCCGGCGAGACTCCGCTCGGCCTCCGGGAAGTCTCCGGCGGCGGCGTGGGCGCGGGCCAGGATCAAGTCGAGCAGGGGGGACTCGCCATGGCGTTCGCGGAGGCGCCGGGCGCGGGCTTCGGCTTCGGCGTGGGCGCCGGCATCGCTGAGTTGCCAAGCGTAGTGGGCGAGCCCGACGGGGATCCAGGGAGGGGCGGGAGGGCGTTCGAGCTCCGGATGGGCATCGACATAGCGTACCCACTCGGCCAATCGCGCGCCGCGCTCAGGTCCTACGGCCCCAAAGGCCCGGTAGAAGAGATAGAAGCTGTGTTGGCCGGGGTCGCCGGAGGCGGTTTCAGCGCACGCCGCTTCCACCAGCTCCCGGTTGCGGGCCCGCTTGTCACGCTCGGCGATGACGCCCGGCTGGTAGCCGAGGTGGTGAATGGCGGCGTCGCAGGGCGCGGCCGAGCCGGTAAAATGAAGCTGCTCATGGATGCGGCCCTGGTAGCGGACGCCCGGCTGGTTGCGAAACAGGCGCAGGGCCAGCCACTTCTCAGCGCCGGCGGAAAGGTTCACCAGGTGGACCAGATAGCCATCGTGACGGCCCGAAGCGGCGGCCTGACGCAGCAGGCCGCGGGAAGCCGGGTCGAGGCGCTCGTCACAGTCCAGCACGAGAATCCAGTCGCCGCCGGCACGGTCCAAGGAGGCATTACGAGCCGCGGCGAAGTCCTGGCGCCAGCGGAAGGAGAAGACCCGCGCGCCCAGCGAGCGGGCCAGCTCGGCGGTGGAATCGCGGGAGCCGGTATCGACCAGGATGATCTCGTCCACCTCGTCGCGGACCGAGGCCAGGCAGTCCGGCAGCAGCTTCTCCTCGTCGCGGGCGATCATGCAGAGGCTGATTCTCAGGAACGTGCTTCCCCCGGAGGAATGAATCGGCCGGCGGCGAGCGGAGATTTAGTCACCTGGTATCACCTGATCCGGAATTCATGCTATCCTGATACTGTATGGTCGCCATCCACCGCATCGCAGAAGTCTTGGGGGGACCGGCGGTGCTGCGCCGGCGGGTTCACACCCTGAGCGACTTGAGTGCGGCGGTTGCGGAAGGCCTGCCCAAGTGTACCGTCCGGCTGGTGGCCCGTCGCCTCTTCGCCGGCGCCGCGGAGCGGCGGCTGATGACTTACCGGATCGTTCCCGAGGCAACCTACAAGCGCCGGCGGGACCGCTTGAGCCCCGCTGAAAGCGAGCGCACCGAGCGTCTGGCTCGTGTCATTGCTACGGCCGAGTATGTGTGGCGAAGCCGCGAAGACGCCAACCGTTTCCTGACGACCCCCCATCCCGGTCTAAAGGGCCAGACGCCCCTGCATGCCTCCCTGACCGAACTGGGCGCGCGGCAGACCGAAGAGCTGCTGGCCAAGATCGAGTATGGCCTTCCGGCTTAGGAAGCCGCTCCACGCCTACCGCATCGCGGATTCCCGCCGGCCCATCTTTGACGGCAGCGGGGCTGCGCTTCACGGTGGACGTTGGAACTCTCCGGGCCGGCCGGTTATCTACTGCGCTGAGACCTACGCCGGCGCCCTGCTGGAGAAGCTGGTCCACACGAACATTGGCCGCATTCCTCGTGACCAGATGTACATTGAGATCGTGGTGCCGGCAGAGGTGACCGTTGAAGAAGTACCGCCCCAGGAACTTCCCGGCTGGGACTCGGAGGACCAGGTCGTCAGCCGCAAACACGGCGACGCGTGGCATGACTCGGGGCGCACCGTTGTTTTGGTGGTTCCTTCCGTGGTGGTCCCACTGGAGCGGAACGTCTTGATTCATCCGCAGCATCCGGATGCTCGCAGAATTCAGGTCGGCAAACCGCAGCCGGTCATCTGGGACGAGAGATTATTTTACCGCCGCGCCCAAAGACGGGCCGGGGTGTAGCCCTTGCGCGCCGCGAGCTCGAGGAGGTTGAGCAGGACCGCCAGGGCCAGCAGTCCGGGCCACAGGTCCATGGTGGTCGAGACCGAGTTGTTGCCGGCGTCGAAGAACTGGCGCGGAGCGGGGTTGAAGCGGCCGCCGGTGGAGGCGGCGATCTGGCGCAGCAACTCGGGGTTGGAGCCGTACTCGGCCAGCTCGGGTTCCTCGCGGTAGTAGCCGACCTCGGGGAACTTGTCGAGGTCGGCGGCGGCGCGGATGCGGAAGAGGCCCTGGCGGTTCTCGATAGTTATTTTCGCTTGGTAGCTGGCCGGGGCGAGGCGTTCCAGGGGAACGGCCTTCTGGAAGTTATCTGGACCTATGACGTAGAGTTGAGGCGGCGGGCCGGTAAGGTCCTGGCCGGCCTGGATACGGTAGCGGACTACGATCTCGCCATTCGCCTGGTCAAACTCGGCGCGGGCCTCGGTTTCGGGGGCGCGGGGGAGCAGGTCGCGCAGCAGGTTGGTCCACAGCTTGTCGAAGCCGGGCCAGTCGACCCAGTTGGCCGCCCAGCGGGCCTTGGCGTCGGAGGCGAATACGATCGAGCGGCCCAGGCCGTACTGCCACCGGGCGAGCAGCGGGTCTTTGCCGTCCACTTGGAGAATCGTTTCGGCTTGAGGCTTGGAGATGAACTTCAGGTAGCCGAGCAGCGGTGGGGCTTTGGCGATGCCGGTGTCTTCCAGGATTTCGACTTCGCGCAGGACTTCCGGCTGGAGGGGCTTCTCGATGGCCGACGAGCCGGTGTGCTCCATGACGTCGCGCAGCAGGAGCTGCTCCAGGTTGCCGAGCTCGAGCACGAAGTAGGGTTTGCCCTTGGCGGTGGTGGCGACCTTTTCGAGATACGCGCGGTTGACGTCCTGGCCCAGGCCGACCGTGGAGATGGTGATGTTCAGGTTGGCGGCCTCGCGGGAGGTGGCCATCGAATCGCCTTCCTCGGAGATGCCGTCGGTGAGGAGCACGATGTGGCGATACACGGCCTTGATGTTGCGGATCTGGCGGAAGGCTTCGCTCAAGGCGGGGGCGATCTGAGTGCCGCCGTCCGGGGTGATGCCGGCGATGAGACGCTTGATGAGGGCGGGGTTATCGGCCTTACGAACAGGTACCGCCCACTGGAAGGAGTTGTCAAAGATGAGGACGCCGACCAGGTCAATGGGGCGCAGGTTGGAAACCACACCGATAGCCGACAGCCGCGCCAGCTCCATCTTCTTGCCCTCCATGGAGGAGGACTTGTCGACGATGAGGATGACGGCGGTGCCTTCCGGGGTGCGCGGCGGGGCCAGCTTGGCCGGGAGCATGCGGTTGAGGGGGTCGTCGTCTTCCTTGTGCTCGACGTAAATGTTGTGCTCGCCGGCGATGAGGCCGAAGCCGCCGCCCTCGCGGACGTACTCTTCCAGGCGCGTCTTGGCGGCCAGGGGCCAGGCTTCTACATCGTGGTTATTGGCGAGGATCACCTGGTAATCGCGCAACCGGGCGGGCAGGCCGCCCGCGGACTCGTCGACCTCGAAGCGCGCGGCGGCGAGCACCTGGCGCAGGTGGCGGATGGCGTCGGGCGGATCGCTATTGACCAGCAGCAGCCGGGGACGCCGCAGCGATACCACGCGGTCGAAGCGAACCTGTCCGAGGTCCGAGGCGCGGACCGAGCCGGAAACATGCGTAGCGCCCGCGGCGTCGAGCTGGGCGCGCACCCGCACGCTGTTGCGGCCTTCGCTGAGCTTCACTTCGGCGCGGCCGATGGACCGGCCCTCCGCGGTCAGCTCCACCTGGGCGGCAACGGCCCGGGGGCTGAGCACGGAAACTTCGATGTAAAACTTCTCGCCCGTGAAGGCCTGGGCCGGCAGGGCGACGGATTCGAGCTGCAGGGCGGGCTGCCGCGTGCCGTCCAGGGCATAGGTATCGATAGGGACACCAAGCAGGCGGGCCTGGTAGAGGGCGCGCTCCACGGAGCCGGAATTCTCGCGGCCGTCGGAAATCAGCAGGACCCTGTGGACGCGCCCCTGGGGCAGCGCGCCGATGGCGGCGCGGAGGGCGGCCTCCAGGTTCGTGGAACGGCCCTCCGACCGCAGCTCGCGGCCTTCTTCCAGGCGCAGCGCCGCGCCGGCGAAGGGGATGACCTGGAGGTTATTGCGGCCTTTGCCGGCGCGGGCGCCGGACAAGAGGTCGGAGGCCTTACGGAGGTCTTCGGGCGGGATGGAGGCGGAGGTGTCGGCCAGGATGGCCAAGGCCACTTTCTTCTCGAAGATGGTGAGCTTGGGCTGCGCCAGGGCCAGGGCGACCAGCGCGGCCATCAGAACCTTGAGGATCAGGGCGCCGCGACGGCGGGTGAGGCGCCACTCCCAGACGGCCCAGGCGAGGACGGCAAGCAGCAGCAGGAGGACCCAGGGACGGACGAAGGTCATAGCCGCACCTCTTCAACAGTAGGTGCAGGCTCCGGCGCGAAATGGACGGCGACGGCCGGGGCGACCACCGGATTGCGGCCGAACCAGATCCATTCCAGCAGCAGACCGGCCGCGCCCAGTACGGCCAGCCAAGGCCACAGCGGCCACTCGAAAGGCGAACCGGGCGCCGGCGGCGGGACGCCCTGGCGTACCCCGGCCGGCGGACGCCACCGCGTTTCTCCTACCTCGGGCAGGTTGAGCGAGTACACCAGCTCCTGGCCGGGCAGGGCGATGCGAATCGTTCCCGGACGCGAGACGAACAGGCGCAAACGGTTGTCCACCAGCGTGAAGGGGAGCGCGGGCGTTACCTGCACCTGGGCGCTGGTCACGCCGGGGGCCGTCTGCACCTCGATCAACCCAGGCGGGGAGGCGACGATCTCGGTGAGGCGGAACAGCTCGGGGGCCACCCAGCGCACGATGTTGGCGAACAGGAGCGGTACGGCGAGGTGGTTCTCGGCGCCCTCCTCCACCGGATGAAAGCCGAAGACCAGCCGGTTTCCGGAGGCCAAGAGCACCGGACCGGAATCGGACTCGGCGAGGACCGTGTCGGACGCCCCGGGCTGGAGGATTGCCGCGCGGCTGAGACGTACATCCTTATCAGATAGTCCAGCGGCGACGGGGTGGGCGGCGTTCCAGCGGCGGATCTGGAGCCGGACGGCCGGGCGGTCGGCGGAAATGGAGAGCGAGAAGGCGTCGGGTGGAGAGGCCGGCGCGAAGCCGTCGAGGATCACCAGGCGGCGCGGCGGGCCGGCGGGAGAGTATTCGGAAGGCTGGCGAAACTCGGGGTCGAGGAATGGGCTGGCGGTGAGCAGCGGTTGCCAGCGGCCAGGGTTAGCGGTGAAGACCTGCACCTTGAGCGGGGCGAGGCCGGGCAGCTCCATGGAGACGCGGTTGTCGGGGCTGTAGTCGTCGCGGGTGTCGAGCGCGGCGTCGAGCAGGCCGGGACTGGCGGAGCGGAAGCGGAAGGCGGCGTCGGCAGAGGCGTGCGGGGGCAGCACCAGAGTGCGGTTGCCGAGGGTCTTGCCGGCCAAAACGAGGCGGACGGCGTGGCGGTGCTCGCTGGACCCGTAGTTATAGGCGCCTACTTCTACGTCCCATTCCAAGGGGCTGGTGGGGACGCGGCGGGCCGAGAGCTTGCGGATGCCGCAATCGTTGGGCTCGGCGCCCAGCAGGATGGAGCGCAGGCCGGCGGGATCGGCGTCGGTCAGACGCTCCAGGTCGGCGCGCATCACGCGGCCGCTGCCGATGACGGCGATCTCGCCGGGACGCGGAGAAGAGAGGCGCTGCACGGCGCGGGCCAGGTCGAGAGCGGCCGAGAGATTCAACGCCGTAGAGCCGGGGCGGGAGTTGCGGACGGCCCCTTGCAGCTCCCGGTGGTCGGAGGTGAAACCGCCCACGGGAGTGGCCAGGGCGTCGGCGCGTACCAGCAGTACCCGGTCCTGCGAGGGGACAGCGCGGAGGTAATCGAGAGCGCGGCGGCGGGCCAGGTCGATGAGCGGGGCCTTGCGGTCGGGGCCGGCGGAGCTCATCCAGGCCGAGGTTTCCAGGATCAGGACGTGGTCGCGGCCCCGGTCGGCGGCGCGGCGGAACACCGGCTCGGCGATGGCCAGCAGCAGCAGGGCGATGGAGACGAGTTGCAGCAGCAGCGAGAGAGGCTGCTGGATTTTCTTGCGCCGGGTGAAGACGGGAGCCTGGGTGAGCTGGGGAAAAAAGCGGAGCGTGGAGACCACCTGGCGGCGGCGGGAACGATCATAGAGAAACAGGGCGACCACGGCGGCGCTGACCGGAATCAGGACGGCCAGGAACTCGATCAGGGTGAGGTTGAGGAAATTCATCCGCGCATTCCAGCGCCGGCGGGGGCAATGAGGGAGCCGAAGATGGCGTCCTCGACGGGGACATCGGTGACCAGGGGCACGTAGCGGCCGCGGTTGCGGACTGTTAAGTATTGAAGATCGTTACAGAACTGTTCATAGGCTTGCTCGTAGTCCTGCACGGCCCGGCGGTCGAGCTCCAGGCGGCGGACCTCGCCCGACTCGGCGTCGACCAGCTCCAGCTCGCCGCGCCAGGGGGGCGTACGGTCGTCGAGCCCGGACACGTGGACCAGCAGCAGCTCGTGTCCGAAGTCGGCCAGGTGCTGAAGGGGCCGCTCCACGCCTTCGCCCGGGTCGAGAAAGTCCGAGAGGATCACGGCGAGGCCGCGCGCGGGCTTGATGGAGAGGAACTGGCGGACTACGTTCGCGAAGTCCGAGCGGCCGCCGGTTTCCTGGCGCATCAGGAATTGCAGCGCGGGGGCGAAGCGGTGCCGGCCGCCTTGCGCCTTGTAACTCTCGGGGAGGGTGGAGGAGAAGGGCTGCAGAACGATGGTGTCGAGGCGCACCAGCCCGACATAGCACATCATGGCGGCGAGACGGCTGGCGTAGACGAACTTGGGCTCGCCGCCCTGGTCGCCGGCGGCGCCGCAGGCCATCGACTCGCTGGTGTCGATAAAGATCCGCACGGGAACGCGGGGCTCGATCTGGAACATTTTCAGGAACAAACGCTCCAGGCGCATGAAGGCGAGCCAGTTGACGCTGCGCAGGTCGTCGCCTTGGTGGAAGTGGCGGTGGTCCAGAAACTCCAGGCCGGGGCCGGGAAAGCGGGAGGGGTTGTGGCCCCCGAACAGGCCGGTGAACGACCGCTGCCAGCGCAGGGCGAGGCGCTCGAGTTTCTCGAGGAGGCGGCGGTCGAGCAGCGGGTCGGGTAGCTTCATACGGTTCCATTTCACCACAAAGCGGGACTGCTGAGTGCGTGAGAAGCGAGCCAGTAGCTATTTCGGTGGCAAAATAGCTACATGATTACGGTTCCAAGCAGGGAGGCCAAAAATCGCCGGCCGGTACTTACGGCTCGCCCGGTCGGGAGAAACGATCCAGATTACCGACCGCGGAACGCCGGTAGCGTGCCTGGTACCGGCCAGCGCCGCGGAACAGAAGGCGCGCCGGCAGCTGCTGGCCGAACTCGCCGCCAAGGGCGGCATTCGACTGGGGTCGGGAAAGATTTCACTCCGGAGAAAAGCGGTTGTCCTGAAACCGGGAAAGTCCATCGCGGAGATGATTGCCGAGGACCGGCGCTAGACGTCGGCACTGGCGAAGCGGTACGTGACCGAGCCCGACAGCCGGCAAATCGAGGATCTGGTGACCGGCCACGCCGGGACAGTTTTCACCAGCATCGTCACCTGGGCGGAGACCCTCTCGGTCCTGGCCCGGTGCCAGCGGGAAGGGAGACTGTTGCCGGCCGACCACCGGGCGCAGAAGAAAGCGTTCCTGGCGGACTGGAACGGCATCCACGTGGTGGAGGCGATTCAGCCGGTACTGGGTCCGGCCGAATATCTGATCGAGAAGCATGCCTTGCGCGGCTTTGAGGCCGTGCAACTGTGCTCGGCCCTGTGGGTAGGGCGACCGGGGTTTGCCAGCTTCGACGAGCGGCTGCGCCGTCCGGCCCGCAGGGAGGGCCTGGAGGTCGTGCCGTAAGGATTGCCCGGCGCGGCTCTAGCGGCCGACGCGCGCCGATTGGTGGGCGGTCATCTGCCAGCGGCTGTTGTTCTCCACGTAGACTTCCAGGGTGCGGACGCGGTAGCTGTCGATACCGACCAGCTTCACGTCGACAAAGCCGGACAACACGGCGGCCTTGCCGTACACCCGGATCTTCGTCTCGCTATCCTGGAAAGACTCGTAGTGGGAGGGACCCTTCGTAACTGCCGCGATGTACTCGGCTTTGTTCTGCGTGCGGCCGCTGGCGTGCGAATAGAGCATATCGTCCGCCAGCCAGCGCTGGAGAGCGGCTTCGTCCTGCCGGATCACCGCTTGTCTCCAGCCGGCAGCGGCCTCGCGGACCCCAGCGGCCGGGTCCGCAGCGAAGAGGTAAGCAGTGAGGACTAAGAGAAGCGCCGGGAGCCGGGTCATGGGCGGTATGCTACCACAGCACCGGAGCCGCCCCCTTTGTAATGATAGGAGAGACTGGAGGAGCAACGTGAACCGTCGGGCAATGATCCTGGGGGTCGTGGTCAGTGCGGGGGCCAAGCCTCAGGCGAAAGGCGGCCGGGAGCGGGTTAGGGAGGCCGAGAAGGGGTTCGCCGGCACGATGGCGCGGCGCGATCATGGCGCTTTCACCTCGTATCTTTCCGACGAGGCGGTATTCCTCGGCAACGGAGACCAGCCGGCGCTGCGCGGCAAGCGGGCCGTCGCCGACGGGTGGAAGAAGTTCTTCGAAGCGTCCACGCCCCCGTTTTCATGGGACCCGGACGTGGTCGAGGTGCTCGACTCCGGCAGTCTCGCATTGAGCAGCGGCCCGGTTCAGAACCCAAAGGGTGAAGTGGTGGGCCGGTTCACTTCGATCTGGCGCCTGGAGGCCGATGGCCGGTGGCGCGTCATCTTCGACCGGGGGTGTGCGGCTTGCCGCTGCGCGTGAGCATGCAGGTCGTGCTGCTCGCTGCAGCGCCACTCTTCGCCCAATCCGCCGATCTGGCGGCGAAGTCCCAGCGCGGTAAGGAGGCGATGGCGGCGGGAAAATTTACCGAGGCTGCTTCGATCTATGGCGAGCTAGTGAAGGCTCTACCGGACAATCCCGGCCTGCTTCTGAACCTCGGTATGGCTGAGCACATGGCGGGCCGTCCGCGCCGGGCCATTCCGCAGTTCCAGGCGGCCTTGCGGCTCGACTCGAGCCTGTTCCCGGCCTGGCTTTTCCTGGGCGTCGCTCACCTCGATGCCGGCGAACCTGCCCAAGCCATCGAGCCGCTCGCGAAGGCGCTGCGGATACAACCCGACTATCCGGACGCCCACCAGGCCCTGGCCAGCGCTCTTTTCTCGCTCGGACGCTTCCGGGAAGCTGCCGAACCCTACCAGCGCCTGACGCAAATGAATCCCAAGAACTCGCGGGCCTGGTATGGCCTGGGGAAGTGCCACGAGTTACTGTCTCGCCGCGCTTTCGCCGACCTGGAACGCAGCGCTCCCGCCTCGGGCTATTGGCTGGCCCTGGCGGCGGGCATGCGCCTCGCCCAGCAGCAGTACTCGGGTGCGTTCTTCCTCTACCGCCAGGCGCTGGAGAAGCAACCCGGCCTGCGCGGCCTCCACCCCGCGGTGGCGGATATCTATCGCCGGACCGGCCACGCCGATTGGGCCGCCGTCGAGGAGCAGAAGGAGCGCCGTCTCCCGCCGCTCGACTGCGCCTCCCGCCCGCTCGAATGC
The DNA here is from genome assembly GCA_041477815.1 of Terriglobia bacterium. Lineage (GTDB taxonomy): Bacteria > Acidobacteriota > Terriglobia > Bryobacterales > JACQDG01 > JBGOUV01. The sequence continues at coordinate 5,351 of JBGOUV010000046.1, read as the reverse complement.
GATTTCTTACAGGGGCGCTACAGCCAGGTGCTGGCGGCGGGCAATCCCCAGACTCCGGAAGCCTACTACTGGCAGTCACTGGCCTACAACGAGCTGGCGCTCCAGGCCTTCGAGCGCCTGGCGCAATTGCCGCCGTCGGCCGAATGGCACAAGGTCCTGGCGGAGGCGCACCGCAACAGGGGACGGCATATCGAGGCGGTGAAGGAGTGGCGCGAGGCGCTGCGGCTCTCTCCCGGCAACCTCGACCTCCAGCGCGAGCTGGCCATCTCCCTTCACCAGGGGCGCGATTACAAGGCGGCGCAGGCGCTGCTGGAAGATTTGCTGCAGCGTGATCCCGCCTCGGCCGAGCTGAACTACTATCTGGGAGACGCGCTGCTGAACCTGCAGCAGACCGCCCAGGCGGCGCCGTTTCTGAAGAGGGCGGTCGAGAAAGACGCCGCGGTTCTTCCGGCGCAGGCCTCTCTCGGGCGCGCCTACGTGCTCAGCGGTCAAGCGGCTTTGGCGATCCCCCACCTGAAAGTCGCTCTGCCGATCGACGACGACGGCAGCCTGTACTACCAACTGGCGCGCGCCTACCAGAGCGCCGGCCAAGCCGATCTCGCCAAAGAGACTTTGCAGAAGTATCAGGAAATTCGCAATTCCGCCCAAGGCGAGGGGAAGAAGCTGGAACAGGATATCCGCATCACCGGGCCGGAGTAGCCGCCGGTTCCCGAACGGTCAGGATCTGGTTCGCCTTGACGTTTTCGAGCACTTGCACCGTCCCGCTGGGCCAGCGGATTTCCACCCGGCCGGCCGTGCCGGCCTTTCCGAGCCCGAAGTGAACTCCCTGGTGGCTGGAAGACGCATAGCCCACCGAGCTGGTCCTCTCGTTCGACTGATTCCCGATCCGTACGCACGCCCCGATGCCGTCGCGATTACTCTTGGTCCCCACCAGCTCCAGCCGCAGCCAGTTGCCCGCATTCGGGCTCACGTTGTGCCATAGCTCCGCTGGTTGCCCCAAAGCCGACACCACTACGTCGATCCTCCCGTCGTTGTCGAAGTCGGCAAACGCGCTTCCGCGGTGCGCCCGCGCGAGCCGAAAGTCCTCCCCCGCCTCGGCTGAAGCCTCCGCGAAGGTTCCGTTTCCCAGGTTCACGAAAATGCTGTTGGCCTGCTGGTACTGCGCCGGCTCGAACAGCTCCGCCCGATCGTTGACGTGGGAGTTGGCGGTGAAGAGATCCTTCCAGCCATCATTGTTGAAGTCGAAGAATCCGTTGCCCCAGCCGCTGTGAGGCGCGCTGAGGGCTGCCATCCGGCTGGAGAATCCGGCGTCCTGAAAGGATCCCTTCCCCAGATTACGGAATAGCGGAAAAGTCTCACCGTTCAGGGCGGTGACGCTGATGTCGGGCCAGCCGTCGTTGTCATAATCTCGAAAATCGGCGCCCATGCTGGCCACCGGCTTGCCGTGATCGAGCAACGCCACTCCCGCCGGCAGAGCTACCTCTTCCAGGGTCCCGTCGCCTTTGTTGCGAAACAGGAAATTCGGCAGGTTGTCGTTGGTTACGAAGGCATCCGGGAACCCGTCGCGGTCGTAATCGGCAAAGGCCACGCTCATCCCCCGGCCGATGTGCGGCGCGAGGCCCGCCCGCTGCGTAACATCTTCAAAGGTCCCGTCTCCGCGGTTGCGGTAGAGCGTGTTGGGAAGCCCCTCAAACCACTTCGGATGGCAATAGATCCGGAGGTTGCGTCCCGCGTCGCCGCAAAAACGATCGAACGCCGGCGTCCACTTGGCATAGTTGACCACGAACAGGTCCAGCTTCCCATCGTTGTCATAATCGAACCAGCCGGCCGCCACCGACCACAGGTCGCTCCGGATCCCCGCTTTCTGCGTCACGTCCTCGAACTTGCCGTTGCCGAGGTTCCGGTAGAGGATGTTCCGGTAGACGCCGGCTACGAACAGGTCCACCTTGCCATCGTTGTCGTAGTCCGCCGCCGCCGCGCCCATCGCATAGCCGGCACCGGCCACACCCGCTTCTTTGGTCACATCTGTAAATTTCAGGCCGCCGTCGTTGCGGTAGAGGCGGTTGAAGTATTTCGGCGACTCCTTCTCGAGCGACGGAATTGCCGCGCCGTTCGTGAAGTAGATGTCGGCGAGGCCGTCGCCGTTGTAATCGAAGGCGGCGACGCCCCCGGGCATGGTTTCGATCATGTGCTTCTGCGGCGTGGGATGGTTTTCCAGAACGAAGTGCAGGCCGGCGCTGCGGGCGACGTCCCGAAACCGAATCGGGCCGGCGGAGTCGAGGCCAAGAGCCAGAGCGCCGATCCAGAGGCCGGCGGCGATCCGTAAAAGGCACACTTGACTTTGCCGGCGTCTCGCCATTATACTCGTTCCAACGATAACAGGAGGATGGCTCATGTGGGCTTTGGTTCGTAGTGTAATCGGGTGTCTTTTTGCGCTGCTGCTGGTAGCGCCGGTTCAGGCCCAGGTTCTTTATGGTTCCCTGGTCGGAACGGTGCAGGACAACAGCCAGTCCGTCATCGCCAACGCGAAGGTGACCATCACCAACACCGGCACCACGCAGGTCCGGGAAACGGTGACCACGTCCACGGGAACCTACGCCTTCACCAATGTGTTCCCCGGCACCTACTCCTTGAGCGTAAGCGCGGAAGGATTTCGCACCTATACCGAGGAGAATATCGCCATCACAGTGAATGTGGCCCGGCGCTCCGACGTCACCCTGCAGGTGGGGCAAGTAACGGAAAAAGTCACCGTGGAGGCGAGCGCGCTGACCCTGCAGACCGAGAAGACGGACGTTCACATAGAGCTGACCGCCCATACCGTGGCGAACCTGCCCCTGCCCATCTATCGCAACTATCAGAGCCTGATCAATCTGACGCCCGGGGCCACCCCGGGAGTGTTTCAGAACTCCGTGGGCAGTTCGCCGGAGCGCGCCCTGAGCGTGAACGTCAACGGTGTGAACCGCAACAACAACGTCACCAAAATCGACGGAGCGCCCAGCATCTTCATCTGGCTGCCGCACCACGCCCAGTACGTCCCGCCGGCTGAGACCATCGAAACGGTGAACATCTCGACCAACAACTTCGATGCCGAGCAAGGCATGGCCGGGGGCGCCTCGATTATTCTGAACACGAAATCCGGGACCAACGACCTCCACGGCACCGCGTTCGGTTTTAACGACAGCCATGTGACCCGGGCGAAGAATTTCTTCAGCCCCGGAGCGAAGCCGAAGAGCATTCGCAACATTGACGGCTTCACGCTGGGCGGGCCCATCGTCAAGAACAAGCTCTTCTTCTTTGGGGGCTGGGAGGGCCTGCGAGAGCGCCTCGGCGTGGAACAGACCAGTCTGACCGTGCCCACCGCCATCCAGCGCCAGGGCGACTTCAGCTCCTTTGCGGGTACGATCTACGATCCCAGCACTGGGAATCTTGACGGCACCGGACGCACCGCTTTTACCGGTAACGTGGTTCCCCTGAGCCGCCAGAGCGGCATTGCCAGGAAAATCCAGGACCTGATTCCCTCGCCGCTTCGGACCGGCACCACTTCCAACTTCTTCGCCGCCGGCGTGCAGTCCCTGAACCGCGATAATTACGATCTGAAGGTCAACTGGAACCGGACCGACAAGAACACGATCTGGGGCAAGTACAGCGCCATGAACGCCTTTTTTGAATGCGCCCCGACCCTGGGAGCCGCTTACGGTCCTGGCCTGTGCGGCGGCGAATCCGGCACCAACTCGACGCGGGACCAGGTAGCCACGCTCGGTCAGACCTGGACGATAAACCCGACCTTTATTCTGGACTCGACCATAAGCTGGACGCGCCACGGCAACGCCAGCCGCGCCCCCGATTTCGGGACCAACATCGGACTCGACGTGCTGGGTATTCCCGGCACCAATGGGCCCGATCCTCGCCAGAGCGGCTTTCCCCTATTTGCTATCACCGGGTACACCGGACTCGGCAACAACAACGGCTGGCAGCCCAATTACTACGGCGATACCACCTACACCATGGAGCAGAACTTCAGCCTGGTCAAGGGGTCGCACAACGTCCGCTTCGGATTTCAGGGGCTGCGGCACTGGATGAACCATTGGCAGCCGGAGATTGGCGGCGGCCCGCGTGGAAGGTTCAACTTCGATCAAGGTACCACCGGCCTGAACGGAGGACCCTCGCTCACGCAGTACAATGCCTACGCGTCGTTCCTGCTGGGCCTGCCTTCCCTGGCGCAAAAGAGTCTGCAGTACGAGAAGATGAGCGCGTTTAACTACCAGTTGGGCTGGTATGTTCGCGACACCTGGCAGCTCAGCCCGAAGGTGACCCTGAACCTGGGCCTGCGCTACGAGCTTTATCCGCTGATGACCCGCGGAGGCCGGGGCGGCATCGAATGGTGGGATCCGGACACCAACCAGGTCCTGCTCGGCGGGGCCGGCAGCACTCCCAAGGACGTCGGCGTCACGGTGAGCCACAAGCTCTTCGCGCCGCGGCTGGGTATTGCCTACCGCATGAACAACAAGACCGTGATCCGCACCGGATACGGTATCACCTATAACCCCATGCCCCTGGCCCGGCCGCTGCGGGGCTTCTTCCCCCTGACCATTGCTAAGGACTATCCGAGCGCCAATTCCTTCCAGCCTTACCGGCCTCTGTCGCAAGGGATTCCGGAAATCATCGGCCCCGCCCCCGGGCAGGGTTCCGTCCTGCTTCCCCCCGATGCCCTGAACCGGTCGATCAGCGGGAAGAAGATCGAGCGGGGCTATGTGCAGTCCTGGAATTTCATCGTCGAGCGGGAGCTGCCCGGCGGGATGCTCGGTTCGGTGGGGTACGTGGGTACCCAAACGGTCCGCAGCTTCGCCGATCTGAACCTCAATGCGGCGCCTCCGGGCGGTGGCACCGCCGGGCGGGCCCTCTTCTCCAAGTTTGGGCGCACCGCCGACACCAACGCGTTTAGCGGCTTCCTGAGCGCCAATTATCACTCGCTGCAGTTGTCGCTGAATCGCCATGTCGCGGCGGGCTTGACGGTCAAGGGCGCCTACACCTATTCCAAGGCCATCAACATGACCGACGACGACGGCTGGGCCGGCCTGACGTTCAACACGCCGGCGCAGGTCTACCGCAACCGGGCTCTGGCCGGCTACGACCGGACCCATATCTTCCAGATGGGCTGGGTCTATGAACTGCCGTTCGGCGCGCGCAAGAATTACGCCACCAGCGGCGTGGCCAAGGCGGTGCTGGGCAACTGGCAGGTGAACGGCGTCGCCGCTCTGTTTAGCGGAGGCCCCTTCACCGTGGGAGCCTCCGGAGCGTCCCTCAACGCGCCGGGCAATTCGCAGACCGCGGACCAGGTGAAGACAACGGTG
>JBGOUV010000465.1:0-4780 GCA_041477815.1 Terriglobia bacterium | reverse complement strand
CAGGTCCACGTGGACGCGGTCCTGCGCCACCAGCAGGTACTCGGTCAGCGATTCGATGCCGCGGTAGTACTCGAACTTACGGCCGCGGTCGTAGCCTTCCGTCGACGGCGACAATACCTCGGCGATGAAACCGGGGTTGAGCAGAGTGTCGGCAGTTTTGTCGGCAAATTGCGGCTGCCCGCAGACGACCGCTACGTCCGGGTAGGTGTAGAGTCCGGTGGGGTTGACGCGCATCCGCATGTTGCTTGCGTACACCTGGGACGGCCGCCGCCGGAGTTGCGCGTGCAGAAGCGCCGAGAGGTTGCCGGCGAGTATATTGTGCGGGTGGTTGGCGCCCGCCATCGCAAACATCTCGCCCTGATAGTACTCGCTCTTGTACTCGGCTTTCCGCTCGATTTCCAGGTATTCTTCCGGGGTGAGAAAGGTTTTCGGCTGGCTGGCCAAGTCGGTCTCCGCTGATGACCAGCATAGCATGCCGCGAGATTGGACTGGGCGTCGACACCGTCAACGACATAGATATCGGTCAGTGGATTTTTGACCAGGAACCGGCGGCGGTAGAACGCTAATCCACCGTACATCGACTAGAGCTGGGACTCGATCTCGGTGACGTCGCGGTCGCGCCGATGGTAGCCGGTGGCGTCGATGATGGTCTTGGCCTGGGCGAGGCTTTCGCGGGCCGGGTCCTTTTCGCCCAGGGCGAGGTGGAGGCGGGCGGATTCGAGGCGGCCATCGGCCTCGTGGAGCTTCATGCCGCCGCGGGTGGCGATGGCGAGGGCTTCGTCGAGGTCGGCGCGGGCGTGGTCGAAGTCGCGGCGGAGGCGGTGGAGTTCGGCCCGAGCGAGGAGGCCGCGGGGGAGGAAGTCTTGCTCGCCTGACTTGCGGAGGAACTCCACGGCCTGGTCGAGGTGGGCGACGGCTGGGGTGAGATCGCCGGCGCCGTGTCGCTGGGATTGGAGCAGATGAGCCCGGCCGAGCGACAGGTGGTGGAGAGCGATGCCGATGAGCGACTTGTCTGACCTCGCCCATTCCAGTGTCTGGCCGGTCCGGTCTTGGACTTCCCGGTACTTCCCCTGGTCTAGCAGCAGATCGCAATATCGGAAGCCCTGAAGGGAGTAGAGCAGCGGATATTTGGGCTGCCGCTGCTTCTGCAACTCTTCGGCTTCGCGGAACAGGGCCTCGGCTTCAGGCCGCCGGCCAGCCTGGTGCAAGGCGTCGGCCAGGTCGGTTCGAGTTCCCATTCGCCAGAAGACGTCGTCGCTGCGGTCGGCGAGTTCGACGCCCTGCTGCGCGAAGGCCGATGCCTGCTTCAAGTCGCCTAAGGTCAGGTGGACTTGGTAGAGGTTGGAGGCTGCGATGGCGGCGTTTATCCCACCCTTCTCAGCAAGCGCAGCCTCCAGGGATGCCTGCATCGGCCCGGCCGCTTCCGCGACCCGGCCCAGCGCACGAAGCCCGTGACCAGCCTGGTTTAACACGAACCCCTTGTCGCGATCGGAGAGAACCACTACCGCCGTCATCCACGGCGGATCGAAGAAGCCAGCCAGGGCTGCCAGATTGGAGCCGAACGCGCCGAGCTTCCTCAGGCTGAAGAACTCATCCCGCCGCTGAATCCGGCGCCAGTAGACCTCACGCACCGCCTCCTGGTAGCGGCCGGCGCGACAGCCGTGAGCGACGGCGGCGTAGAGCGGGGCCATCTCTTCCAGGGTGTCGGGAAGGTCCTTCTCGGGCACGCCTTTATAGTATTCGTACAGGCGGCTGTGGCCAGCCTTCCAAGCGGCCGGGTCGGTCTCCTGCAGCCGCGCGGCGAAGTGCTCGCGGACGAGCGGGTGGCAGTCGAGGGTGTCGGGATCGTGCGGGTCGTGCGGGTCCAGGAGGCGGGCTTCGCGCAGGCTCGCCACGGCGAATTGGAAGTCCTCGTGCGACAGGTTGAGCAGGCCCGGCACGCCCTGGAGCCCGTCGATGGCGCCCTTAGGGGCCGGGCGGTCGAAGAGGCCCATGGCGCGCAGGACGGCCAGCTCGGGCTTGCCTTGGAACCAGTTCTCGTAAGACGCCATCACGCGGCGGGCGTGGCCGCCCTGGGTTCGCTCGGCAACGAGGCGGGCGATCTGGTCACGCCGGCGGACGTCGCCGCCGTGCACCGTCACGAGATAGCGGCCCAGCAGGGTGAGGGCGAGGGCGTGTCCATCGAAGTCGCGCACGGCCTGTTCCAGTTCGCCCGGCGCGCCCTCGACACCCAGGTGCTTCAGGTAGGCGACGCCGGACTGGGGCGAGAGCTCTTCGAGCGGGATGTTCCTCACCGTCGAGCCGGTGTAGTCCTGCAAGTCGGCGACTTCCAGGCGGGTCGTGACGATACACAGGCCGTGGTTGGAGCGGGCCAAACTGCGGAGGAGGCTCGCCATGCCGGGGTCCTGGAGGCGGCCGGTCATCTCCCCTGGAGGATGCTGGAGGGGCTCGAGACCGTCCAGGATGAGCAGGGTGCGGCGCGCGGCGATGAGGCCGGCGAGGCGCTCGCCTTTCTCCCAGGGCGAGCCTTTGTTGGGGTCGGGGTCGCCGAACTCGGCCAGCGCCCAGGCGATGAAGGGGTCGGCGGAAGCCTGGCGGTCCGGCGCGGCGCCCTGGCTATAAAAGGACCAGCCGTAGACGAGGTGCGCGCCGCGGTAGTTATCGGCTTGCATGCGGTTCAGCCAGGCGTTGACCAGGGCGCTCTTGCCGACGCCGCCGAAGGCAACCAGGCTGACGATGTTGGTGGTCTCGCTCTCCCAGGCGGCGTCGAGCTGGGAGAGGGGGTCTTCGCGGCCAAACAGGTCGGGGCTAATGGAGGGGAGCCTGGCGAGGGAGATCTTTTCCGGACTGAGGGTGGTGTGGCCCTTATGAGTTTGGACGGTGATGCTGGCAATCTCCTCAGCGATGGCTGCCAGTGCGACATCGCGCTTCGTACCGCCGGGGATAGGCTTGCCATCCTTCGGTCGAACGAGCATCTTCGCGAGCCAGGAGACGCGACGCCAGCCGCAGGCCAGGGCGATCACCGGGAAGACTCGCAGGCCCTCCTTCTTGCGGCGCTCCAAGAGACGCGGCACCTCCTCGTTCAGGATGAATGGCGAGGTCAGGAAATCGGCGGAGATGAGCAGGATGGCCACGTGGGCCTCGGCCATGGCTTGCTCGATTGCGGGAAACCAGTCCTCGCCGGCGCCGATGCGCGAGTCGTCCCAGACATCTTGGATGATGCCTTCAATCTCGAGCACCTGGAGATGCTTGACCAGCCGGTCCTTCAGCTTCGTCTGCTCGTGGCTGTAGCTGATAAAGACGACGGGCTTGCTCATACCCGCCCTAGACGATACCACAAGTAACTATTCCAGTCGCCATGTGGACGCCGGCCCGACCGCCGTCGTATCATAACGGGGTTCACCGGAAACAGGAGGAAACACCAATGAAGTTCTTGCTGGCGCTTACAGTGCTCTTCACGACGGCCGTTCTGCTGACCGCGGCCGACGGCGTCGTCTTCGTCGGTCACGACAAAGTAGGGGCGGCGCTCGCCAAGGGCGGACCCCTGGTCAGCGCGTCGAACCTTACCGTCTCGGGCAGTCACCGCGAGAAGGGCGGCTCGGTCGAGGTGCATGAGAAGGAGACCGACGTTCTCTACGTGGTCGACGGCGCAGCCACTTTCGTAACGGGCGGGACCATGGTGGGCGGGAAGTCGACCAAGCCCGGCCAGCACATCGGCACGGACATCAAGGGCGGGCAGACCCACAACCTGGTCAAGGGCGACGTGGTCGTCGTTCCGGCGGGCGTCCCGCATTGGTTCAAGGAAGTTCCCCAAACGGTCAGCTACTACGTCGTGAAGGTATTGAAGCCGTAGCAGGAAAGTGCCAAGGAGACCAACCATGAGGGTACTGAGGACCGATCTGTGTCTGCTCGGCATGCTCAGCTTGCTGGTTGCCGGGGCGTTGCCCGCCGCAGAGCGACGCTTGCTTTACGTGGCCACTCCCGGCATCCGCAACTATGTAGACTATGGTGGCATCGGCATCCTTGTCTTTGACATAGACAAGGGACACCGCTTCGTCAAGCGCATACCCACCTGGCAGACCCCGGCCGGGAAGGAGCCCGAAAACGTCAAGGGCATCGCCGCCAACGCCAAGACCGGGAAAATCTACGTCAGCACCTACAAGCGGCTGGGCTGCTTCGATCTGCTCACCGAGAAGATGGTATGGGACAAGGAGCTGGAGGGCGGCTGCGATCGCATGGCCATATCCCCCGACGGCCAGAACCTCTACGTGCCGTCGTTCGAAGGGGCGCATTGGAACGTGGTCAATGCCGCTACCGGCGACGTGATTGCCAAGCTCGTGCCCAAGTCCGGGGCCCACAATACGGTCTATGGTCCCGACGGTACGCGGGCCTATCTGGCGGGCCTGCATTCGCCGCTTCTTTCCGTGGCCGACACCGCGACTCACACGTTGACCACGCCGGTGGGACCGTTCAGTAATTCCATCCGGCCGTTCACGGTCAACGGGAGCCAGACCCTCTGCTTCGTGAATGTGAACGGCCTGCTGGGATTTGAAGTGGGCGATCTGCGGACGGGCCACATGCTGCATCGGGTAGAAGTCCAAGGCTACCAGCCGGGTCCGGTGAAGCGTCACGGGTGCCCCAGTCACGGCATCGCCATGACCCCGGACGAGAAGGAAATCTGGGTCGCTGACGGCCACAACAGCATGGTGCATATCTTCGACGCTACCGTCATGCCGCCCAAGCAGACCACCAGCTTCAAGGTCCGGGACCAGCCCGGCTG
>JBGOUV010000080.1:0-19746 GCA_041477815.1 Terriglobia bacterium | reverse complement strand
TGCTGCGTCGCGGGCGTGGCTACAAGAACCTCCGCTATCTGCTGCTGAAGGCCCAGCGCATGGCGGTGACCAACACCGAATTCGTCGTCTTCAAGAAAGCGGCCTAAAATGCGTCCCTGTACAGATTCCTGCGCAGAGCCCTATTATGAAGGGATGAGGCGGAACACTTGGCTGGCCGTGGGGATGGCCACGCTCGCGCCGCTCCTCGCAGCGCAAGTCGCCCCCGGAAAATTTCTGATCGCGCACCGCAGTCTGCTCGACCCCAACTTCACCCGTACCGTAGTCCTGCTGGTTCGCTATGGCGAGGACGGCGCCATGGGGCTCATCCTCAACCGCCCGACAAAGGTCCCGCTCTCGCGCGCTCTCGACGGACTGAAAGACGCCAAGAGCCGTTCGGACCCGGTTTACCTGGGTGGCCCCGTGGAAGTCGGCGGCGTGGTGGCCCTGCTGCGATCGCGCGACAAACTGACGGACGCCCGCCACGTCTTCGCGGATATCTACCTGCTCTCTACCAAAACGTCATTGGAAAGAGCCCTCGCCGCAGGCGCCGACTCGGGCGGGCTGCGTGCCTACCTTGGCTACGCGGGCTGGGGGGCCGGGCAGTTGGACCACGAAATCGAGCTGGGTTCGTGGCTCGTATGGCGAGGCGATCCCGCGACGGTCTTCGACCCCGATCCCGAAACAATGTGGTCCCGCCTGATCCAGAAGACTGAAGCGAGAATTGCTCTCCTCCGGAAGTCGCCTATCCTGGAGGCACCTATCGGATTATCGCATTGAACAGCAGTTTGAACGTGCCGTGGGTCTGGGCCCGGTGCTGCGTCCGGAACCCGATCAGCACCACTAGTCCCTGCCCATACTTAGCCGCGACCATCCCCGACTTCTTGGCCAGGGCCTGCTCCCCGACCAGCCACCCGCTCTGCAGCAGGTCGCGGTCGGCGTAGCGGACGATGCTCTCGTATCGTTCGTTGTGCGCGCCGGGTAGAACCTCGAAGGCCGGGTTCCCCCCCAGGTAAACAGCCAGGCCCTCGGACGGCATCCCGTAAGCCAAGGGATTCGTGTTGTCGAATTTCACCCGCAGGGTGGACCCCGGGCACCAGAACTCCTTCGAGCTCTTGTTGGCCACCACGTTGCGGACGCTCAGCTCCAGCTTCTCGATGGCGAACGCGCTGGCTTCTCCGAGCGTCACCAGGGTCCCTCCCTTTTCGACGAACGACTGCAGCGCCTTGACCCCTTCGTCGCCGATACCGCTGCGGTATTCGGGAGGATACGCTTCTTCCCGGCGGCCTCGGGCGGCGGGTCTCTCCCCGGTAATCGTGGCGGTCGAATCATTGGGCAGGACGATGACGTCATACCTGTCGCTCAAGCCGCCCTTCTTGATCTCGGCGTCCATCAGGCTGGTATAGGGGAAGCGGAAGTGTTCGAGGAGCCAGCGGGTCCAGCCCTCGTCTATATTGCCGCCCGAATAGCGTTGATACATTCCGAGGCGCAGCCGCCGGACCGCGTGGCTGCTCGGGCTGACGTCTCCCTGGACCGCGAGGAAGTCCACGCCGGTCTCCCGGGCGATCCCCGCCAGCACGGTCTCCGACCCGGCGGAAGCGACGAAGTCGCCGGGACGGAGGCCCTGGCCGGCCTTATCGATGCGCCGCACGGCCACACCTTTCTCGAGCAGCAGGTTGACGGCTTTGAAGCTGTCATTCAGCCTGCCATCGAAGGAGTACCCGGCCCCGCCCTGGCCTACCTTCCCGACGGGCTGCACCGCGGTGGCGAGTTTTTGCAGGTCGCCTTTGACCGCTTCGTCCACCGGATCGACCCGCACCCCCATAAACTCGTACATCGTGTCGGTGGACATGTCGTAGGGCCGGATCGGCGAGCCGTCTTTGGCGCGGGTCCACTCGTTGTCGGGATAGAGAGTACGGCCGAGCAGATAGCGGATCACGCCCATTTTGGGCTGGGCCAGCGAGACCACGTACGAGCCCGCCGGATAGGTCACGCCGCCGGCGCTGGTGAAACCCTGCCGGGCTTGCTGGATCTCCACGCCCTGCACCAGCAGCTTGTTGACCAGCTTTATGGCGGTCAGCCGGTCGTGCTGGGCCGCCGGGATGACATAAGCGGCGGGCTTCTCCCGGGTGCCCCGTTCCGTCTGCCTCTTAGCCTTGAGGTAGGCGTTCCAGAGGACAGTCTCCCGGTTGCGGGCCGCCAGGTCCAGCAGCGCCCAGGCCGCGACCTTCTGCCGCTCCACCACGTCCCGCAGCTTCCACCAGCCGCCGGGCCAGGGATTGGGGAAGGTCGTTTGGGTCTCGTAGACCGGCAGGCCCACGGTTTCGCCCCGGAGCTGCTCGGGATGAACATACAGGGGCGTGGCCAGCTTCGCGCTGGCCGACTCGGTCAGCATCCCGGCGATGTTGTGGAACGGGGTGATCCAGTGGAATCCAAAATGTCCCCACCCGGAATAAACGGCGGCGTTCACCACGCCCGACAGGCCTGCTTCCTCTTCCTTATAGGCAATGTGCGCCCCGTACCAGCTCAACTCGCGCCACACCAGCGGATCGGCGTGCGGACGGATCGGCTCGGCGTAGGGCGGCACGTAAATCCGCGCGCCGTAGCTGCCCATGTGGTGGTGGTCGCAGTAGGCCTGCGGGATCCATTCCCGGAACAGGATCCGGGCCATGTACTCGGACTCCACCAGGTTGGTCTGGAAGGCGTCCCGGTTGTTGTCGTGGCCAACATACTTATGATACAGCCAGGGCAGGCCCGACCCCTCGAACTCGCCCCCCAGCGTCTGGCGGTACCAGTCGGTGACCATGATCTGGCCGTCCGGGTTGAAGGACGGCAGCATCAGGAACACGACGTTATCCAGAATCCGCTGCGTCGCCTCATCGCTGCGCGCGACGAGGTCGTAGGCCAGCTCCGGCGCCATCTGGCTGCCGCCAATCTCAGTGGCGTGCAGGCTCATGGACTGGCATACGATCGCCTTGCCCTCGCCGAGGAGTGTCCTCACCTCCTGCTCGGAGAGCCCGCGCGGATCGCTGATCCGCGCGTTCACCTCCCGCAGCCGGTCCAGTTTCGCCAGGTTGTTCGGCGAGGAGAGGATCACCAGGAGAAACGGATTGCCCATCGTGGTCGGCCCCATGTCGACCACGCGGACTTTGCCGCGCCCTTCTTTCTCCAGCAGCCGGCAGTACTCGACAATCTTGTCCCACCGGGCCATTTTCCGGTCGCTGCCGAGCTGAAAACCAAAGAACTTCTCCGGAGCGGTAATCTGGCCCAGCGCCGCCGCCGCTCCCAGGAGGAGCGCCAGGACGAGGCGGGGCAGGCCTCCAGGCCCGGCCCCGGAAGGTTCAGCGGACAAACTCAAGTGGCGGCGCGCTTGGCCGTGAACTCAATCGGCGCCGGTCCGCCCTCCCGCTTGAACTTGATCTCGTTGCCCACTACCTTGCCGGTGTAGGTCTGAGTGCCCTGCTGCGTGTTGACCTTGAAGGAGAGATCGTCTCCGCTGATCTTGCCTTCCGAGATCTCCGTATCGCCCTGGCGGCCGCTGACGGTTCCGGTCAGGGTTTGGCCGGCAGACTTGAGGGTGATGGTCACCTCGCGCATTTGTCCGGAACGGCCAGGTACCTGCGCCGTCCATTTGCCGCTTACATCCGCCGCCCCAAGGCTCCAGGTGAGGGCCAGGAGCAGGCCCATCGTGAACATCATTTTCCGAGTCATCATGTTGGGAACCTCCTTTACCACATCAGCCGCAAGCCCAACTGCGTAACGCGCGCCCCGCTGCCGGAATTGCGGGTGGCGAGAATGCCGTCGCCCCCGATGCCGGTCGGGTTGTTGGGGTTGTTGAATACGTTGAAAAAGTCCACGTTGAAGCGCAACGTGATTCTCTCGTGGACCGGTACGAACTTGGACAGCGACGCGTCCTGGAACCACTGCCGTACCCCAGGCAGATACTGATTCCGCCAGGGATGCAGGTTGTCATTGAAGGTAGTCCGCTGCACCGTGCCGTTGTTCAACGGGACCCACACGGTATTGGTGTCCCACAGCGCCTGCAGGTTCGTCCCGGCCGGCGCGTTCGCCGGCAAGGCTGTGGAGCCCCACGGAATCAGCGGCGTGGCCGCCGGCTTGTAGTTCGATGGGACGCCCATAATGCCGTTGGGCTTCCCCTGCGCGTTGACGCTGTTGATCTGGTTGGCCGGGATGTAGCCGTTCCACCAGAGGTAGCCGGGGAAGCAGGTCCCGCTCCGGCAGTCCTGGATCGGGTACTTGTAGCCGTAAGTTTCGACGTTCTGCCCCGAGGTCGGGTAGATATTGGTCGGTAAGGTCCAGTAGCTGGTTCGGATGCTCCCCAGGCCTGAAACCTGCCAGCCGCCGATCACCTTGTCCAGCAGGCCGCCGGTGTTGCCGGCGAACTTCTTGCCGCGGCCGAACGGCAAATCCGCGACAAAATTCCAGCGGACCTGGTGCTTGGGCGTATTGGGGTCGCGCTTATAGTTCAGGAAGCGGTTGCGCGCCTCGATATCCGTGGGGACCGCGCCCGGCAGGAAATTGTTCAGGCCCAGAACAGCGTCCAAGCTCTGGGTATCGTCGGTATCGCGGTTTACCAACAGCGTGTTACCGACGTTCCAGAAGATCTGGTAACCCAAGCCATTGTGGTAACGCCGCTCCAATTCCAATTGGGCCCCATTGTAACGGCCGTAGCCGCTGGCGGTGAAAAGGTTGATAGTCCCGTAGGTCCTCTGATCGTATGGCCGGGTGGCCACCGAGGCGAATTCTCCGGTCGGCAACGGTTCTCTCCGGGTAGCGTACCAGATATAGTCCGGAGTCGAGTCGTTGTAATCCACCCATTGTTGCTGCTTATCTCCGTAGTTGCCGACGTAGGCCGCCCGCACCACCATGCCCGACCCCACTTCCTTCTCTACGGTGAAGTTCCAATCCTGCACCCGGCCGTCGGTATGGTGCGGATCGAGGAACTGGGCGCCGAAGCCCCGCGCCAGGAGCCGCGTATCGTTCGTATTGATGATGGAGCTGGGGGTGTTCACGCCGGCAATGTAGGTCGGTGCGGTGCGCAACCCGTAGTTCGGCAGCCCGTCCGGCGACAGCGCCGTGTTGCTCACTGTGTACTGGAAGTTCGCCCCCACCGGGATGGAAGAGGATTGCGCCCCTACCCAATCCTGCAGCTTCTGCGGGTAGTAGGACATCCGGTAGCCGCCCCGCATCACAAACGCCTTCTTGCCGTCCAACGCCCGATAGGCGAAGCCCAGCCGCGGTCCGAACTGCTTCCAGTTCGTGTACAACAGGTTCTGGGGCAGCCCGGCATCCTTATAGCTGATGATGTTGCCGCCAAAGCCTCGCAAGGCGGTCAGGATCGAAGGCAGCGTCGCGCCGAGCCTGGTGAAGCTGTCCAGATCGGTGCCCACGACATACGCCCGCTTGGCCAGATCGAAGGTGAGAAGCGTGCCGTCCTTGTCATGCAGCGGCGTACGGAGCTCGTAGCGCAGCCCCAGGTTCAGCGTCAACCGCGGCGTCACCTTCCAGTTGTCCTGCAGGTACGGCGCATATTCCCACCGGCGGAAGTGGAACCAGGGCCGCCGGAACGCGGCAGTGTAATTCATGACCCCCAGCGAAAAATTGGCCAGGCCGAATCCCGTCAGCGGCGTGACGATCGGATTGGACGCCGTCGAAGTCGAGTCGTACAACGACGTGGCCAGGGTGCCGGCGTCGAATCCGCCGGCCAGGGAGTTCGAGGATTTTTCAATGATCTCGCGGCGCAAGTGGAAGCCGAACTGCAGCTCATGTTTCCCTACCACTTTGGTGGCGTTGTCCTGGACGATCCCGTAGTTTGTGATCAACCAGAACAGGCCGCCCGAGCTGAACGGAAAGCCGCTGGTGCCCGATCCGGGCAGACCCGCGCCGGAAAACACCGGCCAATTCGGAGCCCCAAACGGGTTGGGCAGACCCAGGGCGGACGCGTAGTCGGTCTCAAAATCACCCGAGCCCCGCCGATGGAAGTCCCGCGAGGCATTGAGGAGCAGCTCATTGGTCATGGTCGGGGAGACGGCATGCACCCACGTCGCCGATCCGGTGTGATTGGGCCAGTGCCGGTTGGTAAGCCCCGCCACGTTCGGGTATTTTCCGATGTTGACCGGCAGCATGAAGGTATTGCCCAGCCAGTGATCGTTCTGGCCGTAAGTGAACCGCCCGTACAGCAGGTCCTTGTCCGAGAACCGGTGATCCAGCCGGATGCTATACGTGTTTTGGCTGTTGGGAATACCTGTGGGACCTACCCAGTTCACGTCGATCAGAGGATTCACCTCCGGCCGGGTCGGCAGCGGCGTGATGCTGTAAATGTACTTGGCTACCGGGCTGATGCGCGCCGGGTCGATCATGTTGGGGATGCCCCGATAGGAGAGCGGCTGCCGCCGCCAGGTGACCGGGTCGGTGGTCAGCGGATCGTAGAGGGTGATCTGCCGCCCCTGGCTGTCGACCAGCCCGCGAAAATCCCCGTTCCGCATCGCCTCGGTGGGGACGTTGTACTGGTTCGTCGCGTAGCTCTTGCTCCTGGCCCCTTCCCAGGAGAAGTAAAAGAACGTGCGGTCGCGGCCGTCGTATAGCTTGGGAAGGTAGACCGGCCCCCCGGCCGAGATGCCGAACTCGTTGCGGTTCAAGAAGGGGGGCTTGGTGAAGCTGTCCTGCCGTCGGCGGGCCACTCCGTAGCCGCTGTTCCGGTTGGTCTCGAACACCGCTCCGTGGAACGAGTTGGTGCCGCTCTTGCTCGACAACAGAATCGTGGCCGGCCGCGTGAACTTCGCCGAGGAGTTGTTCAGCTCCACCGTGAACTCCTCGATGGAGTCGAGTCCGGGCGGCCGCCCGAAGTCCCATCCCTCCCAGACCTCGTTCACCGGAGCGCCGTCAAACAGCGTCATGCTGGTATTGGTCCGCATTCCATAGGCCTGGACGATGCCGGTCGAATCGATGCCCGGAACGGTCTGGAGCAGCGCCTGGTAGCCGCGGCCGTTGATCGGCAACTGCTCGATGCGCTGCCGCTCCAGGACGTGGCCCAGCGTGGGCCTATCTGTAGTCACCAGGGGCGTCACGTCCCGCACGTCGACCTGGGTCACCGCCTGCGCGACGTGCAAGACCACGTCCACGGTCGCGTCCTGCTGCACCTGTACGGTGAGCGTACCCTCGAACTTCTGCAGGCCGGCGAATTCCACCGTGATGCGATACGGCCCCGGGATCACGCCCGGGAACACGTAGAGGCCCGCGTCGTTGGTCTGCGTTTCTCGCGGGACGTTTGTGGCCGTGTTGACCAGGGTGACTTTAGCCGCGGGGATGATGGCCTGCGCCTGGTCGCGAACCGTTCCGCGCACCGTGCTGCTGCTGGCCTGCGGCCGCGCGACCGTCGGATGCAGGAATGCTGCTGCTAAAGCCAGCAAAACGGACCGTTTCATAGGAGCCCCTCCGTGTCGTTTAGTCTATAAACGGCAGGAGGGAGATGCAAGCTGTTTTTGATCTTTATTTTTGAGGGCGAGACTTGGCTGGACCGAACCGCGACCGGTCCTACGCCTTGAACAGGCCGGCCGCGCTGGGGCGGAAACCAAGCTCTCGCGGTCTTGCCGTTCCAGAAACGCGGATCCACTGCCGGTCCCGGTAGCCGGAAGGCCTACTCATACTCCAGCGCTTCCGCCAGTCTCCCCCGCAGCGCGCTCTCGGCCGGCGCCAGCGAGGCCAGAAACGCCGCCGTTAGAATCACCGGCGCCAGCAGCAGCGCCGTCCCTGCAGGGTAGTGGTAATCAAACGCCATGCCGGAGATGTCGCGGCGCACGATCTCCAGGCTGTAGTAGAGGTTCAGCGCTCCCAGCGCCAGTCCCAGCACCAGGCCGATGACCCCGATGGCCACCGCCTCCATCCGTATGGTCCCGCGGACCTGGCGGCGCAGGCCGCCCACGGCCTGCAGCACCCCCAGCTCCCGCCGCCGGTCGGTGATCGACACCGTTAGGGTGGTTATAATGCCCATAAGAGCCACCAGCACCGCCACCGCCGTCTGCACGTAAGTGACCCGGAACCACTGGTCGGCCACCCGCTCGATGTAGCCCCGCACTTCGGTATTGGTAAGAACAAACAGGCGCCGCTCGGCTCCGCAGGCCTTCACGATCGCGGCGCGGACCTCCTCGGCCGGCGCGCCCGGCTGCAGGTAGATGCGGAACACGTTGACCGTGTCGTCCTTCCAGTGCTCCTGGTAAAGCTGCCGGTCGAGCAGGATGGTCCCCTGCTGATTCTGGTAGTCGCGGACCAGTCCGGCGATGGGACGCCGCAAGACGCCCCCGGGCGTGGGCACTGCGAGCAGGTCGCCCACCCGCACCCCGTACAGCGCGGCGAAGTTCTCCGAGACGCTCAGTCCGCCGCCCAGGACCTGGTCCACGGCGCTGAGCAGCACCAGCTTGTCGCCGAGCCGGATCCGCGTGCTGCGTACTCCCTGTACCCGGGCGATCCCCTCGATCCGGCGCAACTCCTCGGCCATCGACGACGGAAACCGGAAGGCGGCCGTGGTCAGGGTGCGGCTGGTAGTGACGAATAGGTCGGGGTCGAGCGTGGTGCGAAGCCACTCGATGATGGAGGCGTGAGCGCCCCGGGCGATGCCCGCCATCCCCAGGGTCAGGGCCAGTGAGATCATCAGCGCGGCAACGGTGGCGGACGTGCGGCGGGGCGACTGCAGCAGGCTGTCCACGGCCAGGGCGCCCTCCACCGGCCGCAGCGCGCGCAATAGCGGCCGCAGCAGGCGGGCCAGCCCCATAGCCAGAGACGGCGTCAACAGCAGGGCCGCCAGGATCGACCCCGCGTAGCCGGCGTACAACGGCAGCATGGACCGGCCCCGCGTCAGGCACAGCGCCGACAGCACCGCGAGACCCGCGGCCGCCGCCCGCCGCAGCCGGTGTTCCCGCAAGGAGAAGACCTGGAACTTGCCCTTCTGCAAGGCCTGCGTCGGATCCACCCGGGCGGCGGCCTGCGCCGGAGCCAGTGCTGCAGCCATGCTGGTGACCGTACCGGCCGCCACCGCGGCCGCGATCAGCCACGGCTGGGCGGCTACTTCCTGGACCCGCTCCGCTACCCCGTACATCCCCTCCAGTACCACCGTGATGTATCCGGCCATAACCTGGGCCATCCCGATGCCCGCCGCTACTCCCAGACCGCTCCCTGCCAACCCCGCCACCGCGCTCTCTCCCAGAAACAGCGCGCGGATCTGGGCCTGCCTGGCTCCCAGGGCCCGCAGAACCCCGATCTCGTACCGCCGCTCCGCCACCGCCACGGCAAACGAGTTGTAGATGATGAACATCCCGATGAGCAGAGCGAACAAGCTGCAGATATCCACGGTGATGGAATAAACGCGCAGCAGGGAATCGAGCTGCCGGCCCCGCGCCGCCGGGGGCTCCACTTGGAACCCCGGTCCCAGCAGCTTCTCCAAGGCCTCGCGCCCCTGGTCGAGCGACACGCCTTCGACCAGCCCCACGTCGATGCGGTCGATGGTCCGGCCGCGACCTAGGATGGCTTGGGCGGCGTAGAGGTCCATCACCGCCACGTTGCCGCCGTATGCCCGGGCCAAGCCTCCCGGACGCAACAGGCCCCGCACGGTAAACTGCCGCGGACCCGCCATCGTCTGCAGCGGTAACCGGCTGCCCAGCCCCAGTCCGTGCCGCGCGGCGAACTCCCGCGTCACCAGCAGCGAGTCCGGCTGCGCCAGGAACACCAGGGGATCGTCGATCGTGTCGGTGTCGGCGCCCTCGATCTCGTACCGCCGCAGGCTCCGGTCGCCGGTCATATCGACCCCCAGCATGAGCAGGTTCCCCTGTCCCGCCAGGCCCGTATCCACGATGGTCTCGATCACCGGCGCCGCCACCCGGACCTCCGGCGCCGCCTGCACCCGCTCCAGCACGGTCTCGTCGAACCCCGCCCGCCCCGACAGGATCTGCAACTGCGTCGCCCCAGCGACGTGGTTCACCGTCTGCTGGAAGGCGTAGAACACCGACTGGTTGGCGGCGTGAATTCCCACCCACACCGCCACCCCCAAGGCGATGCCTGCGATATTCAGCAGCGACCGCAGCAGGTGCTTGCGCGCGTAGGGCCAGCTGATCAGCCGCAGGAGGACCAATTTAGCTCCCCAGGATCTCCCGTACGAACTGGGTGTTCTGGCCGATCTGGTCGCTGAGCCTCTGATACATACCTACGATAATCGCGTCGGTGGGCTTAATGCCGCCGAGGGCCGCCGCCAGACTCTGGCGGACCTGGTGCGGACTGTTGATGGTCCGGCCGGCGGCGAATACTTTGTAGGCCAGGCACGGTTTCTTCGCCTGCCGGACGGTGGCCATCATCTTGGCCGGGTCGGACGGCAGGTACACTTCACCTAGAGGCGCCTCGCCCAGAAGCTTAGCCAGGCTCTCGCGCGACCGGTTCATATAGTAGAGGCAGGTCATGTAGTAGTCCACCGGCCAGCCCTTCTCCTCGGCGTACTCAATCTCTCGCGGGTTATGTCCGGAAAACCCCACCATGGCTCCAGTGTCCCGGAGGCGTTTCAAGTAATCGACCGATTTGTCGATCCGGCCCTCCTCCCAATACTGGTTGGTGCGCGACCCGTGCTGGGCGATCCCCAGGGGTTTGAGCTTCATCACGCGTGGCAGCACCTCGGGCGTGTCGTTGAACTGCGGCCGCGACAGAATCAGCAACTGCAGCTTGCCGCCCTGTTCCTTGTACTTCAGCCAGTCATTCTCCAGACGCTCGCTCCAGCTCGCCTGCCAGGTGTTGATCCCGGCGCGCTCCAGGTTCCGCAGAAAGTCGAGGACGCGCTCAGTGGAGTGGTATTCGCGGAACTGGTCGTCCAGGATCCGGTTGAAGTGCGAGTACCCATAGATGGGGTTGGCGCCGGCGATCATGCGGGTGAGACGGTAGCGCCCAAACGGCACGGTGGGCAGCACGGGGCCCCCTTTCGCCTCCGGCATATGAACGCCCTGGGACTGCGGGGCCGCCGCCAAGATCGCCGCGCCCTTCAGGAATTCCCGGCGGTCCGGTTCATCGATTGCTTCACAGGGGTCAATCTCAAGAGGATCAGGGGTTGTTGATGGCATGGATCACCTTCACGTCAAACTTCGGTTTGCGATCGTAGGTGAGCAGGCCGTTGACCTCCTGCTCGACGTCGGTCAGTTGTGTGTAGCAATACCCGGCAAAGGCCGGGATGCGAAAGATCGCCTCGGTCAGGCCCCGGTAGCGCTCCAGAGCGGCCTCCGCCGTCTTCTCGACACCCGAGTAGCCCCAGGAGTCGCCCGGTACCTGGGCCAACGGCGGGACATAGGCGATGCCCCCGTACTCGCTCATCCAGAACGGCGTCCCGTTGTAGCGGAACCCGGGGATCAGCGAGATGCGGCCGGTATTGGGGATGTTGGCCGGTCCCAGCGACTTGTACTTCTCGTAGAGCAGCGCGCCCGTCCGGGCGTAGTCATGCAGCGTGAACAGGTCGGTCGCATCGGTATGCTCCCAGCCGTCGTTGTCGACGACCGGCCTGGTGGCGTCGAGGGACCTGGTGAGCGCGTACAAACTCTTCAGATGCATCTGCTGGCGCGGGTCCCGCGCGTCGTGGACCCCCCAGCTCTCGTTGATGGGGATCCACAGGATGACCGACGGATGGTTGTAATCCCGCTCCACCGCTTCGATCCACTCCCGCGTGAAGGCCGCCGCATAGCGCTCGTCGAAGAGCTGGGCGTTGGCCATCTCCGACGACACCAGCAGCCCCATCCGGTCGGCCCAATAGAGGTAGCGCGGGTCCTCCAGCTTCTGGTGCTTGCGAACGCCGTTGAACCCCATCTCCTTGGTGAGCCGGATGTCGTACTGGATGGCCTCGTCCGACGGTGGGGTCAGCAGACTCTGGGGCCAGTAGCCCTGGTCGAGTACCATCTTGAGGTAAGTCGTGCGGCGGTTCACCAGCACCCGGTCGCGCTCGATGGTAACGGTGCGCAGCCCGAAGTAGGACGTGACCCGGTCGAGCGCCTTCCCATCCTGTCGCAGCTCGAACGTGACGTCGTAGAGGTTGGGAGCGGCCGGGGACCACGGTTGCGGGTTGGGCACCAGGATCACGGCCGCCGCCCGCTCCTGCTCGGCCGCCGCCGTTCCCGCCGCCCGCCGCTGGCCCTGGAAGCTCACTTCGATGGCGATCTCCGCCCCCGGCTGCGGGCGGTCGATCCGAAAGTCGAACTGCACCGAGCCTCGCCCGAAGTCCGGCGTCATCCGTACCGAGGACAGATAACTCCTCCCCACCGCCTCCAGCCACACCGTCTGCCAAACTCCGGTGGTTCGTGTATAGTAGATACCTCGTGACTTCGGCTCCCAGAACTGCTTGCCCCGGGGGATGTAGCGGTCCGTCGGTGGATCCTCGGCCCGTACCGTCACCGTATTCTCGCCGGCCGCCAGCAGCGGTGTGATGTCGAAAGCGAACGGCACATGGCCGCCCTCATGCGTTCCGGCCGGCTTCCCGTTCACCGCTACCCACGCCCGGTAGTCGACCGCCCCGAAGTGCAGCAAGACGCGCTGGCCCTTCCACGCCGCCGGAACGCGGAAGGTTCGCCGATACCACACCAGGGGGTGAAAGCCGGTGTCCCCGATCCCGCTCAGCGGGGACTCCGGGCAGTAGGGCACGGTAATACTCCTGGAGAGGCTTTCGTCGTAGCCAAACTGCCACTCGCCGTTCAAATTCAGCCAGGCCTCGCGGACAAACTGCGGCTGCGGATGCTCGGGGCGGGGAATCTCAGCGGCCAGGCTTACGGCCGCCGGCAGCAGAAGTACGGCCAGCCTCATTCCCCTCCGCCGCCGGCCGCCGCCGTCGTGCCCAGCCCCTGCCGCGCCCGGCTGCTTCCGGGATTCTGCTCCAGCGCCCGCCGGAACGCCGTCTCCGCCCGCTTCCGGTCCCGCGCCTCCCACGCCGCCTGCCCCATCGCCTCCCACACTGGACGCGGATAGGCCGCCGGCTCGTTGTAGGGCAGCGCCAACTCCCGCATCGCCGCCCGCTCCAGCAGGTCCAGGCCCTTCTTCTTGTGTCCCGCCGCCATCTCCACGTGGCCGGACAACTCCAGGCGCGCCACCTCGAGCTGTGGCGCCGGCGACCCCGAAACCTTCTCCCACGCCTTCATCTGCTCGTCCATGGACTTGGCCTCGGCGCGCGCCTGGGCCGCATCACCGCGCGCGGCGAAGGCCAGACCGCGCGCCCAGTGCCGCCACGCCTGCTCGCGCGCGACCGGATACTCGGGCAGCAGCTTCCCCGCCAGGATCTCCTCCCACTTGCCGAACTGCACCAGCGTCCGCATCCGCGCAAACCACCCTTGCCGGTACGGCGTCCGGGTGTTGCCGGCCTGCTTGGCCTCGCGCGGATTCTCCCGGATCTCCAGCAGTTCCCCCGAATTCTTCATGGCCTCCTCGTACTGTCCCAGGAACGAGTAGGTAGTGACCAGGAAGTGTACATTATGACCATGGTGCCCGTTGGGATAGAGCTGGTCGGCCGCCAGGAGCTCCCGCTCCTTGCGCGCCGCCGCCTCGAACGCCGCCGCCGCGTCCGTCCAGCGGTCGCTCTGGACGTAGATATGACCCGGCATGTGCAGGGCATGAGGCACCCCCGGCGACAACTCGGGATACCGCTTGCAGCTTGCCCAGGCGTCCTGCGGATGCGTCGACCCTTCCAGGGCGTGAATCACGTAGTGGTGGGCGCCGACGTGGTCCGGGTCCTGCGCCAGGATCTCTTTCAAGAGCGTGTAGCTCTCCTCGGTCCCCGCCCGGGGCTTCTTGTCCGGCGGCGCGTACCCGGACATCAGGCCCAGAGCCAAAAATGACTTCGCCTCTACCTCTTTCTGGTAGGTGCGAAGCAGGTCGCGCAACGCCTGCAGGTAGCCGGCCTCCGCATCCTTAGCCTCGGGATTCCGCCGCGCCACGACAGCCGCAATGTACAGCTTCTCGAGCGGCGTAGCCGGGTCACTCAGTTTCCGGGCCTTCTCGGCGGCGGCGCGGGCCCGCTCCAGACCGGGGCTCGGCGTTCGGGTGCCGGGACGGTTACCACCGTCGCGCAACTGGAAGGTGGGCCGATAGTCGCCGGCCGCCACCATGGCGATCCCCCACTGCGGCATAGCCGCCTCCGGATCGAGCTGCGCCGCCTGCAGGAACGACCGCTCCGCCTCGTACGACGAGAAGTTGTGCATCTGGGCCAGGCCCTGGTCGAAGAACTTCTGGGCCTCCGGCGACTTGGTCGTAATGGTCAGGTGTGACCGCCCCTGACCCGGCAACAGCCGCGCCGGCAGCAGCGGCGGGCGGCTCGACGGCGGCAGCGTGCACAGATCCTCCGAGGTCTTGGCCGCCTGTTGGCCCTGGGCGAGGGCAACGAGACAGCATGCAATAGCCATCAATCGCATAGGTTTCAGTTCCTCAGTATTGTTTCTACCAGATCCCCAAGCTGGTGGGCGGTGAAGTCGCGTCCGGGCAGATTGGCGGCCAGCCGGCCCTGGCGATCGATCACCGCCGTGCGCATGGAATGCGTGATCAGGCCTTCATCCGGCCAGAAGTCCACCCCGAACAAGCCGCACACCTCCCGGATCTGCGGCAGCGTTCCAGTCAAGAACCGCCAGCCTTCCGTATCCGCCTTCCAGCCCCGGCCGTACTGGGCCAGCACTTCCGGCTGGTCGAACTGCGGATCGAAGGTGATGGATAGCAAGGTCAAGTCGCGCCCCATCCGGTCCCGAAAGCGTTCCTGGAGCTTGGCGAAGTTGTTCGAAAGCCGCGGGCAAACGTCGGGCAGCGGGCACCGCGTATAGATAAAGGTTACCGCCACCACCTGACCCCGCAGGTGCGACAGCTTCACCGGCCGCCGGCTTTGGTCCACCAGTTCGAAGTCTGGCACGGGCTGTCCCACGGCCGCCTGCGTCGACGGCGCCGCCGCCGGGTACGACGTATCGGGCTCAAACCGCGCGCCCCCCTGCAGCCGCACGCGCTCGGCATACGACTCCTGCTTGTTCACCACCAGCGTGAACTCCACGCGCAGGCCCGGCCGCAACAGGTCCAGCGCGGCCGCGTCCCGCACCCGGAACGGCATCGCCATGGCGTCCATGTAGCCGGGAATCTTCTCGTGGGAGACGACGATGGTCCGCTCCGCCTTGTCCACTTTCAGGATCATGCCGGAAACCGGGTAGCGTTTGGCCACGCAGGCCGTCGTGGCCAAAACCAACACTGCTGCCAACGCTGCCGCTCGACTCACACGACGATGATAGCTCACCAGCATCCCTCCCTGCGCCAGGTTGCACGCGGCGACGCGTGGCGCCGAGCCGCGACCGTGAGGGAGCGGCCTCCTGGTGGGTCCGAACCATCCGCTCGCTCACGGTCGCGGCGGTGACAGGCCTGTCCTACAATGGCCCTTATGATCACCGATTGCCATACGCACCTGTGGCGGGCCGAGCACTGGTCGGAAGAAATGGTCCGGGAGGCCTCCCTCGCCCGCGGACGGGCGGCCCCGGTGCATGTGGAGGAATCCACCCACTGGCAGGCGGTAGCGGCGGTCGACCGGGCCATGGTGTTCGGCTTTCACTCCCGCCACCTCGGCTTGGTGGTCCCCAACGACCTGGTGGCCGGCTACGTCTGCCGGCATCCGGAGAAGCTGGCGGGCTTCGCCTGTCTCGACCCCAGCGAGCCCGACTGCCTGGACGAAATGCACCGTGCCTTCGAGGTTCTGCGGCTGCGCGGTCTCAAGCTGGCGCCGCTCTACCAGAACTACCACCCTATGGACGACCGTATGCAGCCGGTTTATGCCTACTGCCAAGAGCGGGGGATTCCCGTCCTGATCCACCAGGGAACCACCTTTGCCCGCCGGGCGCCGCTGAAATACGCGCGGCCCATGCAGCTCGAGGACGTGGCCCTGGCTTACCCCGGCCTGCGGATGGTCATCGCCCACCTGGGGCACCCTTGGATCGACGAGACCCTGGTGATGATCCGGAAGCATCCTTTTCTGTACGCCGACATCTCCGCCCTCTACTACCGGCCCTGGCAGTTCTACAATGCTTTGGTGTCGGCGGTGGAGTACGGGGTGACCGGCAAGCTGCTCTTCGGGTCGGACTTCCCCTTCGCCACGCCGGCGGATTCGATCGCCGGACTCCGCAACGTGAACCTCGTCGCCGGTAACAGCGGACTCCCCCGCGTGCCGGAAGAGGTCCTCCAAGGCATCCTGGAACGCGACACATTCGGCCTGCTGGGGCTCTCCTAAGGGAAATATGTCTTACTATCCAGGCACGGAGACGGAACGGCGCGTGAGCGCCGCGGCGCTGGAGACGCTGGCCGGGAAGATCTTCGAGCGCTGCGGGATGTCGTCGGACGACGCCCGGCTGGTCGCCAACTCCCTGGCTTGGGCGGACCTGCGCGGTATCCATTCGCACGGCGTCCTGCGCGTGCCCGAGTACGCCGAGAAGCTGCTCGCCAAGAGCGTCGATCCCCAAGGCCGGCCTCGGGTGGTGAAGGACTCGGCGGCGGCGCTGGTCATCGATGGCGGGAACAGCATGGGGCAGATCGGGTCGGTATTTGCCATGCGGCAGGCCCTCGACCGGGCGCGCGCCACGAACGTGGCGGTGGCGGCGGTCCGGTGGGTCGAACCACTGCGGGGCTGTGGGCTACTATGCCGCGATGGCTCTGCCGGAAGGCATGGTTGGTGTGGCTACGACCAACGCTCTGCCTACTATGGCGCCCTGGGGCGGGACCGATAAAATCGTGGGCATCAATCCCCTGGCCGTGGCCCTCCCGGCGGGCGAGGAGCACCCCCTCCTGCTGGACGCGGCCTTCAGCTACTCGTCGCACGGCAAGATCCGCGTGTATCACCAGAAGGGTCAGGCCCTCCCGCCCACCTGGGCCTTCGACGCCGGCGGCCGCCCCACCACCGATGCGGCGGCCGCCCTCACCGGGCTGCTGCAACCGATCGGCGAGTACAAGGGCGTGGGCCTGGCCATCGTCATGGGGATTCTGTCGTCGCTGCTGTCGGGGGCGGGCTATGGGCTGGAGTCGGGCAATATGGTGGAGGGCGCGAATCCGGGAACGGACGGCCACTTCTTTCTGGCCCTGAACATCGCCGCCTTTGAGGACCCGGTGCGATTCCGGCAGCGCGTGGACGGCATCCTCCGGCAGCTCCGGTCCAGCCGGCTTGCCCCCGGCTTTGAGCGGATCTACGCGCCGGGGGGCCTGGAGGCGGAAACAGAAGCCCGCTACCAGCAGGAAGGCATCCCCTTGAATGACGCCACCCTGGAGGGCCTGGCCCGGGCGGCGGCGCGGGTGGGCCTGCCGTTCGACCTGCACGGTTAGAGAACGGAGGCCGGCCGATGGCCGCTTCCAGCTCTTCGGGACGTTGGGAACCGATCAGGAGGCGCTTGCCGTTGGTCAGCTCGAGCAGGACACCGCGGTCGCCGCTGACGTTGTAAGCCTGTCCTTGCGGCCCCCAACGGAGGCCCCAGCCGCCGTAGTCGAGCAGCGGACTATAGGTACGGGCGGCGGCGGTGCGGATGTCGCGCAACGGAATTATCCGCTTTTTCCAGAGCGGGATGAACTGGACATGGACGGCGTCGTCGTGAACTTCTGTGATCAGGCGGAGAAACCAGAACCAGACCGGGAGGCCCAGGACCAGTACTCCGATCAGCAGGAGGCCGGTGTCGGAGATCGGTTTGGTTCCCCACCTGCGGCCCAGAGCCAACTGAGCGTACATACCATACCAGACCGGAGCGATCGGGACCAGCAGTAGCGCCAACAGCCACCACTGGCGAAACCGTTGCACTTCGCGGAAGCGCACCATGTTTTTCTATCGTACGATAGCGGGCGGGCGCAGGGGGCAGCAGTCGGGCGGGCAGACGTCTACGCCGGGACCTTTCTCCATGCGGCCCACGATCAGTTTCCGGATCATTTCTACAAAGCGCGGATGGTCGCCGACCGTGCCGGCGCGGGCCATGCGGATGCCCAGCTCGTCGCAGACCTGGCGGGCTGCGGTGTCGAGATCGTACTTCACTTCCATGTGGTCGGAGATGAACCCGATCGGGGCGATGACCACCTCGGGGGGACGCTCGGCGCGCAGCCAGTCGCAGATGTCCGGCTCGAGCCAGGGCTGGCCGGGAGCGCCGCTGCGGCTCTGGTAGACCACCCGGGCGCCGTCGCAGCCGACGGCCCGGGACACCAGGCGCGCGGCCTCGCGGAGCTGGGACTCGTACATACATCCTTGGGCCATCCAGAGCGGGATGCTGTGGGCGGTGTAGACGATTTCGGCGGCGGGCAGCTCCTGGAGGGCCGTCCGGACGCGCTCGGCCATCGGTCCGATGAAGCCGGGATGGTTGTAGAAGGCGCGAAGCTTCTCCACCTCGGGGGCCCGGTCGCCCACCTCGGCGCGCGCTTTGGCTACATCGTCCATGTACTGGCGGCAACTGGAGTAGGAGCTGTAGGCGGAGGTGACGAAACCGATGGCGCGGCGGACGCCGTCCTGGGCCATTTGGCGCAGGGTGTCGCGGAGCAGCGGACGCCAGTTGCGGTTGCCCCAGTAGACCGGGAGAGCGGGTCCGGCCTCGTCCAGGCGGGCCTGGAGGGCCCGGACCAGAGCGCGGTTCTGCTCGTTGATGGGACTGACGCCGCCGAAGTGGTAGTAATGCTCGGCGACGGCCAGCATCCGCTCTCGCGGAACGTTCTTGCCGCGCAGGACGTTCTCCAGGAACGGGAGAACCTCCTCGGGACCCTCGGGTCCGCCGAACGATACCACCAGCACCGCGTCGTAGGACATCCCTTTCAGTATGACATGCGATACTTGATCGCATGACCGCGAAGCCCAAGGCCACCATCGAGGAGATCCGCCGGCGTTTCGACCACGACGTGGAGCGGTTCTCCAACCTGGAGACCGGGCAGAGTGCGGCGGTGGACTCGCCGATCGCGTTGGAGCTGATCTCCCAGACCGCGGCCAGAGTCACCCCCCAGGCCCGGGCCCTGCTGGATATCGGGTGCGGAGCGGGCAATTTCAGCTTGAAGCTCCTGAGCCGGCTGCCGGGGCTGGAGGTCACGCTGCTCGACCTGAGCCGTCCCATGCTGGACCGGGCGGTGCAGCGCCTCACCGCGGCGTCGGGCCGGGTCCCGGCGGCCTGGCAGGGAGACATTCGCGAGCTGGAATTGGGCCGGCACTGCTTTGACCTGGTGGTCGCGGCCGCCGTCCTGCATCACCTGCGGGACCACGGGGAATGGCGGGCAGTGTTCACGAAGATCTGCCGCAGCCTGCGTCCCGGCGGGTCGTTCTGGATCTTCGACATGATCGAGCACTCGACAGACGCGGTGCAGGCGGTGATGTGGGACAGATACGGGGAGTACCTGGCGGGACTGCAGGGCGACGACTACCGGCAACGGGTGTTTGCGTATGTCGAGGCCGAAGATACTCCGCGCCCCCTCGTCTATCAGTTGGATCTGCTGCGCGAAGCGGGGTTCGGGGAGGTCGAGGTGCTCCACAAGAACAGCTGCTTCGCGGCGTTTGGGGCGCTGAAGAACGCGGCTCGGTGAGGGCAGGAACAATTCCGGGGCGGGCTAGGGTTTCTGTTCTATTACCTCCGGGCTGGCCAGGGAATGACAATATCGCAGTAATGCCACGAAACGAGCGTCTGGTCGACGACGGACCCGCGCCGCCGCCCAAGAAGAAGCGGCGCTTTGGCAGCGACAATGCGGAGCGGGCGCTCCTGATTGCCTCCG
>JBGOUV010000242.1:0-10630 GCA_041477815.1 Terriglobia bacterium | reverse complement strand
TGCTCCCGGGTGAGCTTGGAGCCCAGAAGAACGACACTGACCGAACGTCAAGCTGCACTCTTGTCGAGCGCGACCCGGCGTTCCCGCCGGAGGCCCTACTGGTCCGGCACGTCAACGATGACGTAGCTTCTCGGAGCAGCGCCATTCACGGCGGCCACAATGTGCGACAGCACCGCCTGCACGCTGCTCCACCTGTTTCTACCCAGCACCACTATGGCGATCTTGCGGTCTCTTAGATTCTGCTGATAGCCAAGGTTCTTGTCCGTCGTGAGCAGAACATCGAACCCCGCCTCTTCGGCCCTGCGAAGCAACTCACCGTTAGCGAGCGTATCCCAGCCCTGTTGCCTGGCCGTCCTGACCGAGTGCCACCAACAGGGAGTTGGCAATGGGAACCGGGGTGCCCTGGTCGAAGAGAACGAGCATCAGCCGGCTAGGGCAGGAGCCTTAAGGCTCCGAGCAGCGAATTCCAAAACCGATTGGACTTGTTCGCGCGTCAGGCCATCGTAGAGTCGCACGATCTCATCCATGCTCATGCCGTCTTCCAGATTCTCGAAAACGGCAGCCACCGGCATTCGCGTGCCCCGGAAAACCCAGGCGCCGCTTACTTTGCCCGGCACGCTTTCCACCGCGGAGCACTGGGACCAGTCCAGTGGGGCCATAACGAACCTCCTCTAACCGAAGTAGTCCCGGACCCGTTCCAGAATCCCCTTATCCGCCGGCTCGTTCTCGGCCGGAAGCTGTTCCAGCAACTGCTCGAACAGCTTCTTCTGCTCCCGGGTAAGCTTGCCGGGAACCATCACGCGGAGGTGCAGGATCAGGTCGCCGCGGCCGTGGCCGTTGACGTGGGGGACGCCGCGGCCGCGCAGCCGGAACTCCGAACCCGATTGCAGCCCTGCCGGCAGGTCGACGGGCTCCTCGCCTTCGAGCGTGGGGATCTTGATCTTCGCTCCCAGCGCCGCCTGGGCCACGTTCACCGGGATGGTGCAGTGCAGGTGCGTGTCCTCGCGCTCGAAGATGGGGTGCTCTTTGACCGACAGGACCACGTACAAGTCGCCGGAGGGGCCGCTATTCGCGCCGGGTTCGCCTTCGTTGGCCAGGCGCAGGCGCGTCCCATTGTCCACTCCCGGCGGGATGTTGAGCTTCAGCTTGCGCTCGGCGCGGGTGCGTCCCTCGCCCCGGCAGCGGGTGCAGGGATGTCCGATCACCTGGCCCGCGCCCCGGCAGGCCGAGCAGGTCCGGGTGACGGCGAAGAAGCCTTGCTGGTAGCGCATCTGGCCGCGTCCGCCGCAGGTGGAGCAGACTGTGGGGCCCGAGCCCGGCTCGGCCCCCTTTCCGCTGCATCGCGAGCAGACCTCCAGCCGTGGGAACCGGATCTCGGTGTTCAGGCCGAATACGGCATCGTTGAAACCGATCTCCAGGTCGAACCGCAGATCGGCGCCGCGCTGGGCCGACGAGGCCCGGCGCCGGCCGCCCCCGGCTCCTCCGAACAAGTCGCCGAAGCCGAAGAAATCGCCGAAGATGTCGGCGAAGTCTTGGAAAGCGTTGGGATCGAATCCTGGAGGCCCGCCCGCTCCGGCCAGTCCCTGGTGTCCAAACTGGTCATAGGTGGAGCGCTTCTGCTGGTCGCTCAGCACGCTGTAGGCTTCGGCTGCTTCCTTGAACTGCTCCTCCGCCTGCGGGTTGTTGGGGTTGCGGTCGGGATGATGCTTGAGCGCCATCTTGCGGTAGGCGCTCTTGATCTCCTGATCGCCGGCGTTGCGGGCAACGCCCAGAATCTCGTAGTAATCGCGCTTGTGGGCCACCGTCGGCTATTCCCGTACCGCCACTTTTACCATGGCCGGCCGCAGCAGGCGGCCCTTGAACTCGTAACCCCTCTGGTATTCCTCGACGATGCTCTGGTCCTCCCCGTCGGCGATCTTCACCGTGTCCACCGCCTGGTGGAAGTTGGGGTCGAACTTCTTGTCTTGCGATTCGATGGGGGTCACACCCAGTTGGACCAGGGTGTCGTACAGCCGCTTGTGGATCAGCTCGATCCCCTTGCGGTAATCGTCGCCGGCCGCCGGCAGCTTCAGGGCGCGCTCGAAATCGTCCAGCACCGGCAGCAGCGCCCGCACGGTCTCCATGGCCGCAAATTGCAGGACCTCTTCCCTCTCCCGGGCCGTCCGCCGGCGGAAGTTCTCGAACTCCGCCTGCTTGCGCACCAGGCGGTCCCACAGCTCGTCCTTCTCGGCCTGGAGCTTGTCCCGCTCAGCGGCGACTGTCTCCAAGGTCTGGGCCGGGTCGGCCGCGACGGCTCCCTCGTCGGCGACACCGGATTCCACCGGTGGATTCAACCACTCTTCCATATTACTTATCGTATCAGATCAGTTCACGGCGGAGAGGTGGCGGAACAGGCTGGCCACGTGGGCCACCGCCGAGATCACCCGCTCGTACGGCATGCGCATCGGACCGATGACCGCGATCCGCCCGGGCACCCCCGGCTCCAGCTCACACACCGCTCCGATCAAGGCATAGTGCTGCATCCCCGGATACGTCTCTCCGAGCCCAATCCGCACCGCCATATCGCCCCGGATGCAGTCGTCCAGGAGTTGGATCAGCTTCTCCTTGTCCTCCAGGGCCTGCAGCAACTGGCGCACCCGCCCGCCGTCCAGAATCTCCACCCCTACCACCAGGTTGGGCGCGCCTTCGAGCGAGATCTGGGCGTCGGTATCGGCATTCAGGAATCCCTGCGCGAACAACAGCCGCAGCCGGCTCAGGATGGCGTCAAACTCGGCCCGCTCCACCCGCAGGCGCTGCCGGATCTCTCCCCGCACCGCCGCCAGCGGCCAGCCGGCAAACTCCCGGTTGACATAGTTGGCCAGGCGCTCCAGCTCTTCGGGCCGAATCTCCTCGGCCACCCGGATGATGCGGTGCCGCACCACGTCGCCCCGCGCTACCAGTACCACCAGGATGCGGTGGTCTCCCAGCCGGGTGAACTGCACCCGCTCCAGCACCGACTGCGCCAGCGGCGCTACCACCGCCACCCCCATCTGGCGGGTCAGCGCCGCCAGCACGTGCGACGACCGTCCCAACCGCTCCTCGAGCGTGGTCGCCTGCTCCAGGTGGTCCTGAATGAAGCCGGCATCGCTGGGGTTGAGCCGTGGCGTGCTCAGGTGCTGCACGTACTCCCGGAAGGCCTTGCCGGTAGGGACGCGGCCGGCGGAGGTGTGGGGATGGCTCAGGTACCCCTGCTCTTCGAGCTCGGCCATCACGTTACGGATGGAAGCGGGGCTCAGCCGGTCCTTGCGCTTGTCCGAGACGTACTTCGACCCCACCGGCTCCCCGGTCGCGATGTAGCTCTTGACGATCGCGCTCAGGATTTCCAGGTTCCGACCAGTCAAGGAAAATGGCCGCGCCATCGACTAGACCCCCGCTGGCATTCTAACTGCTTGCAACCAGGAGTGTCAACTGCCGTGCGCCCACCCAACACTCCTCACCCACCACCCCACACCCGCCTCAAGCCAGAGCCAGTTCGTGATATTCAACACCTTGCGACTCGGCCACTCCCGGGTGCACCAGCTCGCCCCGATACGTGTTCACTCCCTCGCGCAGCGCCCGGCTGGCCGCGATGGCGCGGTCGAGGCC
Source organism: Terriglobia bacterium (assembly GCA_041477815.1). Classification (GTDB taxonomy): domain Bacteria; phylum Acidobacteriota; class Terriglobia; order Bryobacterales; family JACQDG01; genus JBGOUV01. The sequence continues at coordinate 7,006 of JBGOUV010000242.1, read as the reverse complement.
CAGCTCGGCCAGCAGGCGTACGTAGGGGAAGGTGGCGTTGGTCAGGGCGAGAGTGGAGGTGTGGGGCACCGCCGCCGGCATGTTGGACACGCAGTAGTGCAACACCTTGTCCACCCAGTAGACGGGATCGCTGAAGGTCGTGGCGTGGGCGGTCTCGAAGCAGCCCCCCTGGTCGATGGCGACGTCCACGATTACGGATCGCGGCTTCATCCGGGACACCATCTCCCGGGTGACCAGCCGTGGCGCCGAGGCCCCGGGGATCAGCACCGCGCCGATCACCAGGTCGGCCCGGCTCACGGCCTCGGAGACGGTCCACACGTTCGAGGCCAGGGTTACCAGCCGGCTCTGGAACAGGTCGTCGAGCTCCCGCAGGCGCTGCAGGTTCCGGTCGATCATGGTCACCCGCGCCCCCAAGCCGATGGCAATCTTGGCGGCATTGGTCCCGACCACACCGCCGCCCAGGATCACCACCTCGGCCGGCGCCACGCCGGGCACGCCGCCGAGAAGGACCCCGCGTCCGCCGTTCTCTTTCTCGAGGTAATGCGCCCCGATCTGGACCGACATCCTGCCGGCTACCTCGCTCATCGGGGTCAGCAGGGGCAGCGAGCCGTCGGCCTCGCGGATCGTTTCGTAGGCCACGGCATTGACGCGGGCCTCAAGAAGTTTCCGGGTCAGCTCGGGCAGGGGTGCTAAGTGCAAGTAAGTAAAGAGGATTAGATCCGGCCGCAGAAGCGCAAACTCGGACGGCTGAGGCTCCTTTACCTTGACTACCAGCTCCGCCCGTCCCCAGACGTCCGCCGCCGTGGGGACGATCTCGGCGCCCGCCCGCCGGTAGTCCTCGTCGGGAAGAGAGCTGCCCTCCCCCGCTCCGGTTTCGACCACCACCCGGTGACCCGCCTGCCGCAGCGTCATCACCCCGCTCGGAACCAGCCCCACCCGGGCCTCATGATCCTTGACTTCCTTGGGTACCCCGATCCTCATGAACCCATTGTATCACATTTATTTATGATTATCATAAGTCGGACCGTGGTGCTAGAATCGGTCCTAAAATGCCAAACGATCTCCTGTTCGAGCCGCTTCACTTCCGCAACCTGACCGTCAAGAACCGCGTTTTCCGGTCGAATATCTCCGGCCGCTTCGACAACTACGATGGCTCGGGCAGCCCGGCGCGCATCAACTGGGAGCTGAAGTTCGCCCGAAGCGGGGTGGGGGCGATCCTGTCGTCGTACTGCTCGGTGCAGATCCGCGGCCGGATTCTTCCCAACTACGCGACCATCGACCGGGACGACCGCATCCCGTTCTGGCGCGAGCTGGGGAAGCGGGTGCACGAGCACGACTGCAAGTTTCTCCTGCAGCTCAGCCACGGCGGCCGGCAGCGCGACGTCGGGGGCATCGAGTACGAGAGGAGCCTCAGCTCGACCGACAAGCCCGATCCGCTCCACGGCCTGGAAGCCGACCGCATGACCGTGGCCGACATCCAGGAGACGGTGGCGGCCTTCGCCCAGGGGGCGCGGCGGGCCCGTGAGGCCGGGCTCGACGGCGTCGAGCTGCATGCCGCGAACGGGTATCTGTTCACCCAGTTCCTCAGCTCGGCCATCAACGACCGCGACGACGACTACGGCGGGCCGCTGAAGAATCGCGCCCGGTTCCTGCTCGAAGTGGTCGCGGCCATCCGCCGGGAGGTGGGACGCGACTTCCACCTGCAGGCCAAGCTCAGCACGACCGAGTACAGCAACGCCCTAGCCCCCTGGGAAGGCGCCGGCAACACCATCACCGACTCCCTGCAGGTCTGCCGGTGGCTGGAGGAGGCCGGGGTGGACGCGATCCATGTCTCCTCGGGCGCGAGTTTCCCGCATCCGCGCAACCCGCCCGGCGACTTCCCGGTGGAAGAGGCGGTCAAGACTTACGACACCATGCTGTCGAGCGGCAGCCGCACTCTGCCGCTCTACCTGGCCCTGCGCTCGGGCGGCCAGTTGTTCCGGGCCATGTGGCTGCACGCGCGCGGCGACGTCATCGAAGGCCTCAACCTGCCCGACGCCCGGGCGGTGAAGCAGGCCGTGGGCATTCCGGTCCTGTGCACCGGCGGCTTCCAGACCGCGTCGGTGGTGCGCCGGGCCATCGAGCAGGGAGACTGCGACGCCGTCAGCATCGCCCGGCCGCTGGTGGCCAACAACGACCTGGTCCAGCTTTGGGCCGCCGGCCACGACCGTCCGCCGAACCCCTGTACCTACTGCAACAAGTGTCTGGTCAATGTGCTGGAGAATCCGCTGGGCTGCTACGAGGAGAGCCGCTACAGCTCGCGCGAGGAGATGATCCGCCAGGTTCTCTCGGTGTTCGACCCGCCGCCTTTTGTGTAAGGCTTGGCAGCGGTGAGAATAGAGGCGCCTTCGAGTTGGGGCCGGGGTGGCGCACTTGTCCCGCGTGGCTGGCGTGAGAGATGGGGGCAGGTTTGAAGGATTGTCGTCGCAGACGAAGGGGTGCTGGGCGCTCTCTGGAGGAAGTCTTGGGGCAACGCCGGCGGGGATTCGCTATATATCCAATCCCCCGATGCGGTGCAGTTTGATCAGGTCGGTCTTGCCCGGGACCAGAAAGGGCGTTCCCGCCACCAGGCAGATCAGATCGCCGCGTGCGGCCAGGCGGCGGCCCAGCAGGATCGATTCGGCACTCAGCACCAGGTGGTCCAGGTCGCCGATCTGGTTCACCGGCTGCGGCCGCACGCCCCACAACAGCGCCATCTGCAGGCAGACGTGGGAATGGCGCGACAACCCCACGATGGGACACTCCGGCCGGTGCTTGGATACCAGGCGCGCCGTGTAGCCGCTCTCCGTGTAGACGGCGATCACCTTCACTCCAAGCTTGGCCGACAGCGATACGGCGGTCTCGGCCACGGCGTCCGAGATCTCCGCCGGACCACACCACGCCGGCGCCGGGGCGCGGCGGTGGAACAGCTCCGACCCTTCAGCGTGCTCGATGATCTGGGTCATCACGGCGACGGCCTCCACCGGGAAGCGTCCCACCGCCGTCTCGCCCGAAAGCATCAGGGCATCGGAGCCGTCGAATACGGCGTTGGCCACGTCGCTGGCTTCGGCGCGGGTGGGACGGGGACTCGAGATCATCGACTCCAGCATCTGGGTCGCGGTAATCACAGGACAGCGTAAGGCCGACGCCCGGGCGATGATCCGCTTCTGCTCGACCGGCACCTGGGCGGCCGACAACTCCACGCCCAAGTCGCCCCTCGCCACCATCACCGCGTTGGAGGCCTGGATGATTTCGTCCAGGTGATCCAGGGCCTGCGGTTTCTCGAGCTTGGCGATGAGCGGCGTCTTGGCGCCGGCCCATCCGATCAAATGGCGGGCCAGAAGCAGGTCGCGGGGCTCGCGGATGAAGGACAGGGCCACGAAGTCCACTTGGTGGGCCAGGGCGAACTGCAGGTCGGCGCGGTCCTTGTCGGTGAGCGACGGCAGGGACAGCGCGCTACCCGGCAGGTTGACGCCTTTGCGCTCGCCGAGGGTTCCGCCGTGCACGACCCGGCAGCGCACCTCGCCGTTCTCGACGCCGGTGATCTCCATCTCCACGGCGCCGTCGGCCAACAGCACCCGCTCGCCCGCCCGCACCTCGTCGGCCAGGCGCGGATAGTCGATCACCACCCGGTCCGGAGTGCTCAGACCTTCGCCCGGCACCAGGCTTACGGTCGCCCCGTCGGCCAGTTCGATCGGCTTTCCTTCGGGCAGCCGGCTGGTCCGGATTTTGGGTCCTTGCAGGTCGGCGATGATCGGCACCTGCCGATCGGCGGCCGCGGCCGCTTCCCGAACGGTCGCGATGAGCGCTTCCAGGTCCTCGTGCCGGCCGTGGGAGAAGTTCAGCCGGACCACGTCCATGCCGGCTTCGAGCAGCGCCGCCACCTTCTCGCGGGTGTTCGACGCCGGCCCCAGCGTGCAGACGATCTTGGTGTTACGCACTTCTCCTACGCTATCATGCGAACAGGGGCATGCGTTATCCACTCGACGATCTCCAGGTTCTAGACCTGTCCCACGCCCTGGCTGGGCCTTACTGCACCCTGCTGCTGGCCCAGTATGGAGCGCGGGTTTACAAGCTGGAACCGCCGGAGGGCGGCGACATCGGCCGCAGTTGGGGGCCGCCGTTTCAGGGCGGCGAGTCCTCGTACTTCCTGGCGCTTAACCCCAACAAACTCGGCGTCTCCATCAACCTCAAGCATCCCGAGGGTCGCGACCTCTGCCTGCGGCTGATGGAGAAGGTCGACGTGGTCATCGAGAATTTCCGTCCCGGCAGCCTGGAGCGTCTGGGCCTGGGCTACGAGGCCGCCCGCCGGCGCAACCCGCGGCTGATCTATTGCTCGATCTCGGGCTACGGGCAGAACGGTCCCTCGCGCGATCTGCCGGCCATGGACCTGATCCTGCAGGCGTCGAGCGGCCTGATCAGCGTCACCGGGGCGCCGGACGGGCCGCCGGCCCGCTGCGGCCACTCGGTGGCCGACGTGACCGCCGGCATGTCCGCCGCCTTCGCGATCCTGGCCGCCGTCCACGCCCGCGAGCGCACCGGCGAGGGCCAGTTCCTCGACGTTTCCATGCTCGACTCCATGGTGTCGGCCATGTCCTCCAACTTCGCCAATTACTTGGGGTCGGGCGAGGTGCCGGCGCCGATGGGCACGGCGTTCAAGCAGATCGTCCCCTACCGGACCTTTCTTACCGCCGACCGCGACATAGCCGTAGCCGTGGCCAGCGACAAGCTGTGGACCGCCTTCTGCCGTGCCATCGGGAAGCCGGAGCTGGAGGGCGACCCGCGGTACGCCACCAACCCGCTGCGGGTCGCGAATCGCGGCGAGCTGGAGCCGCTGCTCCTCGACTTGTTCCGGCAGCGCCCCTGCCGCGAGTGGCAAGAGCGCCTGGATAGGGCCGGAGTCCCCTGCACCCCGGTCCGCACGCTGGAGGAGGTGTGCGCCGACCCGCAGTCCGAGGCCCGCGACCTGTTTCCGACCCTGCCGCATCCGACCGCCGGCCCCTCGCGCGTCACCGGGACGCCGGTCAAGATGTCGGCGACGCCGGGCCGCACCCGTTATGCCGCGCCGCTGCTGGGCCAGCATACGCGCGCGGTGCTGCACTCTTTACTATGTCTGGATACGGCCACCCTGGACCGGCTGGCCGCGGAGAAAATCATCGTATGCCGCCAGACCTGAGATCCTTTTTGCTGTTGCTCGCGGTGCTGCCCGCCCGGGCGGAGTTTCTGCGGATCGAACAAGGGGTCGCCAGCCTCGATTGAGCCAGTTGCACCCGCGCCGTGAGCGCGGGCCTGCGCAAGATGAAGGGCGTCGGGACGGTGGAGATCGATGCGGCGGCGAAGGTGGTTCGAGTCGTCCTGCTGCCCGACAACCGCGTGCGTCTGGAGGCCGTCCGCGACCTGATCAAAGGCGTCGGCTTCACCCCCGCCGCCGCTCGTGTGAAGGTGCGGGGCAAGGCAGTAGGGGACGAGTTCCAGGTGGAAGGCCTGGATCAGAAGTACCGGCTCAGCAAGCCGGTTCCGGCGGGCGAGATGCTGGTGGTGGAAGGCGTGGCGCCGGTCCCGCCGGACCCGCGCGCTCAGCCGGTGCTGGAGGTGACGGGCTTCACCGCCAGCCCCGCCGCCAGCCCCACCAGCGCGCCTCCGACCGCGTCTACCCCGAAGTGATACCCTCCGGAGACGGTGGAGACGGCGATGCCTGCGGCCCACAACAGGAATAGCGCCCCCCAGCGCCGGTGGTGCCGCCAGTGGCAGGCCCCGAAGCTGAACCCGGCGGCCACGTGGGCGCTGGGGAACACGTTGCCGTGTACGCTGAACCGGTTCAGTATCCATAGGTTCAAGGACTGTGGCCCCCCGCCGTAGGCGAACTCCCGGAACAGCAGCCGGGGCGGGATGGAGGGGAACCACGGAAACAGCAGGTAGCAGATGAGGAACGCCAGACTCACGGTGATCCACAGTTGCCGGAGCGGCGGCCGGCCCTGACGCGCCAGCATTACGGCCGGCCCCACCAGCAGCAGGACATAGTAGGAGCAATAGAACAGGTCAAAGAATCCGAGAACGGGTAGGGGGAGATGCTGCGCCATCCAGACGCCCGGGTCGGTCCCGAAGAGGCGCCGGTCCCAATCGAGCAGCAACTGGTCGGCGGAGGGGCGGGCCATCCGCCGTCCTATCCATCCTGCCAGTTGGTAGGTGGCAAACAGCAGCGGGAGCGGCAGCCAGGCCCTTAACCAACGCATTCCAGTAGGTAGTACTTTTTGCCGTCGTCCTTCACGATCTGACCGGCGATCGTCCACTCGCGCCCGTCGGCCAGATACACGCGCCGGTAGGAGTCATACTCAACCCCGATCTGCCGGTCGATCCGTCGCGTCTCCACCTCGCGCGTGTCGCCGGGCGCCCAGCTCTGCTTCACCACCTGGAACGGGTCTAGAGCCATGGCGCCAGCTCCTCGCGGGTGGGGTTGTCGAGCAGCGGCCCGTCGTACATGGTCTCCAGGGTTTCCGGCCACTTGGCGCCCGAGCCGGTCAGGAGGCAAACGACCGTGTCGCCGGACGGGAAGCCGGCCTGGCGGGCGCACGCCACCGCGGTGGCTGAGGCCGGCTCCACCAATATGCCGCCGGACGCCAGTTGCCGCACCGCCGCTACGATCTCGTCCTCGGTGGCGTCGAGCGCCCGGCCGCCGGAGTCGTAGATGGCCTGGAGCGCCGGGAAGCCGCCGGTATCGTCGCGGATCGAGAGAGCGATCGAGCGCGGGTCCGGGTGGACCACCACGTGATCCAGCCGCTGCTGGTACGATTGCACGTAGGGATTGCATCCCGACGGCTGCGCTCCATGCATCGCCGGTACCCGGTCTGTCAGACCTAGCTGCCGCAGCTCGCAAAACCCTTTCCATGGCCCGTAGAGCGCATCGCCGGCGGCGATGGGACAGACCATGTGGTCGGGCACGCGCCCCAACTGCCGCCAGATCTCGTAGGCAATGGTCTTGTAGCCCTCG
>JBGOUV010000204.1:0-12114 GCA_041477815.1 Terriglobia bacterium | reverse complement strand
GCAGTACACTCCCCAGCCGCATTCTCATGACTGCCTCTCGGGGGGCATTGTACTACGAATCAAGCCGGTGTCACTGACTCAGATGAACAACTCCGCGGACACCCCGAAGAACACACCCAGTTTCCGGGCGTGCGCCTTGCTGATCGCCCGCTTGCCGTTGATGACGTCCGAGACATAGCCGCTCGACTTGAAGATCGGCACAAGGTCCACCTGCTTCAGCTCCCGCTTCTCCATCAGATACCGCAGCACCTCGTGCGGTGAGGCCTCGCGCATCGGGTAATGCAGTTGTTCGTAGGCCTGGATCAAGGAGACCAGAAGGGACAGCAGCGCGTCCTCTTCCAGGGTTCGCCGATCCCCCCGATCCATTAACCGCTCGGCCTCGACCAGCATCCTTTCGTTCTCTTCTCCCGTTTCGATCACCTTGGGAACGGTCTTCGCCAGCAGTCTTCCGTAGCTCCTGGTATCAAGCGTTAGCGCGCCCATTTTTTCCACTCTCCTCTGTCGTACTCTTTATGGGTCAAGAAAGCTTTCACCATCAGCAGCTTGGAGCGATAATCGACCTTCACAATCAGCCGGTAGGCGTTGTGCCGAATGTTGAAGATCAGCAACGACCGGAACTGATCCGCGTCGCCAAACGCCTGTCGCACCTCGAGCAGGGAGCGCCAGTGGGCTCTGCGGGCGATCGTGAACCATTCGTCCAATTCCTCTCCAGCGCCGGCGTGAGCAGCGGCGAATTCCTTAAGGGTCCGCCGGGTGATCACATTCACCACCCTATCCTCGCAAAATGCGAGCCGAAAAGCAAGCCTTATGATGTTCCCTGCTGGACCAGGGTGAGAGCCATCTCCTTGACCCGCCGCAGGTCCAGCTTGCCCGACCCCAGCGTCGGTATGGCCTCCACCGCGAAGATCGAGTCGCGCTTGGGGATCCAGAGCTTGGGCAGATCGGTCGCGGCCAGCCGGGTCCACAGATCGCCCGGAGAGAGAGCGGCGGCGGCGTAGAACAGGACCAGGCGCTCACCTTTTTGGTCATCGGGCACGGACGTGACCACCGCGCAGGAATCCCCCAAAATGGCGTGGGCGGCCTCTTCAATTCTCAGGTGCGGAACCATCTCTCCGGCGATCTTGCTGAAGCGGGAAAGACGATCGGTAAGACGCAGGAAGCCATCGTCGTCAATCGACGCGATGTCCCCGGTGACGTACCAGCCGTCCTGGAAAACCTCGGCGGTCTTCTCGGGCTGGTTCAGATAGCCCAGCATGCGGTTGGGTCCCTTCACCAGCAGGAGTCCCTCCTGGTTGGAAGCGAGGAGTTGGCGGGTTTCGGGGTCGACCACCCGAACCGCCACGTTGGGGACGGGATGGCCGACGGTGCCCGGCTTGAACCCCACGTGGTGTTCCCTGCCCTGCTCGACGTCCGGAACGTTGACCGAGACGATCGGTGACATCTCGGTCGCGCCGTAACCTTCGAGGAGCGGGAGGCCGTACTTCGCCTGGAACGCCCGGGCCAGGGGCTCGCGGAGTTTCTCGGCGCCGACCAGGGCAAAACGCAGCGACGCGAACTCCTCGGCGGAGCACTTGCGCAGGTACGCCTGATAGAAAGTCGGGGTGGCGGCCAGGATGGTGACGCGGTAGCGGTGGACCAGCTCGCCGATGATCTTGGCGTCCAGGGGGTTGGGATGGTAGACGGCGCTGAATCCGGCGACCAGGGGAAACCACAGGGTCACCGTGAAGCCGAAGGAGTGGAAGAAAGGCAGGGCGCCCAAAATGCGGTCCTGGGGGGTGACCCAATACACCTGGGCGGCGGACTCGATATTGGAAAGAATGTTGTGGTGGGACAGCATTACGCCTTTGGGTAGTCCGGTGGAGCCGCTGGAGAAAATGACGGTGGCGAGGTCGTCGGGGGAGCCGCGGGGAGCGCGGTAGAAAAGGGCGCGCAGCTTATCGAGGAGGGTGAAGCGGGGGAAGACGTCTTCCAGGAACACCATGCCTGGCATCTCGGGGAGGGAGGCCTTCTGGACGAACGCGCGGGAGGTGAGGATCAGGCGGAGGCCACATTGGCGGAGGGCGGAGTTCAGGGCCTCGGGGCCGGCGGTGAAGTTGAGATTGACCGGGATCTTGCCGGCGAACAGGGTGGCGATGTTGGCGAGGGCTCCGGCGGCGCAGGCCGGCAGCAGGACGCCTACGGCGTCCGGGTGGTGGGTGTTGGGTCTGGGGTGTTGGCGGAGCCAGCGCGCCAGGAGGAACGAGGCGATCAGGGCGCGGCCGTAGGTGAGTTGTTTGCCGCTGGAGTCGGCGATGGCGAGGCGGAACCAGTTGCGGCGGGCGGTGGAGAGGAAGCGGAGGTGGAGGAGGTCGTGCGCGCTACGGCGGTGGATGACGGCCTCGGCGCCTAGTTCTAAGACTGCCTGGCGGACCTGGTGAGCGGTGGCTTGGGCGGGCAGGGGGCGTCCGAACGAGACGGTCACCGGGTAGGGGATCCTTTGGGGCCACTTCCAGAAAAAGCGGCCGGAGGCGAAGCTGAAGATGCTGCCCCATAGCCGGTCGAGGTGGACGGGGATGACGGGAACGTCGAGGCCCTCCATGATGCGCTCGAAGCCGCGCTTGAACTTGAGCAGGTTACCGGTGCGGCTTATCGCGCCCTCGGCGAAGATACAGACGACGTGGCCGTCCCGAAGCTCCCGGCGGGCCCGTTCCAGGGACTCGGCCACCAGCTGGGGGTCGCCCCCGGCGATGGGGATGGCCTTCATGCGGCTGAACAGCCAATGAAACAGCGGCAGATCGTAGTAAGGCCTGAAAACGAGGAAACGAACGAAGCGCTGCAGACAGGCCCCCACCAGGAGGCCGTCGGCCAGGGAGATGTGATTGGAAACGAGCAGCGCCGGGCCGCGGGCGGGAACGTTTTCGCGGCCCACGATGCGGATACGGTAGAGGGTATGGGTGAGGAGCCAGAGGGTGAAGCGGATCAGGAAGTCGGGGAGGCGGGCGAGGATGTACAGAGTGCCGGCGAGCGTGAGGACGCCGGACAGGAGCGGGAGGCGGTGGGGCGGGAGGCGACCGAGCAACGAGATAGCGAGGGTGACGGCGGCGGCGTTGGCCACCAGATTCAGGGCCCACAGGCGGCGGCCGCCTCGGTAGAAGAGGTAGGCGTGCAGGGGGGCCAGGACCAGGCCCGAGGAAAAGCCCAGCACCACCGTGGCGGGCCCGGCGGGCAGGAAGAAGGAGGCCGCGGCGAAGCCCAGAGCGCCCAGCGGGGGCAGACCGAGCTCCACCTTGTCGCCGGTGAGCCGCCACGCGGCCAGGCAGCCCAGCGCCAGGGCCAAGCCGTAGGACCAGCCGGAGAGGCCCAGGCCGGCCACCAGCAGCGTGATTACGAGCGAGAAGTAGGAGAGTCCGGCGCTAGTGGCAGGGAGGGCGGACATAACGCCTCCTCGGAAATGGTAGCACTCAGATCCCACAACGCAGCGGCGCGGGCGTGGGCGGCGTCCAGGGCTTCCAGCAGCTCGGCGAGACGGAGGTGGGTTTCAGCGGCGGTCTGGCGGGCGGAGAGCAGATCGTGGCGGGCGCGCACGGCGTCCAGGTCGGCGGTAAGCCGCTGTTGCAGTTGTTGCAGCCGGGCATGCTCGGCCTGGAGGAGTTGGAGTTGATCGTGCAGGGCGGGGTCGTGGATTTGGCTGGTGCGGGCGCGAAGATCGGCGATCTGTTGATCAAGCCGGCCGCGCAGGGCGGCCACCCGCCCGAGCGATACGGCCAGGGAGTCCTGGAGCGGGTCTTTGGCGGGCTCGAGAAGGAGACGGATTATACGGCGCCAAAACATAGCAGTAATTACCGCCGCGAAGGGATGCGAATGAAGGCCATGAGATCCTTGCCGTGGCCTTTCTTCGCGTTCATTCGCGTCCCTTCGCGGCTCCATCAAGATCGACGGCGCGCCCGCTGCAAGCGCCAGTACAGCGTGGCCAGCAGCGCAGCCCCCACCAGGGTGACCAGACGGATGGCCAGTATTTCCTCGTCACCGTTCCAGTGCAGGCCGGGCAGGAAGAGCAGGGTGTAGACGACGGCCACGGCCCCGGTGAACAGCAGGGTGAGACCGCGGACAAAGACCAGGGCAAACGCCAGGGCCACCGGATAATAGAAGACGAAGAAGTCCGGATGGCCCGCCACTACCAGCGCGGTGATCACCGCCACATCCAGGGCGCTGGCCAACTGCAGGAGCAGAGCGTTGGCGGGCAGTCCCATCAGGTAGCGCGCGTGGAGAAAGAAGTTGGCGGCGATGAGGACCAGCAGGGGGACCAGATTACGCTGCATCTGGGCGATACTGGGCGCCCGGTAGAGGGCCAGGAAGATCGCTCCGGCGATGACGAACCAGCGCGCCAGGAGGCAGACGATCTGGCCATAGAAGATGTCTTCCTGGGCCTCGATCCGCGGGGAATCCACGGGGGCGGCCAGGGCCAGCTCGGCGTGGCGGGCGCGCCGCCGCACTTCCACGTCGCGGTAGCGGGCGGCCAGGAGCGAGACCGCGGTCAGGGTCAGGACACGGCCCACCAGCAGGCGTTCGTCCAGGCCGTCCGTGATCCCCAGGACCAGGATGAAGCCGAGGACACCGGAAGTGAGCAGGGCCGTCACGGCGGGCGGGAAGATCAGCGAGAACGCCAGCACCGCCGGATAATAGAACACGAAAGCCTTGCTGGCGCCGCTGCCTTGGATCAGAACCAGCCAGGAAATGACGGTCAAGTCGGCGGCGCTGGCCCAGTAGGCCCATTGCGGGTCAATGGCTTGGTGCGTCAGCAGGCGCGTGTGGAGCCAGAAGTTGGACACGGCAATGGCAAGGACGCCGAGAACGCCGGTGGCGAGCTCGGTAGTGGACTGGGGCTTGTAGAGGAGGAACGCCAGGCCGGCTGTTACCAGGAGCCAGCGGGCGGCTACTATCACTATGTGGCCTTCGTCGGAAGGCGCAGGGACTGCGGAAGCAACGGAAGCTGCGGAGGTCATGGGCGTCTCCTTTAGAAACCAAATCAAAAGGCAAAAGGCAAAAAGCAAAAATGGGGAAGGCGCGGAGGATTAGGGGGAGGCGGCCTGCTTCAGGTCGGCGAGTTGGCGGTCGATCTCCTGTTGGTCGGTTTGGCGGCGGAGCTCGTCTTCGATGCGATCCGCGGAGAGGTCGTCCAGGGCGCCGGAAGACAGAAGCTGGTCGATGGCGGCGGCGCGGGATTGCATGCGCTCGATCTTGGATTCGGCACGGTGGACGGCGGCGCCCAGGTCGGTGAGCTCGCCCGACAGGCCGGCCAGGGAGCGGTGGGCCTCGTATTGCGCTTCGGCGGCGGTGTAGCGGGCGGCGAGCAGGTCCTTGCGGGTGCGGAAGGCTTCGACCGAGGCCGTAAAGCGACGCTCGGCTCGTTGGAGCTTCTGCTCCTCCTGGGTGACCTCTTCGAGCTGGCGGCGGAGGTCCTCGAGCTGGCGTCCGGCGAGTTGACGGCGCTCCAGGGCTAACCGGGCCAGGTCGTCCCGGTGGGCGTCTACGGCGCGGCGGGCCTGGTCGTCCAGTTGGGGGAGGCGGGCCTCCAGGCGCTGGATTTGGGAGGCGAGCTGGTGCTTGGAAGCGCTCACCTCGACCAGCGCGCGGCGGACGTTGCCCAGGAGTTCCTGCTGGCGCTCGCAGGCGTAGTCGAGGGTTTCGCGGGGGTCTTCGGCGCTGTCCACGACGTGGAGGACCTTGGCCTGGAAGAGGGTCGTAATGCGATTCAGGATGCCCATGGCTTCTCCTTTTTCCAACGCCTCAAACGCACCTCGGGGGCCAGAGTGGCAGACCTTTTGTTTGGAACTACTTAGCAGTGGAAGCCGGCGGGGTGGTTAGTCATCCAATGATAGGACCTGTACACGACATGTACAAGCACTGGCGAACGGGGACGCTGCCGCCTCGGCGCTATGTGGAGCCAAGTCTATTGCGGCCGGGTCGGCGGCTTGACGGGGAATGGCTGAAGTTCCAGATCCCCAGATACGGCGTTCGAGGACCTCACCCCACTACGCGGAGGCGAGCATCCTTCAAGCGCCGTTGCCGGCGAGCAGTTGCTGAAGCACGGCCGCAGGCAGGGCAGCCCGGATGGGGGATTTGCCGTAATCCCGCGTATTGCGTGTGGCTATGACGTCCGCTTCGCAGGCCGCCGCCGCGGCAACCTGTAGCGCGTCCTCAAAGTCCCCGACCGCCAGGGCGGCGGCGTAGCGCAGGCTTTGCGTCGTGGTTGGGGCCACGTTGGCAAAACGCGCCAAGTCCAGAAGGAAACGTCGAGCCATCGCTCTACCGCGGGTGGGAGCCACCAGATAGAAAAAGTTCGAAATCGTGTGCCAGGCGATGAAGGCGGCGGCGGGACGGAGTTCGAGCGCGTCCAACAAGGCTGCCGCCGGCTCTACGAAGGGCACTCGTTCAAGCGCTACATCGATCAGCACATTCGTGTCCAGCAGGACGATCATAGATACTTATCAGCCAGCCGCCGGTAGCGGGCGTCTTCCCTTCCGGCCGGCCGGAAAGCGCCTCGCCAGCGCGTGGAAAACGAGCGGCTGCCACCGGCGCTCAACTGCCGAAGGGAATCTTCGATCAGCCGGGACAGCGACACGCCGCGGGAACGGGCGAACCGCTTCGCCTTCGGCAGCAACTCCTCATCAATGGTTACGGTGAGCTTGGTCCTCATGGTTGCCGTACACGTACCGCACTTCCTAGTATACGTATACTGCCTGCCGCCCGCAACCGCGGTCACGGCTTGGGACGCGACCTGGACCACTGACCGCTTCCGGACCGGGCCCGGTCGCGGCTTGGTAACGCGGCTTCGGACTGTGCTACCGTGATCACGGAAGGGGAGAGACTCCCATGTGTACTTGCTGGCGGTGGTTATTAGGGGCTTTGCTGGCCGGCGGGGTGGTTTTGCCGGGTGTTTCCTGCGGACGGCGGCAGTCCGGGGCGGCGGCGGCCGGGGCGCGGGTCGTTAGCGTGGCGCAGTCGGGCGCCGCGGACGTGGTGGGCAACGACAGCGCCGCCTTGCAGCGAGCGGCCAACCTGCTCCGACCCGGCGACACCCTGCACATCGGCGCCGGAACCTATGACATGCAGAACAGCCTGTTCGTGCCTTCCCGGGTGACGGTGCGGGGGGTGGCGGGGCAAACCATTCTCAAGAAGAGTGCGGGCCTCGAGAGCGCCCTGATCGAGGACGGCGACTATGGCGAAAGCATGATCGCGGTGGCGGAGCCCGAGAAGTTCCGGCCGGGCATGGGGGTTTCGTTTGTGGACGACACCCTGAACAGCGGCTGGGATATCAGCGTGTCCACCGTCACGGCCGTCCAGCCGCCGTACCTCCTCCTGAACCCCATGACGCTGCGCGATTACGACCAGGAGCGCCTGCACGCCAAGGTGCGCAACATCTACCCCATTCTGGCGGTAATGGAGGCGGAGAACGTAGAGCTCCAGGACCTGATCGTCGACGGCAATCGCGCCCAGAACGGCTACATCGATGGCTGCCGGGGAGGCGCCATTTACCTCTATCACGTGCGCAACGTCACGGTCCGCCGTTGCACCGCCCGCAATTACAACGGAGACGGCATCTCGTTCCAGATCACGGACGGCGTGCAGGTCCTCGACAGCGAATCCTACGGGCACGCCGGCTACGGCGTCCATCCGGGCACGGGAAGCGCGCGGGCCGTGGTGAAGGGCTCCCGGATGCATCACAACGACAAGATCGGTCTCTTTCTTTGCTGGCGCGTGCGGCACGGACGCTTTGAGGACAACCGCATCGAGGACAACGGCCAGTATGGCGTCTCCATCGGCCACAAAGACACGGACAACGAGTTCGTGAACAACACCATCGCGCGAAACGGCTTCAGCGGCGTGTACTTCCGCGAGGAGACCTGGAAAAACAGCGGTCACCGCAACGCCTTCCGCAAGAATCGGGTGACCGACAACGGCAATGCCCGGGAAGGCTACGGGTTCTATGTCGCGCCGCGCGCCGGGGACCTCATCATTGAGGACAACCAGATCGCGGAAACCCGCGCCGCCGGCGGCACCCAGCGTATCGGGGTCTTCAAGACGGAAGGCGCCGGCACGGTGCGGATGGGCAACAACCGGATGTCCGGACACGCCGCGGGTGATTACCGGGAAGGAGCGTTCGCCGCGCGGCAAAAGGGCAAGCGACTGAAAGGCACCGGAGTGCGACGGTGAGGAGCGGCTGGCTCGGCAGATCGGAGGTCCACTCCTTCGGTCGCGCTTCCGTGCTGACGCCTTAAATGTATACTGACCCTGATGCGGTTCCTGACGGGTGAGGACCGGGCCTTCCTGGAGGCAGTCTCCGAGCTGGCTTATTGCAACCCCTTCCTGCCGGAGAGGATAGCGCTCGAACAGCGGGCGCTGGGGCCGGAGTTTGTCCCCGGGGAGCCGGTGTGGAGCCTGCGCGTCGAGCAGCCCCAGGAGCGCCGGGCGAACGCCTGGAAGATCTGCGAACGCCTCTCGGCGCTGCTGGGCGAGCTGCGGCGGCGGCTGGCCGGAGGAGCGGCCGCGCGGCGGGAGGACCTGATCCTCTATGAGGACGCCGCGCTCTCGCATCTGTATTGCAAGTATTTCTCGAGCTTTCTGGAGGCCCGGTTCGGATTCTACCGGGAATTCAGGCGGGATTGGGACCACTATTTCGGGCTCGGTGGCAGGGAGTGGCCGGCCAGCCATCAACCGCTCCACACCTTCGCGTGCCTTTACCAGATCGTGCGGGCGTTCCACCGCATTTTCGAGAACATCATCGGCGGATCGATGGCCGCAGCGCGGCTGCGGGCGGCGGTGTGGCAGTCGGTGTTCACCCACGACATGCGGCGCTACCGACGGACCCTGTGGGCGGGAATGGGCGATTTCACCACGCTGATCACGGGACCGTCGGGAACCGGCAAGGAGCTGGTGGCGCGGGCCATCGCGCTGTCGCGGTACGTGCCCTTCGAGGAGGGCAAGCTGAGCTTCGGAGCGGATCTGGCGGCGATGTTTCATCCCGTCAACGTGGCCGCCCTGGCGCCCACGCTGGTCGAGTCCGAGTTATTCGGACACCGCCGGGGGGCGTTTACCGGCGCGATCGAGGACCGCAAGGGGTGGCTGGAGGTGTGTCCGAAACTGGGGACGGTTTTCCTCGATGAGATCGGGGAACTGGATCCCGCCATTCAGGTGAAGCTGCTGCGGGTGATCGAGACGCGGCAGTTTCAGGCGGTGGGGGACACGGCGGCGCGCCGGTTCGAAGGCAAACTGATCGCCGCCACCAACCGCAATCTGGGCGAGGCCCTGCGGGACGGACGGTTTCGAGAGGACCTTTACTATCGGCTCTGTTCGGATCTGGTGGTGACGCCGTCTTTGGTCGATCAATTGAGGGAGTCTCCCGGAGTCCTGGAGGAGATGGTGTTGTATTTGGCGCAGCAGGTAGCGGGACCGGAGGCCGAGGCCGTCGCCCAGGAGGCCGAGGCGTGGATCCGGAAGAATCTGGGGCCGGATTATCCGTGGCCGGGCAACTACCGGGAGTTGGGACAGTGCGTGCGGAATGTTCTGATCCGGCAGGACTACCGGCCGGCCGGGGCGGCCCGGAAGCGGACGCGGGAGCAATGGCTGAGCGGTCCGCTGACCGCGGAGGAATTGCTGCGACGTTACTGTACGCTATCTTACGCCGAGACGGGGAGCTACGAAGAAACGGCCCGGCGTTTGCAGTTGGACCGCCGCACCGTCAAGAAGAAGATCGACCGCGAGATGTTGAAGGACGGGAATTTACTTGACGGGCCGGGACCGGGGTTGAAATGATTTACAAGTACCGCGAGGTGCGCATGGGATCGCGTAGAGGATGGCTGTTGGGGATGATGCTGGCCGCCGCCGTGGCAACGGGTGAGGCGGCCGAGTCCGGGAAGCGGGTGGTGACGGCGGCCAGCCGGGTGGATAAGCCGGTGGCGGCGGCAGTGAGCTCGGGCGGCGGACGCATCAACTTCGTACAACTGACTTCCGGGTCGCCGGCGCCTTTCTCGCTGCCGGCGGTAGGGCAGCCGACGCTGTTCGTAGGCGATGCGGGGTTTCAGGTCACCGTGCCGTCGGGGGCCACGCGGGTTACGGTGTCGTTGGTGACCACGACGCCGAACGTGGATGTAGACCTCTACGTGCGAGTGGGGCAGGACCCGGGGGTCTCGGGGGGAAGCGTGATTGCGGACTACCGGTCGGAGGGGCTCACCGGGAATGAAACGATCACGATCACCGGCGCGCCGACGGTGCCGGCGGGAACCTACCACATCGCGCTGCTGTTGTTCGACACCGGAGTCGCGGCCAGCGGGACCGTGACGGCGACGGTGGAGACCGGCGGAAGTCCCCCGCCGCCGACCACCGGTGGCGGGCAGTTGACCTCCGGGGTGTCGGCGGGGTTCTCGTTCCCAGCGGTGACGGAGCCCACGTTGTTTTTCGGCGCTAACAGCTACCGGATCGCCGTACCCTCGGGCGCCACCCAACTGGTGGTACAGGTCATCACGACCACGCCCGGCGTGGATGTGGACCTGTTCGTACGGTTTGGACAGGACACCCTGCTATCCGGCGGGTCGGTGGTGGCCGATTACCGGTCCGAGGGCTTGACCGGCAACGAGACCATCACCATCACCGGAGGCTCGTCGCCGCCGCTGCAGGCGGGCACGTATTTCATCTCGCTCGCCCTGTTCACGACGGGAACGCCGGCCAGTGGAACGGTGCTGGCCACGGTGACCGGAGGCGGCGGAGGCGGTGGGAACACCGATCTGAGGGGCACCTGGAGCTGGTCGGCCAACTGCAGCGGCTCGCTGCCCGGCGGTCAGTTCCGGATCAATAACCAGCAAGCGAGCGGGGCGTTCGACGGTGAGTTTTTGAACACGAACTCGGCCGACTCGGGAACCATCAACGACGGAAATATCAACGGCAGCCAGGTGGGCTTCCGCCGCACCATTCCGGGTGGAATGGTGCAGTTGTGGTCCGGTACGTTGGGGAGCACCATAACCGGGCTGCGCCTGGATGGGACGGTTACCCAGGGAGGCTCGCAGATTTGCACCTTCAGCGCGACCCGGACCGGTGGCGGCGGAGGCGGCGGGGGCGGCGGGGGAGGCTCTTGTAACACCAGCTTGCTGGGCTCCGGACCGAACCTGATCCAGAACGGGAGCTTCGAGAATGGAACCAGCCCCTGGACGTTCACGGATGTGGACTTCTGGACGGGATGGACCTGCTGGGGCGCCCGCACCGACACCACGCCTCCCACCCTGCGGGCGGGAGCGGTCTGCATCGACATGAACGGGGGCGGCCCCGGCGTGCTTTCCCAGGCCTTCAGCACCACGCCGGGGATGACCTACGTGGTTACGTTCCAACAGGCCGGCAACCCGGACGGAGGGGCCGCTCTGCGGCGCCTGCGGGCGACGGCGGGGACCGAGGTGCGGGAATGCGACTTTGACGAGACCGGCAAGACCAGCGCCAACATGGGCTTCGTCGAGCGGAGCTTTTCCTTTGTGGCTGGCAGTTCCATGTCGACCTTGGAGTTTCGCAGCTTGCTGCCCGCCAGTGGGCCGTATGGTCCGGTGGTCGACGATGTCCGGGTGCAGGCCGTGGGCGGGGGAGGAGGCGGGGGCGGGGGAAACGGTTTGCTGACCAACCCCAGCTTCGAGTTGCCCGGAGGGACGACATCCTATATCACTGTGGGCCTGGGGCAGACAACGATCCCGGGCTGGGCGGTGACGCGGGGCAGCGTGGACATCGTGTCCACGCAGCTCTATAACTGCGCGCACTTGAACTTCTGCATCGACATGGACGGCAGCAGCTTCGGAGGCGTTTCACAGACGTTCGCCACCACGCCGGGAGCCCCCTACACGGTGACGTTCGATATGGCCGGCAATTTCGGTGGCCCGCCCACCATTAAGCAGATGCGGGTGATGGCGGCAGGTCAGTCGCAGGATTTCTCGTTCGATACCACGGGCCGTTCGGCGACCAACATGGGTTGGACCACCCGAACGTTTCCGTTCACGGCCTCGGGCTCCAGTACCACGCTGGAGTTTCAAACTACGCATACCACCGGAGGGTCGGCTGGCGCCATGCTGGACAACGTGCGGGTCACCGCGGGCGGGAGCGGGG
>JBGOUV010000588.1:0-2796 GCA_041477815.1 Terriglobia bacterium | reverse complement strand
GGCTACCGACGTGTTCGCGTTTGGGTTGCCGTAGGGACATAGCCGCCACGTCGGAGTTGAGCCGGCGATGGGACACAGCTTCCGCTTCTCTAAGTAGCGGTTAGCCCGTTCCTCAGCCCGTGCAACTCCTGCAGCGACCACACCCGCGCCGGGTGCTCCCGACGAGCTGCAATGCCGCTGGCCGCCGCCCTGGCGCCGCTCAGAGTGGTGATGCAGGGCACCCGGTGATTCACCGCCGCCCGGCGGATGGCCTTCTCATCAAAGAAGGAATGCGCGCCGGCGGGGGTATTGATGATCAGGCTCAGCTCGCCGGCCTTAATCAGATCTACCGCATTGGGACGCCCCTCGTTGACCTTGAGCGCGGTCTTGCACGCGATGCCGGCGGCGCGCAGCGTGAACGCGGTGCCGCGCGTGGCGACGATCGAGAACCCCAACTCCACGAACTTGCGGGCGACCTCGACGGCCTCGGCCTTTTGGCGGTCGTTGACCGTTAGAAAGATGGAGCCGCGCTCGGGCAGGGCTTGGCCGGCGCTGAGTTGGGCCTTGGCGAAGGCCTCGCCGAAGTTGTCGCCCACGCCCATTACTTCGCCGGTGGACCGCATCTCGGGGCCCAGGATCGGGTCGACGCCGGGGAACTTGTGGAACGGGAAGACCGGTGACTTCACGCAGAACTGTTTGGGCTCGAGGACCTCCGTGCGGTAGCCCAGGTCGCGAAGCCTGGCGCCGGTCATGAGCTGCACGGCCAGGCGGGCCAGGGGAACGCCGGTGGCCTTGCTCACGTAGGGGACCGTGCGGGAGGCTCGGGGATTTACTTCCAGTACATATACCTTGCCGCTCTGGATGGCGTACTGGGTGTTCATCAGGCCGACCACGTGGAGGGCCTTGGCCAGACGGATGGTGTAATCCTTGATCGTGGCGACCTGCTCCTGTCCAAGGGAGATGGCCGGCAGCACGCAGGAGCTGTCGCCGGAGTGCACGCCGGCCTCTTCGATGTGTTCCATGATGCCGGCGATAAGGACGTCCTCGCCGTCGGCCAGACAATCCACGTCGACCTCCGTGGCGTCCTCCAGAAAGCGGTCCACCAGGACCGGACGCGACTGCGAATAAACCACGGCCTCCCGCATGTAGCGGTCGATAGTCTCTTCGTCGTAGGCAATGACCATGGCCCGGCCGCCCAGCACGTAGCTGGGCCGGACCAGCACCGGGTAGCCGATCTGGCGGGCGGCGCTACGGGCTTCCTGAATGCTGGTAGCCGTGCGGTTCTCCGGCTGCGGGATGTCCAATTCCTCCAGAAGTTTTCCGAACAGTTTGCGGTCCTCGGCCAAGTCGATGGACTCGGGCGTGGTACCGATGATGGGTACGCCCTGCTGCTTGAGAGGCAGGGCCAGGGTCAGGGGGGTCTGGCCGCCGAACTGTACGATGACGCCGTCGGGCTTCTCCGTGTCGTAGATGTTGAGGACGTTCTCCAGGGTGAGGGGCTCGAAGTAGAGGCGGTCACTGGTGTCGTAGTCGGTCGATACGGTTTCCGGATTGCAATTGACCATGATCGACTCGTAGCCCAGCTCCTGCAGGGCGAACGACGCGTGACAGCAGCAGTAGTCGAACTCGATGCCCTGGCCGATGCGGTTGGGGCCGCTGCCCAGGATCATCACCTTCTTGCGGTCGGCCGGCGCGGCCTCACATTCCCACTCATAGGCTGAATACAGGTAGGGGGTGAAGCTTTCAAACTCGGCGGCGCAGGTGTCCACGCGCTTGAAGACGGCCCGGATGCCCAGCGACTTGCGCCGGTTGCGGACGGCGATATCGCTGGTGTTCCACATGCGCGCCAAGCGCTGGTCGGAGAGGCCGAAGCGCTTGGCCCGCTCCAGATTCTCCTGGGAGACGATTTCGAGGGTCTCTTTCTGCAAGTCCTGCTCGAAGTCCACGACTTCTTTGATTTGCTGCAGGAACCAGGGATCGATGTAGGTCCTCTCGGCAATCTGGCGGACGGTCCAGCCCTTGGCCAAGGCGAATCGGATGTAATTGAGCCGCTCGGGCGTGGCGGTGTACAGCATTCGTTCGATGGACGCCTCGTCGTAGGTATCGCTGCCGGCGGCCTTGCCCGTCTCCAGGCTGCGGATCGCCTTCCACAGGGCGGCCTTGAAGGTCCGTCCGATGGCCATCACCTCGCCCACACTCTTCATTTGGGTGCCGAGCAGGGGCTGGGAGCCAGGAAACTTTTCGAACTGCCACTTCGGAATCTTCACCACTACATAATCAATAGTAGGCTCGAAGCTGGCCGGGGTCCGGCGGGTGATGTCGTTGGTGATTTCATTGAGCCGGTAGCCGACGGCGAGCTTGGCGGCGATCTTGGCTATGGGGAAACCGGTGGCCTTGGAAGCCAGAGCCGAGCTGCGCGACACGCGGGGGTTCATCTCGATGATGACCATCCGCCCGGTCTCCGGATGAATCGCGAACTGGACGTTCGACCCGCCGGTATCGACCCCGATCTCTCGGATGCAGCGGATGGCCCCGTCGCGCATCATCTGGTATTCGCGATCGGTGAGGGTCTGGGCGGGGGCGACGGTGATGGAGTCGCCCGTGTGGACCCCCATGGGATCGAAATTCTCGATGGAGCAGATGATGATGACGTTGTCGGCCAGGTCGCGCATCACCTCCAGCTCGAACTCTTTCCAGCCCAGCACGCTCTCCTCGATGAGGACCTCGTGAACCGGCGACAGGTCGAGGCCCCGCGCCAGCAGTTCCATCAGCTCTTCGCTGTTGTAAGCGATGCCGCCGCCCGATCCTCCTAAGGTG
>JBGOUV010000213.1:0-11882 GCA_041477815.1 Terriglobia bacterium | reverse complement strand
GGCGTTGTCCCGGCCTCCGAAGAATTGAATCGCTGCCATCAGGGTCTTGGGTGTTTCCATGCTTCTAAGGTCTCACAGAGGAGTGGGTGTGTCAAGTAATTTCTTACCCAAATTGGCGCTCAGCGACTTCTGCTGAGGTTCCGCGCTTCGTCGCGCGGGAAGCCGCTGATACAGTACACATGCGAGTCTGTGCGGTAAAACAATTTGTTTCCGGAGACCGCCGGTGAAGCGGTGATTCTCTCGCCGAGGCTGTTGGCGCGCAGTAGTTCGAACTCTCGCCCGGCCTTGACCACGAAAGTCGTGCCCTCCGTGCTGCTCAAGTAGATACGTCCGTCACTGGCGATCGGGGAAGAGTTGCAGGCGCCGCCCAGTCGCTGCCGGTAGAACTCCTGGCCGGTCTTCCCGTCGAAGCAGACCAGCACACCGTTGTCCATCAGGGCGTAGAGCAGGCCTCGATAATAGAGTAGCGAGGGTTCCTGCGGCCCTGGCTTTTCGCTGATCCAGGCCAACTCCGGCGGCAGTCCGTGGCCGGCAAGTCGAATGGCGTGGATGGCGCTCTGCCGCCACAATTGCAGGAATACCATGCCGTCTCCGTAGATCGGACTCACGATGATTTCGCCGTTGAACGGCCCCTCGCCTTCGCCATACTTCCACAACTCGGTGTGTGTTCTGGCGTCGAAGGCAGTGAGGCGGTTCTTGCCGGACACCAGGAGGTCAGCCTGTCCATGATGCTCCACCAGGAGCGGCGTGGAGTGGCTGGTACCGATGGGTCGATCCTTCTTCCAGACAATCCGGCCGGTTTGTTTATCGAGGCCCACCAGGTAACAGGGGCCCTTGTGGTGATCCCAGGGGAGCAACACGGAGTCCTCCAGAACCAGGGGACTCACTCCGTATCCCCAGGCCATTTTGGGATCGCCGAATAGGGCCATGTACCGAGTGACCCACATGAGGGCGCCGTCGTGGGAGTAGCGGGCGACGTCCGAATTGCCGAAGGCGACGTAGACCGCATCCGCGGTGACGGCCGGAGTATTCACCGCCAGGTTGGACTTCTCGTGACTCCGCTGATCTGTGCCCAGACCGAAGTCATGCCGCCACAATTCCCGGCCGGTGTCGCGATCGAAGCACAGCGTCAGCAGGGATTTCTTGCCGTCTTGCTCGACTTGGGAAGTGACGAACAACCGGTCTCCGTAGACCACCGGCGAACTGGTCCCCCAACCCGGCAACTTCACCGACCAACGGACGTTCTTGGTCTGGCTCCATTCGGTGGGAAGGCCCCGGCCGTCCGCAACCCCATCCGCGTTTGGCCCTCTCCAGCGGGGCCAATCGGCAGTACTGGCGGTGCCGGCGGTCCTACCGCCGCTCTGGCCGGCACAGGGCGGGCCAGGAGACAGGCAGGCGGCAAACGCGACGAGCACACCAATCCGCGCGTGTTTCATATCAACCAGAACTTCCCCTTTGCGCTCTCCAACCCGAAGTATACGCCAAAGCTGCGGTGAGAGGCAGCCTGCACGAAGGCAAGAACGGCAAAGACAAGCCTGTCTGACGCCGGATATAATCCAGGACATGATCAAGCAGCTAGTCGCCATCGGCATGTTTCTTGGGGCAGTAGCAGCGCCGGCTGAGGATTACGTTCTGGGACCAGATTCCATGCGGCAAGCCAACGTCCCGCAGGGCAAGACTACCAAGTACGAGTGGACCAGCAAGATCTACCCCGGCACCGTGCGCGACTACTGGGTCTACGTCCCCGCCCAGTACAAACCGGACCAGCCGGCGCGCACCATGGTGTTTCAGGATGGCGGCTCGTTCGTCAATGAAGCGGGGAGCTTTCGCGCTACCATCGTGTTCGACAACCTGATCCACAAAGGCGATCTGCCGGTGATCATCGGCGTATTCGTCAATCCCGGGGTGGTGCAGCCGGCCGGAGCGGATACCCAGGGGCGCTTCAATCGCAGCTATGAATACGATGCCGTGGGCGATCGCTTCCCCCGGTTTCTGCTCGAAGAGATCCTGCCTGAAGTCGGCAAGCTCTACAATCTCTCCCCCGATCCGAACGACCGCGCGATTGCCGGTTCCAGCTCCGGCGGTAATGGCGCGTTCAATGCCGCCTGGAGCCATCCCCAGGGGTTCCGCCGGGTCCTGAGCTTCATCGGCGGGTTCACCAACCTCCGCGGCGATCATATTTACCCCTCGCTCGTACGGAAAATGGAGACCAAGCCTCTCCGTGTATTCCTACAGGATGGTACACAGGACGTAAATGTTCATAGTAATTACGAACTGTCGCTGGCGCTGCAGCATGCCGGGTACGACAGCTTCTTGACGGTGGGAACGGAGGGCCACAACGGTAAACATGGTGGAGCTATCCTTCCGGAGGCCCTGCGCTGGATCTGGCGCGACTACACCAAGCCAATTGCCAAGCCGAAAGACGGGGTCCGCCACTTTCTGACGAACAATGTCCTCCATCCGGATCAGGATTGGGAGCTCGTAAGCCAGGGTCACAAGTTCACCGAAGGGCCCGCGGTGGACGCCCAGGGCAACGTGTTTTTCAGCGACATCCCCAACAACCGGATTCATAAGATCGATGCGGCTCAGCGGGTTACCGTGTTCAAGGAAGATAGCGGCGGGGCGAATGGCCTGATGTTCGGACCGGACGGGCGCCTCTATGCGTGTCAGAATGGCCGCAAGCGCATCGTGGCCTATTCGCCGGACGGCACAGAAGCGGTGATCGCGGAGGGCGTCGAGTCCAACGATCTGGCCATCAACGCGCGTGGCGAAATATATTTCACGGATCCCGCCAACAAACGGGTCTGGTTCATCGACGCGGGCCGGAGCAAACGCGTCGTCGACGAGGGGATTGCTTTCCCCAACGGCATTCGATTCTCCCCGGACCAGTCCTTCTTAATGGTGACCGATACGGCCGGACGGTGGGTCTGGTCGTTCCAGGTGCAGTCCGATGGCTCGTTAGCCAACGGTGTGCCCTTCCACCGGCTGGAGATTCCCGATGAGGTGGAGTCGGGGACGTTGCGAAGCGGAGCCGATGGATTCACGGTGGACTCCGAAGGATTCCTCTATGTCGCGACCAAGCTCGGCATACAGATCTGCGATCCCGCCGGGAGAACCGTCGGCATCTTGAACAAACCGCAGAACGCCGACCCTTCGAATGCCGTCTTCGGGGGCGCCGATCTCCAGACGTTGTATGTCACGTCGGCCGACAAAGTGTTTCGTCGCAGGATCCGGCGGAAGGGTACTCTCCCTTGGGTGGCCGTGAAGCCACCGAAGCCAAGGCTATGACACTCTAACGCGGGCTTTAGTGACACCGTAGCCGGTGATGCTCTGTCGCCGGCGGCCGGCGGAGGCCTCTTGGCGGAACCGTGCCATGCAAGTCCTCGGGCAGGAAGATGGTAGTGCGTGCCAATATCTGTATATGACTTATATATGACGAGACGAGACGCGGCGCGGGCTGTGGTATAGTGGGCGAAGGCAGACCGCGCGGAGAGATGGCCGAGTGGTTGAAGGCGCACGCTTGGAAAGCGTGTATGGGGGAAACTCCATCCAGGGTTCGAATCCCTGTCTCTCCGCCAGCATCTATGAGATAGTTTCCTTCCACCGGATTCGTTGTGTACCCCGCCCCTTCAGGACCCTGCACTTACTCGGGTTGCGCCGACCGAGCGAATTGGCACTCTGGACATCCTGCGCGGCTTCGCGCTTTTCGGCGTGCTGCGGCCGAACCTGAACGAATCATACGGCGCGCCCGACTGGTGGGACGTGTCTCTGAGTTCGAGGCGCCCATCCGGAAGGACCTGGCGATCACCAAGCTGCGGAGACTCGTGACTGACGGGGTCATGATCCAGCGAAAAGGACCTCCAGCGCGAGTGGCGGCGGAGATTGCTTCCGGGTAGGCCGACCGAAGGAGTGCGTCAAGGCGGAATGTTTGGTGTGAACCGCCGGATCACGTTTTGTGCGCCAGTCGTCCCCGGCGCTCCTATTTCAGGACCTTGCTGGCTTCGGCTTGAGCGATCAGACGGTCTGCATCGTCCTGGAGAAGGAAGCGTCCGCGCACCAGTCGTTCGGCGGCGGCGCGCACTTGCGCCACGTACTTTTCGTGGGTCCCGTAGCGCTCTGCCAGCGACGGTCGCGGATCACCGGAGGCGAGCCGCTCTGCCTTGGTCTTGGCGAAGGGAATGTAGGCGCCGGTATTGGTGCGAATACGGCCCTTATAGAACCCGCTGGCAACCGTATTCCAGCCCGTGTAGGTTCCTAGAGGAGCCTGGTGGAGCACGCTGGCCACGCCGGCCGTTTCATTCCCATCGGCGTCCACTCTTGGAACCACCGTGGGAAGAATCTGCCGGATGGGGGGAGGCTGGATCGTGATGATACCCGAAAGATCGTTGTAACGGAACTGTGTTCCGAAACTATATTCGTAGAGCGGAGTCAGAATCCCGTCCGGCAGGGGCACTCCCGGAATCGCAGGGAATCCCAAGGCGGCTTGGGTAGGGGAAGCCAATTCTCCCCGATCCAGACGAGGATACTGGCTCGGTGGAGGCAGGGCGCCTTTCACGACCCAATCCACCAAAGCAGCCTGTAACGCCCGTAACGTCTCGCGGGAAGGATTCGGATTCGGCGCCAGCCCGCAACAAGCCTGCGGGGGAGGGTCCGGATCGAATCCGCCCGGTCCGCCGCCATGGCTCACACCCGGAAAATAATAGCGCCGGACATTCACCGGCAGCGGAATATCGCGGTCGGCGCGGGTGCCCACCAGGTCCGGAGAAGCACGCAGGTTGTAGAACTCCGCCGAGCCGAACGTCTCCACAATCTTGGGACAGGTTTCCGTAGCCCGGCAACGATGGAGCAATCCCGCCGAGGGATGGCGCCGGGCTTCGTCGGCGTAATCGGCCCACCAGACTACGCCGTCACTCCCGGCTTCGTACAGGGCGGCCGCTCCACTGGGAGCCCCGAATCTGATGTTCATGGCTAAGAGGCGAACGGCAATGTTCGGGTTGCTGCCGTCGAAGACGATTCGTCCGGCTTCATCCTGATTGAAGCCCAGATGAATGAAGCTGCGCAGGAAGTTTCCAGACTGCGAATTGCCTTGGCTGACCGTCCAGGCGATCCTCCCGCTCAGAGGGTTGGCAGCGCCGGTATCGTCCTGCCTGCCGTAGCGCAGGTACGAGTTCAGATCGCGCGTCGCAGCGAACCCAATGCCGTAGACCGTAGGGTCCTTGGCCGTGTACACCAGCTCGTACAAGTAGCCGGGATGGAACCCACCTTGAAGGCAGATCTTCCTCGGATCGGGGGTGCCCGGGAAAGAGCTCTTGCTGCAATCGGCGAAGGCCCAGTCGGCGCTGCGCAAAGGAACGACCTCACTATCCTCCGAGGCTCGGCGGGTCAGGGTGGCTTGGGAGGTATCGAGGCTGGCCGGATCGGCGGTCCCCGCCACGCCGCCGCGAAGAATGGGCCAGGTGCTCGCGCCCGCAGTCATGTCGCTGAACCGGGCCAGCACGCGCCCGGTGATGCTGGAACCATCGGGGTTCTTGGCTATCGGCGCGGACAGCGTCTCCCTCCCGTCGGCGGGCTCCAGGTCTCCTTGCCAGCCGCTGGCGACCAGCACGTGGCCCTGCTTTCGGGCATCGGCGAGGAACCCATTATCAGTCAAATTGATGCGGCCGCGGTTCGGGACGAAGTAGAGCAGCACACCGCTGGCTTTCGCCATGTCAGCCGGTTTGAGGATGGTGAAGGTCGCCACGTATTCCACCCTCCCGCGCGCGTTGCGCGGCGCCAATTCGAGATCGGTAATGATGGCGTTGAGCGGGAGCTGGGGGTCGAGTTCGCCATAGGCATGGCCGGTGAGCTGCTGATATCCATCGCGTCCGAGCGTCTCCGCGTGTTCCACCACGAGCCGCGTGATGCGGGCCTGTCCGGGGATCGCCAATACGAGAATTGCCACTGCGGCGAGAGTGGCCTTGAAGCGTGGAACCTGCATGCGTCGTCTCCTTTTGGTCTTCCGAAACCGGCGCCCTGGGCCGGGTGATCCGTGCCAGGACCAGCAGCCAGTCTATCGTAACGGCGTATCCGGAGGTTCTCCGCGCGGTCTGTCGCGGGGGGCGAGCACACGCCTCAATCCGCGCCGTTGGCTTTCTTCACCAGATGGGCGGTGGCCGCCGCGCGGTCACGGCCTGGCGAAGGCTCCCGACCGCAGTCGAGTCTCAGCAGAGCCGCCCGAAATGACTCCTTCAGATTAATCCCCGCCGAGCGGCGTGGATTACCGCTTCCAGCCGGTTCTTGGTGTGCAGCTTCCGATTGACATGGTAGAGGTGGTTGCGGAGCGTGCGGGCGGTGATGCCCAGCTCCCGAGCAACCTCGGCGGGGCTGCGGCCCGTGGCCAGGTTTCGCAGCAGTCTCTGTTCCTGCTCGGTAAGCGGTGAGATGGGAGCCGGAGGCGCGGGATCAGCCGCCAGCGTCAGGAGGTCTTTGGCGGCCCCCAGAAGTTTCCGCCCCAGCTCCTCGGTTTTCTTCCGGCCCGCGATGTCCCGCATGAAGTGGACTGCGAAATTGCGCCGGGTGCGCGGATCATAGAAACGCAAAATAGAAACGTTGACCCAGACGCGGTGGCCGGAACCGGTCTTGGCTTCCAGATCGAAGTTCGGAATTTCAGAGCCCGCCGCCACACACTGGAGCACGTGGCAATCGTGCTCGCAAACCAGCGTACCCAGCGGGCCATGGCCCTCGATCAGTCCCGCACAGGGCAGGCCGACGGCCTCTTCGGCCCGATAACCGAGCAGCTTCTCCGCCGCTTGATTCCAGGAGCGCGTTACCCCCTGGGCGTCCACCAGGAAGGCCGCGTCGGCGGTGCCTTCCAGCAGCTTGTGCAGCTCGCTTTCCAGCATCTGGAGTCAATTGTCACACAGGTTGAGTCAAACCGACGATTGCCGCGAGACCCGAATCGGAGCATAAAGGCATTGCATTGTAAAGATAAGCAGACTCCGCTCTGGCGGTAGGATCGATCCGCCCTCGAAATCCTGGAGGCGCGACCTGGCACTTGAGAGTCCATTATCTCCAGCACGCGCCTTTCGAGGTCGTGCTCACCCGAGGAAAGAGAAGTTATGATCGGCCAAACGCTCGGTCACTACAAGATTGAAGAACAACTCGGCGCCGGGGGCATGGGCGTGGTCTACCGCGCCGCCGACTCGAAGCTTGGCCGCCAGGTGGCTATCAAGGTCCTGCCGGAAAGCTACGCCCGCGATCCCGAACGGCTGGCGCGCTTCGAGCGCGAAGCTCGCCTGCTGGCCGCGCTGAACCATCCCAACATCGCCTCCATTCACGGCCTCGAAGAAGCCGGCGGGGTGCGCTACCTGGTGCTGGAGCTGGTTCCCGGACTGACGCTCGCTCAACGGCTCGCCTCGGGGCCGCTGCCGGTTCAGGAGGCTTTGCAGGTCTGCCGGCAGATCGCTGAAGCGCTGGAAGCGGCGCACGAGAAGGGCATCATCCACCGCGACCTGAAACCCGCCAACGTCAAGATCACGCCGGAGGGAAAGGTCAAGGTGCTGGACTTTGGTCTTGCCAAGACCTTCGAGTCCGGCTCCTCCTCGCCCGACCTGTCGCAATCGCCGACCGTGTCGATAGAAGGAACTCGGGAAGGGGTGGTTCTGGGGACGGCGGGTTACATGAGCCCGGAGCAGGCGCGCGGGGCGGCGGTGGACAAGCGCACCGACGTTTGGGCGCTCGGCGGTGTGTTGTTTGAGGTCCTGGCAGGGCGAAGAGTCTTCCCCGGCGAGACCTTCTCGGATTGCATGGCGGCGGTGTTAACGCGGGGGCCGGGCTGGGAAGCCTTGCCGCAATCAACGCCCCCGAACGTCCGGGCGCTGGTGCATCGGTGCCTGCAGAAAGACCCGCAAAAGCGGCTGCGTGACGCCGGCGATGCCTGCCTCGAGATCGAAGAGGCGCTGGCGGGGCCGCCCAGCGCCGCCCTGGTCGAACCGGTGTCGCGCCGTGCGCCGCAGCTAAGGGCGCTGCGGTACGCCGCAGGCGGCTTGCTCGGTGGAGTGCTCGTCGCCGGACTCATCGGCTGGCAGGTTTGGCGCAAGCCGCCGGTTCCCCCGGCCGTCGCCCGCTTTACCATCACGCTGGGGCCGGACGAGATTTTCCCGACGGGAGGCGCCGGGTTTGCCTTTTCACCCGACGGGTCTCGTTTGGTTTACGCGGTCCAGAAAGGAGGACAAAGGCAAATCTACGTGCGGGCGATGAACGAGTTTCAGGTCCAGCCGATTCCGGCTACCGAGAGCATGATGCCTATGCCTTCCTTCTCACCCGACGGCCAATGGATGGCCTTCCGGCAGGGACCCAAATGGAAGAAAGTGGCCCTCGGCGGGGGGCCGCCGGTGACCATGTTTGATGCCCCGCAAGGCGGCGCGGCGTATGCCTCCTGGGGCGCCGATAACACGCTGGTGTTCGGGCTTTATCCGGCCGGCATGGGGCGGATGCCCGCCTCCGGGGGCAAACTGCAAGAAGTGCCCGTGGTGGACCCCAGCAAGGACGAGCGTTGGGGTGGCTTTCCGCAGTTCCTGCCCGCCGGCAAGGCCGTGATGTATGGCTTCAGAACGAAAGACACGGACTCCTACGACGACTACAACATCGGCGTATTCTCATTTGAGACCGGAAAGCGAAAGACCCTGATCGAAGGCGGGAGGAATGCTCAATACCTGTCCACCGGCCACGTAGTGTACATTCGGGGCGGAGCCGTCTACGCAGCGCCGTTCGATGTCGGGCAGTTGACCGTCACAGGTCCTTCCGTGATGGTCCAGGAGGGCGTCTACCAAAGCAATACGATGGACGGGTTCCTCTGGGCGGTGTCCGCCAATGGATCGCTGGCTTATGCTCCGGGCGGCCCGGTAGGGGGAGGCCGCAAGGTCGTTTGGGTCGACCGCCAGGGGAAGGTCGAACCGCTGCCTTTGCCGCCCCGCGCTTACTTGCATCCCCGGATTTCTCCGGACGCGCGGCAGATCGCGATTGAAACGGAGGGTCCGAACCACAATGTATATTTATACGACCTGGAACGCGGGACGCTCACGAAGATGACGTTCGACGGATCGAGCCACTGGCCGGTATGGACGCCGGACGGGAAGCGGCTGACGTATCGGGTGGGCATGCCCGGGCCGTTCAAGATGTGGTGGGCGCCGGCGGACCGCAGCGGAGCCGCGGAGCAGTTGACCACTGTGGGCGAGCAGCAGAGCGCCGCCTCGTGGTCGCCCGACGGGCGCGTGTTGGCCTTCACCCAGGTGAGCGCCGAGACCGGGGGCGACGTCTACACGCTGGAGGTGAACGGCGAGCGCCAGCCGCGCCCCTTCTCGCAGAGCAAGTTTGACGAGGCCTCGCCCAGGTTCTCCCCCGACGGTCGCTGGATCGCCTATTGCTCCAATGAGTCCGGCCAGAACGAGATCTACGTGCAGGCCTACCCCGGGCCCGGGCCCAAGATCCTGATTTCCACCGAAGGCGG
This sequence comes from Terriglobia bacterium, assembly GCA_041477815.1. Taxonomy (GTDB): domain Bacteria; phylum Acidobacteriota; class Terriglobia; order Bryobacterales; family JACQDG01; genus JBGOUV01. Next base: position 2,395 of record JBGOUV010000213.1, on the reverse strand, counting down.
CAGCGACCCGACGTGGAAACGCACCGGCGGCGAGCTGTACTACCGCAGCGGCGACAAGATGATGGCCGTCACCGTGGGCACGGGGCCCGCGTTCACCGCCGGCAAACCGAGACTGCTGTGGGAGCGCCACTACAACCAGGGCACGAACTCGATGTGCGGTGCGCCGGGACCAAGCTCCTCCAATTACGACGTCACGTCCGACGGGCAGCGGTTCCTGATGATCCAGGAAGGCGATCAGGATGCGCCGGCAACCGAGATCCGCGTGGTAGTGAACTGGGTGGAGGAGCTGAAGCGCCTCCTGGCCGAGCGGAGGAAGTCATGATCGCGCGCGCAGTGATCGAGCCGCCCCTCGAAATTCCGGAGGCGCGACGCCGCGCGTGAGAGTCCATTATCTCCAGCACGCGCCCTTTGAAGGCCCGGCTAGCATTGCCGGCTGGGTCCGCAGGCGTGGCCACACCCTGGCCGCCACGAAGCTGTTTCAGGACCAGGCGTTGCCCGGTATCGAGGATTTCGATTGGCTCGTGGTACTGGGCGGCCCCATGGGAGTTCAGGACGAGTCGCCGCACCCCTGGCTCAAAGAAGAGAAGAAGCTGCTCGAGCGGACGGTGCGGGCAGGCAAGCCGGTGCTGGGCGTGTGCCTGGGCGCTCAACTGCTCGCCCACGTCCTCGGGGCCAAGGTCTACCGAAACGGGCATCAGGAAACCGGCTGGTTTCCGGTGAGGCGCGCCTCAGGGACTCTTTTCCCGGCCCGCTTCACAGCCTTCCACTGGCACGGAGACACTTTCGATTTGCCCACTGGCGCCGTGCATCTCGCCGCCAGCGACGGATGCCGGAACCAGGCGTTTGAGTGCGGGCTGGCCTGGGGCTTGCAATTTCACCTGGAAGTCACACCTTCGAGTGTGCGTGCGCTGATCCAAAACTGTTCCGCCGATATCGGTTCCGGTCCCTTTGAGCAGAGCGCCGACGAGATGTTGCGCGACCCTTCTCGTTTTTTCACCCTCCGGCCGTTGCTCGACGGCGCGCTTGACTGTATCCAAGAAAGAGTGGCCCATTGATTCCCGCGAAGCATCCCCAGGGTGTTCGAGCCCGCGTTCTGCTGACTTCCGTTTTCGGCCCCTACGCGCAAGACGACGAATTCGGCAGCCGGGCCATTAATCCCATGGAGTTGTATCACAACCAGGTGACGCGCGTCCAAGGGCCTTGCTCGCTGCGCATGCACCACCGTTCCTGGGGCATCATGATGATCCAGGCGAATATCTCGGCCCCCTGCGCCGTGCTGGACTTTCCCACGCGCGAATCTTTCGCCCGAGAGCTCACAGCTCATCACTACGATATAGTGGGCATCTCTTCCATCATCGTGAACGTAGGAAAGGTTCGGGAGATGTGCCGGATGATCCGGCAGCTTTCTCCTCATTCGGTCATCGTCGTGGGCGGGCATGTAGCGGCTATCGCGGACCTGGCGACGCTGATCGATGCCGATCACATTGTCCGGGGAGACGGGATCTCCTGGATGCGCCGCTACCTGGGCGAGGAGGAGGCGGCTCCCATCCAGCACCCTTCGATCCTCTCCAGCTTTGCTCTTCGCGTGTTAGGCATACGGGTCCCGGGGGCGCTCAAGTTCCCCGCCGCCACCGTCATCCCGTCGGTAGGCTGTCCCCTGGGATGCAACTTCTGCACCACCTCGTCGTTCTTCGGAGGCAAAGGAAAGTTCCTCAACTTTTACGACAGCGGCGAAGAGTTGTTTCGCATCATGGAACGACTGGAGTCTTCGCTGCACGTGCGCTCCTTCTTTGTCATGGACGAAAACTTTCTGCTGCATCGGAAGCGCGCCCTGCAGTTGCTCGACTGGATGAAGGAGAAGGGCAAGAGCTGGACGCTGTACGTGTTTGCTTCGGCGAATGCCATACGCAAGTATTCCATGCAGGAGCTGGTGGCCCTGGGCGTGTCGTGGATTTGGATGGGGCTCGAATCCCCACACGCCAGCTATGCCAAGCTGGCGGGCGCCGACACGCTGGCGCTGGCGCGGGAGTTGCGCCACCACGGGATCAAGGTCCTCGGGTCCACTATTGTGGGTCTGGAACATCATACGCCGGAGAATATGGCGGAGGAGATCGAGTACGCGGTGGCCCACGATACCGATTTCCACCAGTTCATGCTGTACACGCCGGTGCCCGGCACTCCCCTTTATGCCGAGATGGCCCAGCAAGGCCGGTTGCTCGAAGATGTGGATCTGGCCGATATTCATGGGCAGTACCAATTCAACTTCCGGCACGCCGCCATTTCGCGCCAGGATTCGAAGAAATTCCTGGATGGGGCCTTCCAGCAGGACTTTGAAAAAAACGGACCGAGCTTGTTCCGGATCTGCCGCACCATGTTCGAGGGGTGGAAGCGCTAT
>JBGOUV010000031.1:0-28617 GCA_041477815.1 Terriglobia bacterium | reverse complement strand
GGCCGTGCGGGTGATCGAGGCGCATCCGGTGACCGGAGTGGGGGCGGGGGCGTATCCCTATGTCTTTCGCGATTATCTGACGCCGGAACTGGCCGACAAGTGGCTGTACGTGGTCCACAACGTGTACGTGCTGCGGGCGGCGGAGACGGGTCTGTTGGGCGTGGCGGCGTGGCTGGCGTTTCTGGTGGCGGCGTTCCGGCTGGCGTCGCCGGAGCGTCTGCCGCCGGCGGCCCGGCGGCTGGCCCTGGGCTGGCGGGCGGGCCTGCTGGCGCTGGCGTGGGAGATGCTCTGGGACGTCTCGCTCGGTCCGGCCGCGTATTCGTTGTTGTGGTTCTTGTGCGGGTTGATGATTGCGGCGGGGCGGTGGGAACGCGAATGAAGACAGAAGAGAGCAGGGTTCTTGCCAACACCGCCATACTGGCGGCGGTTCGGGTGGCCGCGCCGGCGCTGTCGCTGGTCGTGGTGCTGGCCGTTTCGCGCCGGCTGGGAGCGGAGGGACTGGGACGCTACAGCCTGGCCTACGCGTTCCTGGGGCTGTTCGGATTGCTCGCGGCGGCGGGGTTGCCGGCGCTCCTCACGCGGGAGGGCGCGCGCCGGCCGGACGAATTGGGCCGCCTCCTGGCGGGCGCTGTGGCGCTCTCGGGCGGGGTATCGGCCGTCCTGACCCTGGCGATGCTGATCCTGGCCAGTGGCTATGACCCGGCGACGCGGCAGGCTCTTAGCATCCTCAGTCTGGCGCTGGCGCCTATGGCGTTCTGCGCCTGCGGGGAGGCGGCGTTTCTGGCGTTGGAGCGGACCGTTCCTATGGCCGTGGTGTGTCTGGTGGAACAGTTGGTCAAGGCCGGGTTGGGGGTGGCGATGCTGTGGGTGGGAAGCGGTCTGAACGGCGTGCTGGCGGCGGCCGTACTGGGGAAGGCGCTGGCCGGTGTGGTGGCGGCGGGATGGCTGGGGCGGCTCGGCGTAAGGATGGAACGGCCGGAGTCTCTTCGCGCTCTGGCCGCGGAAACGCCGGTGTTTGCGGGCAGCGCCGTTTGCGCCACTTTGTATTGGCGGGTGGACGTCTTTCTGCTGTCCTGGCTAAGGGGGATAGGGGAAGTGGGCCGCTATACGGCCGCCTACCGGGTGCTGGATGCCGCCATCCTGCTGCCGCAGAGCTGGTGCCAGGCTTGGTATCCGCGGTTGGCCACGGGCGCTGCTCCGGACGGTCAGCACCGGTGGCTCCTGGCCCTGACGGCATTGCCGGCCTTGGCTATCGCGCTGGGGGCCCGACAGGCGGTAACGCTGCTGTATGGTCCGGGGTTGGAGGGGGCCGGGCCGGTGCTGGCCGTCCTGATCTGGACGGCGGTTCCTTACGCCTGGAACCGGTACCAGGCCTATCGGCTGGTGGCGGCCGACCGGCAGACGACCGACCTCGCCGTCAACCTGGTGCTGCTGGCGGTGAACGTGGCGCTCAACCTGGCTCTGATCCCGGGCCACGGAGCGATGGGAGCGGCGGTGGTCACGCTGGCGACGGCGGTGGGGTATGGCGCGGTGCAGCGCTCCTGCCTGCGGCGGGGGGTGGCGCCGGCATGAGGACATCACTAGTACCGGTGCGGCGGTACGCCCGGCGGTTGCTGGCCATGGAGCCGGAGGAGATCGCGGCGCGCCTGGCCGAGCGCCTGCCGGCCGGCGCTCCGGGCGCGGCGCCGCGTTGGATGCCACCCCTCCCCTCCGTGCTGGCCGAGCGGCTGGAGCACTGCTTCCTCTATGGCCCCACGCGGGGGCGCGACTTGGCGCAGTTCTGGCAACTGGAACACCCGGAGGCCGCGGCCGGGCTGGTGGACCTGGCGCGGCAGGCCCTGGACCGCTGGGAGGTTTTCGGCGTTCCGGTCCGCTTGACGCCCGGTGAGATCGACTGGCACGCGGGAGACCGGCGCTGGAGCTGGGAGCTGAATCGTCACCAGTTCCTCTTCTTGCTGGCGCGGGCCGCGGTCCTGACCGGCGAGCGGGAGTTCGCGGCGCGGGCCTCCGCGCTGGTGAGAGATTGGCGGGCGCGCAACCCGTATGGCGCGGGGGCGAATTGGTCGAGCGCGCTGGAGGTGGCGGTGCGGGCCCTAAGCTGGCTGTGGGCGCTGCCCCTGCTGTGGCCGGCGCTGCCGGCGTGGCGGGAGTGGCTGGACGGTCTGTATGACCATTACCGCTATTTAAGTACGCATTTGTCCATCTACACCGATCCGACGAACCACCTGGTGGGGGAGGCGGCCGCGTTGTGGCTGCTGAGCGTGTCGCTGCCGGATCTGCCGGGTGCGGCCGGACAAGAGCGGCGGGCCCTGGCCATCCTGACCTGCGAGGTGGCGCGGCAGGTCACGCCCGACGGGGTAAGCCGCGAGCAGTCCACCGGCTATCAGCGCTTCGTGCTGGACTTCTGCCGCCAGGTCATCACGCTGGCGAAAAAGACGGAGCGGCGGATTCCGCCCTTGCTGGAGCAGCGCACCGCGGCCATGGCGAGCTTTCTGGCGCTGCTCGGCGGCGAAGACGCTCCCGCCATCGGCGATGGCGACGGGGGGCGTGGCGTGCCTTTTGCCGAACCCCGGCCGGACCTGGACTGGTGGCTTCCCCTGCCTCCGCCGCCGCCGGTCGCCGCCGGAGTTTTCGCTGCGGGCGGTTATTGCTTCTGGGAAGCAGGGGACTTGGCCTTGCTGTTCGATGTCGGACCGCTGGGCCTGTGGCCGAACGCCTCCCACGGCCACGCCGACGCGCTGAGCGTCCAGGTACGGGTGGGGAACCGGTGGGTCCTGGGCGATCCGGGCACCGGCGCCTACGGGGCCAACGCGGAGGTCCGGGACGCGCTGCGGGGGACCGCCGCCCACAATACCGTGACCGTCGACGGTCTCGACCAAAGCGAGGCTCTCGATCTGTTCAAGTGGCTGGCGCCGGTCCAGGCGCGGTTGCTCGAAAACCACTCCGACGAGCGCTCCGACTATGCACTTGCCATGCACGAGGGCTATCGGCGGCTGCGGCAGCCGGTGACCCACCACCGCAGCATCCTGTTTCTGCGCCCTCCGGCGCCGGACGCGGGCTGGATCCTGACGGACCGGCTGAAAGGCACGGGCCGGCATCGCTGCGCTCTGCGATTTCATTTTCCGCCGGGGATGGAGCTGCGCCCGAACGGGCCGCGGGCGGTGGCGGCGATAGATCCGGCCGCCGGTGTGGGGCTGCGGCTGGCGTTTTCCGAGCCGGGATGGCGGGTGGAGCCGGGGCTGTGGTCGCAGCGCTTCGGCCACTGGGAAACGGCCCCGGTGGTGGTGCTGGAGCGAACCGCCGAACTGCCGCTGGTCTGGGTCACCATGCTGACGCCGATCCGATGAAGATACTACACGTGGTCTATAACTCGTATCCTGACGTGACGGGGGCGGCAGTGCGGACCGGCTACCTGGTGGAGACCCAGGCTCGCGGAGGCCACGAGCCGGTGGTGCTCAGCTCGCCCTTTCAGCCGCCGGCCGATCCCGCCCAGGCCGGGGGGATGGAGCATTGGAAGGGGATACCACATTACCGCTGCTACGACGGGTCCGACCCGGGGCGTTTCATGACGGCGAAACCCTGGTGGGAGCGGGCGGTCAAGCTGGCGGCCCTGGCGCCCTTCATCCACAGGATTCGGGAAGTCGTCAGACGCGAGCGCGTGGAGGTGATTCACGCCCACAATCTCTTTTTTTGCGGGCTGGCCGCGGTCGCCGCCGGCGGACGGACGCCGGTGGTGTACGAGGTCCGGTCTCTGGTCGAAGAAGGGATGGAGGGGGTGGGCCCGGTGCTGCGCGGCAGCCTTCGCCGGATGGAGATACTGACCTGCCGGCTGGCGACACACGTGACGGTGCTGTGCCGGGGGCTGGCGGAGGACCTGGTCGGCCGGGGGCTAGCCAAAGAAAAGATTACCCTGGCCGGGAACGGCGTGGATGTCGGGGCGCATCGTCCCTCGCCGGCGGGGGCGCGATCGAACCGCTTTGTCGTCGGCTACGCCGGGACCCTGTTGCCGTATGAGGGTCTCGACCTGCTGCTCGCCGGGATCGCGCGGCTGGTCCCGCGTCATGCGGGCTTGCGGGTCCTGCTGGTAGGCGACGGTCCGGCGCGGGCGGCGCTGCAGGAACAGGTTCGGAGGCTCGGCCTGGAAGGGGTTGTCGTATTTGCCGGCCGCGTCCCCCACGACGAGATGGCCCGGCACTACGAAGCGATCGACCTGTTCGTCCTGCCCCGTCGCCGGTCGCGCCTCACCGACCTGGTCACGCCGCTGAAGCCGTTGGAGATCATGGCCCACGGCAAGCCACTCCTGGCAGGCGACTGTGGCGGGCATCGCGAACTGGTCGAGGATGGCGTCAACGGCGTGCTGTTTCCGGCCGGCGACACGGGGGCGCTCACCGCGCGGATCGAGAGCATGATGCTCGATCCCGAGGGGCGGGAACGCCTGGGACAACAGGCTCGGGAATGGGTTTGCCGGCATCGCACCTGGGAGGTCCAGTGCCGCCCGGTCGTGGAGCTTTACGAGCGGCTGGTGGCGGAGCGCGCTCGGGGGGTGCTGCTGGTGGCTCCGGCGCCGGGACCGGTTCCGACGGGCGGCGTCGAGACCGGCGTGGGGATGATTCTGCGATCTGGGTTGGCTCGGCGCTACGGAATCCGCGTGTGGGACCGGCGTCTGGGGAGAAGGTTCCTGCGCTTCGGCGCTTTTGTCGCCTGGCGGCGGCCTGGGGTGTTGCACATCAAGTCGTCGTGCGGAGTCAACTTCTGGGAGTCGGTGGTGTATGCCGCGATGGGCCGCCTGCTCGGGCGGCGAGTCCTGCTGCAGCTTCACAGCGGCGAGTTCGGGGAGTGGTACGAGCGGCACGGAGCGGCCGGCAGGGGTTTGGTGCGGTGGGGGTTGGGGCTGGCTTCGGACATTCTGGTGTTGTCTGAGTATTGGAGAGAGGTCCTGGCCCGGCTGGCGCCCGGGCGTCCGATTGGGGTCGTTCCCAACGGAGTGGAGATCCCGGAACAGGTGGCTGTCCGCTCGGGGGAGGGGGTGATGAGGGTGCTCACCTTGGGCACTCTGGGGCGGCACAAGGGTCACTTTGAGATCCTGGAGGCGGCGGAGCGGCTGCGGGGGTGCGCGGTGCAGTTTGTCCTGGCCGGGCCCGACGTTACCAGCGGGCGGGGGGAGGGCGAGCAGGTCCGGCGGCGGGCTGGGGAACTGGGGTTGAACGGGCAGGTCACGTTTCCCGGGGCGGTCGGACCGGAACGGAAGTGGGAGCTTCTGACGGAGGCGGACGTGTTTCTGCTGGCGTCTCACGCGGAGGGGATGCCGAACGCCGTGCTGGAGGCCATGGCTGCGGCGTTGCCGGTGGTGGCGACGGGCGTGGGAGCCGTTCCCGAGATGCTGCCCGCCGGGGTGCTGGTGCCGGTGGGGGATCCCGGCGCCCTGGCGCGGGTACTACTCGAGCTGGCCGGTGATCCGGAACGGCGGTTGGAGCTGGGACGCCGGAATCGGGAGCGGGTGGAGGCGCGCTACGGTTTTGGGAGGGTGGAGGAGGCATTGGACGCCTGGTACGGCGGCAGCACCGAACCGCGACCGTGAGGAAGAGGTTCGGAATCGGTGCGGAGAAACATATGCGTATTTGTTACTTACATTATGAATGGGACCTGGAAGTGTCGCGCGGCGACGCCGCCCAGATCCGCGAATTGGCTGCGGCCCTGGAACGGATGGGACACGAGGTCATCGTGGTTCCTCGCCATCAAAGACCGGCGTACCGTCCGGGGGGCGGCCGGCGGCGTCCTTTCGCCGGGTGGTTTTGGGAGACCGCGAATCACGCCCGCTCCCTGACCGGCATCGCCGCCGAGACCGCGCTGCTGCGGCGGCTCCGTCCGGACGTGGTCCTGACGATGCACGGCCTGCGCTTCTCCAGCCTCGTAGCCGCCCGGCGGCTGGGTCTTCCGGTGGTGCTGGAGGTGAATGCTTCGGTGCCGGATGAGACCAGAAGATATCGGCCGGAGGTACACTTGCTTCCAGGCCTCTCGGGCTGGATCGAGCGCCGCACTCTGGTTGCCGCCGACGGTGTATTCGTGGTCTCGGACGTCCTGCGCGACTACTTTGCCGGGCGGGGACTGTCGCCCGCTCGGATAGCAGTAATTCCCAACGGCGCCGACCCGGACCGTTTTCATCCCGCGGCCGCCGACCCGGAGCTGCGGGACCGTTTTCCCGGTCGCGTCCTGGTGGGGTTTGCTGGCAGCTTTGCCCGCTTTCACGGCATCGATCTGCTGGAGCAGGCCATCCGCCGGACGGCGGCGCACTTTGTCCTCGCCGGCGACGGGGTGGGAGCCCAGGAGCTGCGCGCCCGTCTTCCCGGGCAGGCCAACGTGACGTTTCTCGGCAGCGTCCCCCACCAGCGCATGCCCGGAATCCTCGCCGCCATGGATGTCCTCGTCGCCCCTTATCCCGCGCAGGACTTCTTTTACTTTTCGCCGATCAAGCTGTTCGAATACATGGCCTGCGGCAGGGCCGTGTTGAGCGCGCGGCTGGGGCAGATTGCCGAAGTGATCCGCGACGACGACAATGGGGCGCTGTACGACCCCTCCAGGCCCGGAGACTTTGTGGAGAAGCTGTCCGCGCTGGCGGGCGACCCCGTCCGGCGGGAGCGGCTCGGCGCCGCCGCGCGCCGGACCATCGTGGACCACTACACTTGGGATCACCACGCCCGCCGCGTGGCGGCGCTGCTCGAAGCCGTTACTTCTTCTGCTCCTCGACCGATTTCTGCACGAGCTGCATCCGCCCGTTAGCGTCGCGCTCCGTCAGGGTGATCTCGACAGTCTGGCCCTGTGGGTTCGGAGTGGTGACCTGCTCGGTGACGATCAGGCCGGAAAGGCGGTCAGGCTCGGCCACCCGGCGGATCTGAGCCGAGGTGGTCTCGACGACGCGGCCGTCGGGCCGGACCTTCTTCTCCCGGCGCACCTTCTGCTCCAGCGTGGGAATGCCGGGCCGGTTCAGGTCGGGGGTGGTGCCGGCGATGCGCGTGGCGTAGACCTCGGTGTCCTCGACCTGGCTCCCGTCCGGCCTATCGGTGATATTGCTCACGCTGCGGCCGACGAATTCCACCTTCCCCGTGGGCTGGAATTCCCACTGCTTGGTCTCCCGGTTGGTCACGCTTCCTGATTTGGTGATGACGGCGGCCTCGCGCTGCCGCTCTTCGAGCCGCCCGTTGCCGTCGATCCGACGTAAGGTGCTTACCGACTCGGTTACCGCGTCGCTGCGCTTGGTGTCGACCCGGTCGGTACGCTCCACCACCTGGACCGGCCCCTCCAGGCTGGGCCGCTCCACCACGATGCTCGTCGTACCGCCGGTGGGCGCCTTGGATTCGGTGGTGGTACGGCGCTCGGCGAGTTGCATCCGCCCATTCAAATCCTGTTCGTAGATGGTCTCGACAGTCATTAGGGACCCATCCGCGGCCCGGCTGGTCTCGATGCGCGCGACCAGCTTGCCGTTGGGGCGTCCGCCGGGATCGAAGCGCTGGACCACCCGCTCGGATACCCGGTTGTCTCCCTGCACGCTGACGACGCGCTCCTGGGTGGCACGGGTGGTTACCGGCCGGCCGTTGACGTCGCGAAGCGTTTCCTGGCGCTCGACGACGCCCTCCTTGCGCACTTCGTGGACGCCGGTATTGCCGGGCGTGGGCTGGCTGGTCCCGTCATAGCGGTAGTTCTGCTGCTTTCGCTCGCGTGGCTCCGCCGGAGGGGGGGTGGGGGCCGGCTGCTGCGCCGCCAGGGGCGCGAGCAGGACCAGAGACACTACAAACCAGGGACGTCGCATAAGACACCTACCACTATCTTACCCCCATGCTTACCCGGCGCAATCGGGGGAAACGCTTAGCCCCGCTCCTGCCGGGTCCCCTGGTTTACAATGGAAGCAGCCGTCATGTCGACCACTTTGGTGAGACCGAACGTCGAGATAGAGCGCGGCGGGATTGTTCCCGCCCCCCTGGTAACGGAGCTCTACCGTAAGATGCTGACCGTCTTCTATGTCGAAGAGCGGATGAAGGTATTCGTCAAGCAGGGGAAGTGCTCGTTTCATGCCTCTACGCGGGGCCATGAGAAGCTCCAGATCGGCATAACGCTGCTGCTCCAGCCCGGCCACGACTGGTTTTTTACCTACTACCGGGAGAAAGCGATCGCCATCGGCCTGGGCCTGCCGCTGCTGGACATCTTCCTGGGCATGCTGAGCCGCGACGGCGACGCCAACTCCAACGGCCGCAACATGCCCGAGCATTTCTCGAGCCGCGAGCGTAGGCTGGTCTCCCAGACCGCCTGCACCGGCACCCAGTACCTGCCCGCCGTGGGTATGGCTAAGGCTGTAAAGCAGGACGGCGGAGACCAGGTGGTGTATGTTTCCTCGGGGGAAGGCGCCACCAGCGAAGGCGAGTTCTTCGAGGCCCTGAACTGGGCGGCCCGGGAGAGGCTGCCCGTGCTGTTTGTGGTCCAGAACAACGGTTACGCCATCAGCGTCCCGCAGGCCACGCAGACCACGGCGGAGATCCACCGCATCGCCCGCGGTTTCGGCATGCCCTCCTACGATCTGGACGGCACCTGGTTCGAGCCTATGTATCAGTTGTTGCCGCCGCTGATCGAGCGGATGCGGCGCGGCGGCGGGCCGGCCCTGGTGGAGGGCCAGGTGATCCGGCTGGACGCGCATTCCTCCTCCGACGATCAGCGCAAGTATCGCAGCGCAGGCGAGCTGCAGGACCTGCAGGTCCGCGATCCCATCTACCAGACCGAGCGGTACCTGCTCCGCCACCAGATGCTGTCGCAGGAACAGATGGACGCCTGGCGGGCCGAAATCAAGGCGGAAGTGGACCGGGCCGCGGAGGAAGCCGAGCATTGCCCCTTCCCAAAGGGGGACGACCTGCTGGCCCACATTTACAGCGACCCGGCCCAGGATCCCGCCCGCAGCACGCCGCTCCAGCCGCCCCGCTATCTGCCGGGGGCCGAGATCGCCATGATCGACGCCATCAACCACGGGCTGCGCGAGGAGCTGGAGCGGAATCCCCAGGTGGTCATGTGGGGCGAGGACATCGCCGATCCCAAGGGCGGCGTGTTCGGCGTGACGCGCGGCCTGACCGACGCTTTCCCGGGCCGGGTCGGCAACTCGGCGCTGGCGGAAGCTTCGATTGTGGGCGTCGCCGGCGGCATGGCCATCGGCGGCTATAAGCCTATTGTTGAGATTCAGTTTGCGGATTACCTGTGGCCGGGCTTCCTGCAGTTGCGCGACGAGATCGCGACCGTCCGCTGGCGCAGCCAGGGTCTGTGGAACTGCCCGGTGGTGGTGCGGATCGCCTGCGGCGGCTACATCAAAGGCGGCCCCTGGCACTCGGCCTGCGTAGAGTCGTTCTTTGCGCACATTCCGGGGTGGTACGTGGTGTTCCCGAGCTGCGCCGACGACGCCAAGGGCCTGATCAAGGCCGCGGCGCGGTGCCAGGATCCCGTGGTCTTCCTGGAGCACAAGGGCCTCTACCGCCGGGTGACGGCCAAGACGGCGGAACCCGACTCCGACTACATTCTGCCTTTTGGACACGGACGGGTGCGGCGGGAGGGAACCGACTGTACGATCGTCACCTGGGGCAGTACCGTGTACCTGGCCCTGGAGCTGGCCCGGCAGATGGAGGCGGAGGGGCGGTCGCTGGAGGTGCTGGATCTGCGCACTTTGGTCCCGCTGGATGAGGAGATGATCTACCAGAGTATTCGTAAGACCAGCCGGGTAGTGGTGGCCCACGAGGACACGCTGACCGCCGGCTTCGGGGCGGAAGTGGCGGCCCGCATCGCCCAGAATTGCTTTGAACATCTGGATGCGCCGGTTACGCGGGTGGCGGCGAAAGACTGCTTTGTGCCGTCGGCGGCGAATTTGGAGGTGATGGTGCTGCCGGCGGTGGAGGATCTGCGTTTGGCGGTGGAGAGTGTGATTCGATATTGATTGGACGGCCGCCAGGACTGCGATAAATGTCGCCTTCGATCTTGAAGTAGAAGCGCCAGTCGTTGTTGATACCCGGCCCGATGGAGCCAACACCCGAGCGAATGCCAACTTGCAACGGAGCCGCGGGCCTTGGGCCACCTCCTCAGTTCGAACGCGCCCGTCGAATCGCGGTGAACCATCCGCTGGCGATGTTCTTCACGCTCGCCTACGTTTATGCATGGCTCGTTTTACTGTACATCATCCTTTTCCACGCTCGGATTGAGTTCACCATCCTGGCGAGCTTCGGGCCGACCCTGGCCGCCCTCGTCACCCATCGCCTTAGGACGGGCAATTACCGCGCGTTCCGGCTATACACAAAACTGCCGCGGACCCTGCTCGCCACAGTTTCTGGAACGGCGCTTATCATCCTTGCTTACGTCGTCCTGCCAGGAGTTGCGACTGCCGACCCGCGCCAACTCAATTGGGGCATCCTGACCTCGGTGGCCGTGTACAACTACTCGACGCTCCTGGGCGGGCCACTCGGAGAGGAGCCCGGTTGGCGAGGCTATGCACTCCCTCGGCTGGAAGCACGGTTCGGCCCGCTCCGTGCCTCCGTACTCCTTGCGTTTCTCTGGACTGGCTGGCATCTACCGGCGTTCCTAATTCCTGGCTGGACTAGTTCGCCGCCGTGGATCTACCTTCTTATCTTGATCGGCCTGTGTATCATTATGAGCTTCGGCACAAATCTCGCTCGCTTTGCCGCCATTCCGGCCATCATCATGCATGGCGCCTTCAATACCGTCTCGGAGTTCCTTCGGGGCCTGTTTGCAGCGGTTCAGCCTTCCACCTCCAATGCCGTGTGGAAGTTCCTTACTCGCATCCTCAGCGCTCTTCATCTGCCTTCCTTTTCCATTCCGTTTGAGCTCGTCTTTGCGCTCTGCGGGCTCCTAATTGCCCTCGTCCTCGTTCTTACCACTAAAGGGCGACTGGCTTATGAGCCAGGCCAGGACCTAACCTAGACGGGGATTGGGCGCGGATACACGGCACTCCATTCAGGTGACGACATATCACCAACGTGAGCGGATTTCCGAAACAGAGTACTTAGGCCTGACGCTCCGGTGGGCCTATTCAGAGTCTTATCAAAAAGGCGGTAGCCCGCCAGATACTTTGAACTGTAGCCGGTCACGGGTCTTGGGCGCCACCAGCTACACGTTCTTGACCGGACGCACCAAACCACCCGGCACCCCGTACTGGTGGCGCTGGGCGGTCCACTTGGCTTTTCCGTACTCGCCCATCTCCACCGTACCCGCGAGCTTGCCGTTCTCCAGTTTGCCCTCGAAGGCGTAGCCTAGCCGCGTGCCTTCGTAGCGCATGGAGCTGCGGAACTGGACCTTCGCGCCGTCTACAGCCCCGCGGAGATCGCCGGCCAGCAGGTCGCCATGATGGGTGCCGGTCAGAGCGGCGCCGTTCTGCTCCAGGAAGAGGCCGTGGTCGGAGGCGCCGTAGACGTATTAGAGGTGCAGGTCCCACTGGCCGCCCACAGTCTCCGGAGCGGCGGGCTCGGGGGTCTTGGGGAACTGCGGTGGTTTGCTGAGGACCTGGTAGATGCGCTCGGCGGCGATCTTCTCGTCGCCCGGGATCATCATGTAGGGCATGATGGTGAGGGAGCTTTCGTTACCGCCACCGCCACCACCTCGCCGGCCGCCGCCAGTCGATCCGCCGATCACGATGCGCGGGTCGCCTTCGTAGAGCAACTTCTCGAGTTGCTCGCCGTTGATGCCGACTTTGGCGGCGTCCCAGGCGATGCGCAGGCGGGGAGAGCGGTTGGACAAACCCTCGGGCTGCAGGATCTCGGCCCGCACCGTGGGAACCCGCTTGGCCCTATCGCCGATGGTGGTCAACCACGATTCCCAGGTCCTCTTTTCGGCGTCGTGATCGCGCTTCACCCACATCTCGACCGCCGCCAGCATGCCCATGATCTCTTCCTTGCCGACCTTGAGCGATCGCCCGAAAGCATGGTGCGGGGCGCTGTTGAGCCACGCCGCCCAGAGCAGGTTTTTGGGTCCCAGGAGCAGCCCGGCGCACTGCGGTCCGCGGATGCATTTGCCGCCGCTATACGCCACCATAGTGGCGCCGCGCTGCAGGTGCACGTTGGGGATGGTCATGTGCTCGGCGGCGGCGTCCACCAGGACCGGCACGCCGCGCTGGCGGGCCGGCTCGGCGATCTGTTCCAGGAATTTGTCGCTGGGGCCGGCCAGGATGGCTACCATGGCCGTCTTCTCGCTCAGCGCCGCTACAAACTGTTCCTTGGTATCGACCTCCACGATCCGGACGCCGAGCATGCGGATGGCGTGGTCGTAGACGTTGCGCGAGCTGCGCGGCATGATGACCTCGTTCTTGAGGCCGGTGAGGTAAGGCAGGCGCTGCATCTTTTCGGGGTCGGCGCCGGCGATGCAGGCGGCCGTGGCGTGGGTGGCGGCGGCGGCGCACCCGGCGGTCACGATGCCGAACGGGGCCTGGGTCAGCTCGGCCAGCCGCGTCCCTACCGCCTCCATCAGCTCGTCGAGCTGGATGTAGTGGCGCGAGGCCTCTTCCATGGCCCGCTTCACCTCGGGCAGGCTCTGGGAGCCGCTGACAATGGTGAACGTCCCCTTGCAGTTAACCATCGGACGCACGCCGATCGATTGGTAAATGTCGCGGCCCAGGCTCAGGGTCGGCGCCGCTAGAGCGCGGCCGCCGGGCAGCATGCCTAGCACTGCGGCCCATCCGCCGCCACGGAATAGATCGCGGCGGCTATATCCCTCGAGTTTCTCTCGCCAATTCATGGGTCGGTTCCCCCCTCGCCCTACAGGTTAGCACCGAACCGCGACTCCAAGGGAGTGCCCCTTGGCCTGCGGCCCACCAAAAGTGATGAAGACGGCCGGTACGGCCGGGTATTTTTCGCCGGTTCTTCGCCGCGTCTTCAACGGAGAGCATCCTTCGCTGCTCCCGCCCTCCGTTCCCTAACCCGGACGAGCCGGAAGCCCCCGCAGGCCTGTAAACATTGGTGCAAATGCGCATCGCGAAAAATATTCTGCCAGTTTCAGCACGCATCCGACTACGTAGGTACTTACGGTCGCGGTGCGGTGTCCGGACCCCGGCGGGCCTTCTGTTGGAGGCCGGTGCGGGGTCTTACGCGGAGAAGCTCCTGCCCCTGTGCGCGGGCTTCGGCGCTCCGGCCGCGTACGGCGAGCAATTCCGTGGGCAGGATCGCGAAACGTCTCACAGCAGCGGCTCCAGCGCCTGCAGCACGTTGCCGGCGACGATCTGGTAGCCCGCGGCGTTGGGGTGCAGGCCGTCGCCCAGCAGCAGGGCCGGAACGGCGGCGACGCCCTCGAGGAAGAAGGGAATGCGCGCCGTCTGGTACTGGCGAGCCAGGTCGACGAAGACCTTCTCGAACGCGCCCACGTACGCGGCTCCATAGTTGGGCGGCAGCGTCATGCCGGCCAGGATCACGCGGACTCCGGCCTGCTCGAATCCCTGCACGATTTGCTCCAGGTTGGCGCGCGTGGTCTCCACCGGCATCCCGCGCAGGCCGTCATTGGCGCCGAGCTCCACGATCGCGATGCGGGGCTTCAGGGCGAGCGCGTCGTCGAGGCGCGCCAGGCCGCCGCCGGTGGTGTCGCCGCTGACCCCGAGATTCACTACGCGGTACCGGTGTCCGGCGGCGTCGAGCCTCCGCTGCAGGAGCGCCGGATAATTCTGGTCGGGCTCGACGCCCGGTCCGGCGGTGAGGCTGTCGCCGAAAGCGACGATCACCGGCCGGTCATCCGCCGGAGGCGCCGGCTTCGTCTTCACCGGCGCCGGCAGCGGGGCGGGCTGCGGCGACCCGCACGAAACCGCCCACACGGCTGCCGCGACTAACCACCTCCGCATGCCATGCCATAATAATAGTTGACGCCCCCGATCTCAATCCTGGAAGTAAGTAACCTCACCAAAGCCCTGTCCAGCGGCACCAGCCGGGTCGAGATCCTGCGGGGCATCGACCTGGTGGTTCCGCGTGGCCAGTACGTGGCGATCCTGGGGCCTTCGGGCTCGGGCAAGAGCACCTTGTTGGGACTGCTGGCCGGTCTCGACACTCCGACCAGCGGGCGCATCCTGATCGACGGGCAGGAGATTACCGGCCTCGGCGAGGACCAGTTGGCGGTGGTGCGCGGCCGCAAGATCGGGTTTGTCTTTCAGAGTTACCACTTGATACCTACCCTGACCGCGGAGGAGAACGTCCTGCTTCCGGCCGAGCTGCTGGGTGACGGCGCGGGAGGTCTGGCGCGCGCCCGTACGCTGCTCGGGGCGGTCGGCCTGGGCGAGCGGGGCCATCACTATCCGGTGCAGCTCTCGGGGGGCGAGCAGCAGCGCGTGGCGCTGGCGCGCGCCTTTATGACCCGCCCGCCGCTGCTGCTGGCCGACGAGCCCACCGGGAACCTGGACACCGCCAACGGCCACCACGTGCTCGAGTTGCTGCTGCAGTTGAACCGCGAGCAGGGCACCACGCTCCTGCTCGTTACCCACGACCAGGAACTGGCCGCCAACGCCGACCGCCAGATCCTGCTGCGCGACGGGCGCATCGTCGCCGATGAGGTACGCCGGTGAGGCTGGCCCTGCGCCTGGCCTGGCGTGAGGCCCACGCTGCGACCGGCAAGTTTCTGTTCGTTATCCTGGCGGTGGCGGCGGGCGTGGGCGCCCTCACCGGCGTGCGGGGCTTCAGCCGCGCGTTTCGCGTGGCGCTGCTCAACGAGGCCCGCACCCTGATGGCCGCCGACCTCTCGGTCCGCAGCTTCCAGGCCTATTCTCCCGAGCAGCAGCGCGTTATCGACAGCCTCGCCGGACGCGGCGTGGTCACTACACAGCTTACTGAGACCGTCTCCATGATGGGCGCCGGCCAGGTTCCCTATCCGGTGATGGTCTCGATCAAGGCGGTGGACCCCCAGGTCTATCCCTTCTACGGCAAGCTGGTGCTCGAGCCGGCCGCAACCCTGGCCCAGGCCCTTACCGCTTCCACCATCGCCGTATCCGAAGACCTGCTGCTCCGCCTGGGCACGCGGACGGGTGAGAACGTGCGCCTGGGCGAGGCCGATTTCCGGATCGCCGGCGTGGTGCGCCAGGAGCCCGACCGCATGACCGGCACCCTCAACGTCGGTCCCCGCGTCCTGATGAGCCGCGAGGGTCTGGCCCGCACCGGGTTGATGCGCTTCGGGAGCCGGGCCTCGTACCGGCTGTTGCTGCGCCTGGGGCCGGCCACGCCTCCGGTCGACGCCGTCCGCGCCGAGTTGGAGGGAGTCTTCCGGGGCATCGCCCGCATTGCCGACTACCGCGAACCTTATCCCACCATCACCCGCGGCCTGGAGCGCTCCACCACCTTCCTTAGCCTGGTGGGTCTGATTGCCCTCGTCATCGGCGGGCTGGGAGTCGGTACGGCCCTCCACAGCCACTTGCAACAACGGCTGGATTCGATCGCCATCCTCAAGTGCGTGGGAGCGCGATCCGGCCAGGTGATGCGGATCTACCTCGTACAGGCCGTGGGCCTCGGACTGGCCGGCAGCCTCCTGGGGATCGCCCTGGGAATCCTGGTGCAGGCGGTGTTCCCGCGCTTGATCCGCGGCTACTTCACCCTGCCGGTCAAGATCGACTGGGCGTCGCCGGCCAGCCTGGAGGGTCTGGGAGTGGGGGTCCTGACGGCACTGCTGTTCACGCTGCCGCCGCTGCTAGCCATCCGCCGGATCCGGCCGGCTGATATTTTCCGGCGCGAGATGGCCGCCTCGCGTCCCCCCTGGGCGGACCGGTTGCGACAGGCCGGGCCGTCGCTGGCGGCGGGCGCGGTGATCCTGGCCGGCTTGGGCGCGATCGCCGCGTTTCTGGCCGGATCGTGGCGCGTGGGGGGCGTATTCCTGGGCGGTGTGGTGGTGTCCCTGGCCGCGCTCAGCGCCGTCGCCTGGGCGCTGCTGCGGCTGCTGCGCTCCATCCCCCGGCTCCTTCCCTGGCGGCTGCCGGTCGCCATCCGGCATGGCATTGCCAATCTCCACAGGCCGGGCAGCCACTCCGGCGCGGCGCTGGTCGCTATGGGTATCGGGGTTACCTTCACTCTTACGGTGTACCTGCTGCAGAGCTCGGTACTGGCCGAGATGGTTCGCAGCGCGCCGCCCGACCGCCCCAACGTGTTCTTCCTCAACATCACCGCGCGGGAGCGAGACGCCCTGGTGGCCATCGTGCGGGCCCATCCCGGCGTGCTGGAGTTCCCCGCGCCCGCGCCCCAGATCTCGGGCCGCCTGCGCAGCGTCAACGGAACTCCCATCGAGCAGCTCGTGCTGCACGGGTGGGGCCGGCGTTTCCAGGACAACCGTACGGCCACCTGGTTCGAGCGTCCGCCCAAAGGGGTGGTGGTGACGCAAGGCGCCTGGTGGCAGGGCCGGCCGGCGTCCCCGGAGGTCTCGGTCGATAACAACGCCGCCGAAGTGCTGGGGCTGCGGGTGGGCGGCGAGATCGAGTGGCAGGCCGCGGGCCGCCTGATCCGCGCCCGCGTAGTGGCGATCCACCGGGCGGAGCTGGAGCTGATCTTCAGTCCCGGAGCGCTCGAAGGCCTGCCCTCCGCCTATGTGGGACTCGCCCGCGTCCGCGCCCGCGACGTGCCGGCTCTCCAGAAGGCCATTTTCGATCGCTTTCCGACCGTGACCGTCATCAACGCCGCCGACGTCTTCGAGATCGTACAACAGGTGATCGACCAGATCGCGCTGGTGATCCGTTTCATCTCCGCCTTCGCCATCCTCGGCGGCGTAATTATTCTGGCCGCCGGTGTGGCCGGAACCCGGTTCCGCCGGCTCCGCGAAGTGACCATCCTCAAGACCCTGGGCGCCACGCGCGGGCGGGTGGCCCGCATCTTCTCGGTGGAGTTCCTGATCCTGGGCGCGGTGGCCGGCCTGATAGGCAGCCTGCTGGCCTACGGCTTGTCCACCATCCTGCTGCGGCGGCTGCTGGACGCCCGGCTCGACGTCCACTGGACGGCCAGCGCGGCGGCGGTCGTGGCCACGGCCGCCCTGGCCAACTTCGCCGGCTGGGTGGTCAGCTTCCCGTTGTTGGGACGGAAGCCGCTGGAGATTCTGCGGGAGGAGTGAGGGCAGCCCGCCGCGACCGTGAGGGACTGGGTTGCGCCAGCCACCCCCGAATCTGCGGCAGCGCGGCCAAGGCCGCCTGCCGCCCGGCCTCGACCATCTCCGGCACGCGGTCAAAATCGTCCCACTCGAACGGGGTCACGTCAGGCTCCAGGACCAGGTGCGGAACGTGCTCCCAGTCCATCCCCAAGCGGTCCTGCATGATGGCGAAGCAGCGGCTCACCAACTGGAAGATATTGTCCGGAGAGCCGTCGTCCGGAGCGGTGCGCAGGTAGACGGCCAGGACGTGCGTCGCCCCCAGTTCGGCCGCGGCCTCCACCGGCACGTTCAGCGAGATGCCGCCATCCACCAGCCAGCGGCCGCCGATTTCCACGGGCAGGAAGAGACCGGGATAAGCGCACGTGGCCCGGATGGGGTTGATCACGTCGCCCGAGCCGTGGAACAGCACCGGCTGGCCGGTAGTCAGGTCCGTGGCCACCACGCCGAGGGGCATCCGCATGTTCTCGAACCGCCGGTGCAGCAGGATCTTCTGCAGGTAGGTCGTCATGCGATCGTTGACGGCCAGGCCCAGCTTGGACAGCGTCCAGCGCGCGTAGCTGGAGAAGGTAGTTACCGCCCCGGTGGACTTGATCTCCTCGATGGTGCTGCCGGCCGCGTACGCGGCGGCGATAATCGCCCCGGAGCTGATGCCGGTGATGGCGTAGACCGGGATGTGGTTCTCCTCGAGAACCTGGAGAACGCCCACGTGGGTCATGACCCGGGCGAAGCCGCCGCCGAGGGCCACGCCGATCCGCACCTGTCGCGCCGGCCGACGGCCCCGGTAGGCCCACTCACGA
Source organism: Terriglobia bacterium (assembly GCA_041477815.1). Lineage (GTDB taxonomy): Bacteria > Acidobacteriota > Terriglobia > Bryobacterales > JACQDG01 > JBGOUV01. The sequence goes on along the minus strand of JBGOUV010000031.1, from coordinate 10,702 downwards.
ACCGATTGGCGCCACCTTCTCCACATTACGAGTCCCTTCTGTCATGATGGACTATTGTAAGGTGAAACACGTTTCCAAATTCTTGTTGCCGCTCATTTTCGCCCTGACCGGTGGGGCGGAGCGCACCCCCCTGGGGGGTACGGCCGAACTGCTCCAGACCCTGGATCGCCTCAATACCCTGGGTAGCGTCCTGATGGTGGCCGCGCATCCCGACGACGAAAATACCGCCGTCATCGCCTACTTCGCGCGCGGCCGCCACCTGCGGACCGGGTATCTGTCGGCCACCCGGGGCGAAGGCGGCCAGAATCTCATAGGCACGGAGCAGTACGAGGCCCTCGGCCTGATCCGGACCCAGGAGTTGCTCATGGCCCGCCGCATCGACGGCGGCGAGCAGTTCTTCACCCGCGCCTTCGACTTCGGCTTCTCCAAGAACCCCGAGGAGGCCATCGCCAAGTGGAACCGCGACCTGGTCCTGGGCGACTTCGTGCGTATCATCCGGCAATTCCGCCCCGACGTGATCATCAGCCGGTGGCATCCCACCGGATCGAGCGGCCACGGCCACCATACCGCCGCCGGCCACCTAGCGCCGGCAGCTTTCTCCGCCGCCGCCGATCCTAAGCAGTTCCCCGAGCAGATTAGCGAGGGACTCCAGCCCTGGCAGGCCCGGCGCCTCATTTGGAACACCTTCACCTTCGGCCGCCAGCAGGAAGACGCCGCACCTCGAGGCCCCACCGAAGGCCTTGAAATAGACGCCGGCCAGTACGACTTTGTGCTGGGCAAGTCCTACGCCGAGATCGCCGGAGAGAGCCGCACCCGCCACGCCAGCCAGGGCTTCGGCTCGGCCGAGCGCAAGGGACCGCAGCGCCAGTACTTCCAGCACGTCGCCGGCGACCCGGCGCGGAAGGACCCTTTGGACGGCATTGATACGACCTGGAGGCGCGTCCACGGGGCCGGCCGGCTGGGCGACCTGCTGCGCCGCGCCCGCGCCGAGTTCGATGTCCGGCATCCCGACCGCCTGCTGCCCGTCCTGCTCGAGGCCTGGCGCGAGATGCAAGCTCTGCGCGACCCTTGGATCGAAGTGAAGCGCCCGGAGCTGCTCCACGCCATCGAGCTGGCCGCCGGTTTGCAGCTCGAAGCCTCTACCAATCTGTGGGATGTAACGCCGGGGTCCACAGTTCCAATTGGCGTCACCGCCCTCGGCCACGTCTCCACGGCGCTCGCCTGGGAGCGCACCGAAATCACCGGCGTGGCCCAGGGCGAGGCTCCCGGCGGCCAGTCCCGGCTCCAGGTCACCATCCCCCCCGGCACTCCCTACTCGCAACCCTGCTGGCTGCGGGAGCCCCGCACCGGCGACTCCTACGTGGTGAAGGATCGCGCCTGCATCGGCCTCCCGGAGAGTCCGCCGGTTCTGGCGGCCACGTTCCACTTCCGGGCCGCCCCCGACCTGGCGCTTCCCTTCCGGGTCCCCGCGCGCTACCGCTGGGTGGACCGGGTGCAGGGCGAGCTAAGCCGGTCGGTCGAGATCGTCCCGCCGGTCTCGGTGTCGTTCGCGACCTCCGCGATGATTTTTCCGCAACCCGGTCCCCGGAGCCTGTTGGTGCGCCTCGCCTCCCATGCCGGCGCCGCGCAAGGCTCTGTCTCGCTGGACCTTCCCGCGGGGTGGAAAGCCGCGCCCGCTGCCGCCTCCTTCGACCTCCCCGGGCGCGACCGCGAGACCACCGTCGCTTTCCAGGTGACGCCTCCCGCTTCCACGGGCAGTGGCTACATCACCGCCCGCGCGGCCACCGGCGGCTCTACTGTCTCAGTAGGACTAGTCTCCATCCGCCATCCTCATATTCCTCCCCAGACCCTCTTCCCGCCCGCCCGGGTCCGCGCCGAGCGCTTCGATGTCCGGATGACGGCCAAGAGTATCGGCTACGTCATGGGCGCCGGCGACGAGGTTCCCCGCGCCCTCGAACAGCTTGGCGCCACCGTTCGACTTCTGGGCCCGGAGGACCTCTCCGCCGGCGACCTCAGCCGTTTCGACGCCATCGTCACCGGCGTCCGCGCCCTCAACGTCCGCGACGACCTGCTGGCCGCCCGCGGGCGCCTGCTCGACTATGTCGCGGCCGGCGGCACACTGCTGGTCCAATACAACACCTCCGGCGGCTTCGGCCCCGACGCCGACACCTCCAGCCGCGCCGCCCAGCTCGCCCCCTATCCTCTGACCCCGTCCTCCAACCGCGTCTCGGTCGAAGAAGCCCCGGTAACGTTTCCCAGCCCCGACCACCCGGTGCTCCAGCGTCCCAACGCGATCACCGCGCGCGATTTCGAAGGCTGGGTCCAGGAGCGGGGCCTATACTTCATGAGCGCCTGGGACCAGCGCTACCAGCCGCTGTTGGCCTCGAACGACCCCGCCGAGCCGTCCCAACTGGGCGGGACGCTGTTCGCGCGCCACGGCAAGGGCGTATATATTTATACGGGCTACTCGTGGTTCCGGCAGCTTCCGGCCGGCGTACCGGGGGCGTACCGGGTCTTTGCGAACCTGGTTAGCGCCAAGTAGACGAGTCACCATGAAGCGCTGGGATGCCTTCATCAGCCACGCCAGTGAGGACACCGAAGCCGTCGCGCGACCCTTGGCCGAGGCCCTCACCAAGGCGGGACTGCGGGTGTGGCTCGACCGCACGGAGCTGCGCATCGGAGACAGCCTGCGCCGGAAGATCGAGGAGGGCTTGGCGCAGAGCCGTTTCGGCATCGTCATCCTCAGCAAGAACTTTCTTTCGAAGGACTGGCCGCAGAGAGAACTCGATGGCCTGATGGCCATAGAGGAGGCGGGTCAGAAGGTGATCCTCCCGGTGTGGCATGAAATCGGCAAAGCCGCCTTGGCCGAGCGCTATCCGATTCTCGCGGACCGCCTCGCCGCAGACACGGCACAGGGGATTGCGAAGGTAGCCTCCGAGCTCATGCAGGTGATCCAGGATCCTGGGAGCGGCAGCCCGGCCGGCGCCGAGAAGGCTCCGCAGGAGGAGCCCCGCAAACAGATCCGCCAGATGCTGCTGGATTACGCCAGGAACAGCCTTATCTCGGACCGGGTTCTGAAGCAGGCCCTCGAGGTTCTCAAGCTGGAGCCGGAGGAGGCCCAGGGCAACCTCGGCAAACGCTACGAGCTTCTCCACGAGCTCTTGGAGAAGCGCCTGGAACTGGGCGACTTCATCGACGCATGGAACTTGCCGGCCACAGATGACCTGGCGCCGGTGCCGGTGAAGAAGACTTCGCTGGCGACGCTGGGCCGCAAGTACCGAAAAATGGCGCTGGTGGCGCTGTTGGCGCCTGCCGTCTTGCTGGTCTGGTGGATTGCCTCGCAAAGGGTGCGCACGCCGCCCCCCGTCGTTCCCCCGCCCAAGACGGTGGCGGGCCCTCGCCCGGGCGAGCTCAAAACGAACCCAACGGACGGGCTGCGCTATGTCTGGATCCCCGCGGGGAGTTTCCAAATGGGCTGCTCGCCCTCCGACACCGCGTGCTCCGACCAAGAGAAGCCGCCGCATCCAGTGACCATCACCAGGGGTTTCTGGTTGGGCCAGATCCCGGTTACCGTCGGCGCCTACAAGAGATTTGGCCAGGCCACGGGGCGATCCCTGCCCCCGGCCCTCCCCGGCTTCGTCCCGGACGAGAATCATCCGGTGGTGAATGTCACCTGGCAGGAGGCCACCGCGTACTGCACGTGGTCCGGAGGCCGCTTGCCGACGGAGGCGGAGTGGGAGTACGCGGCGCGGGCGGGAAGCATCGGAGCCAGACCCGGAGAACTGGACGACATCGCCTGGCACGGCGGCAATTCGGGGGGACAGCCCCACCCTGTCGCCACTAAAGGGCCAAACCCGTGGGGGCTGTATGACATGCTGGGGAACGAGTGGGAATGGTGTGCCGATTGGTTCATTCCGGACTGGTATCAACATACTCGGGAAGAGAAGGATCCGGTCGGCCCATCCACAGGAGCGTACCGGGCGTTGCGCGGCGGGTCGTGGGAGACTGCTCCACGGAATGTGCGCGTTTCCTACCGCGTCAGGCTGCAAGAAACGGACCGGGTACGCAGCATGGGCTTCCGGTGTGGGCGGGCAACGATCCCTTGATTAGATTGGCTGATCGGAACGCCGGCCCAGCATCGTTCCCACCGCCACCACCACCAAACACCCTGCCACGTTGAACCACAAATACGAAATATCCGTATACCGGCTCATCCACCACACCGTGGCCAAGCCCGCCGCCAAGCCCGTGCACGCCCCCGTCCCCGTCGCCCGCGGCACGAAGAAGGCCAGCACAAACACCCCCAGCACCGACCCGTAAAACAGCGACCCTACCAGGTTGACTGCCTCGATCAGCGACCCGAGCCTGCTGCCGAACAGCGCGAAGCCCATGGCGTAGACGCCCCAGAAGCCGGTCGCCAGCCTCGACACCAGTACGTAGTGAGAGTCCGACGCGCCGGGACGGACATGGCGCTGGTAGAGGTCGATGACGGTGGTGGTGGCGAGCGAGTTCAGTTCCGCCGAGATGGTGGACATGGCGGCGGCGAAGATCGCCGACAGGATCAGCCCTACAATTCCGACCGGCAGATAGCGGGTGACGAAGGTGAGGAAGACATAGTTGGTGTCGTTGTAGGGGCCGCCTGTCAGCTTGATACCGTCGGCACGCGCGGCATCGAAGCGGCGGCGGGCGGCATCGAAGCGTTCGGCGGCGGGCGCGTCGCGCGACTCCAGCAGCGACTGGGCCGCTTCCCGGCGCGCGGTGAAGGCCTCGCGATACCGTGATTCCACTTCGCCGTAGGCCGTCATCCCCGACACTCGCTCCCGCTCCGCTCGATGAAACAGCATGGGCGGCGGCTCGAACAGAAAGAACACGAAGACCAGCGCGCCGGTCAGCAGGATCAGGAACTGCATCGGCAGCTTCATCCCGGCATTGAAGATCAGGCTGACGCGCATGTGCCGCAGGCTCCGGCCGGTGAGGTAGCGCTGCACCTGGCTCTGGTCGCACCCGAAATACGACAGGGCCAGGAACATGCCGCCGATCAGGCCGCTCCAGAGGTTGTAGCGGTTGGTCCAGTCGAACGACAGATCCACCGCGTTGAGCTTCCCGGAGGCTCCGGCCAGGAACAGGGCGTCGCCCAGGGACATGTGGCCGGGGAGCAGCAGCACCGCCGAGGTCAATGCCGCCACGATGCCCACGAACATGATGGCCATCTGCTGGACGTCGGTCCAGGTCACCGCTTTGATGCCGCCGAACACCGTATAAGCAATGACCAGGACGCCCATCAGGACCACGGTCCAGCGGTCGCTCCAGCCGAAGATCACCGACAGCACCACCGCCGGGGCGTAGAGCGCGATGCCCACCCCCAGCCCCCGCTGCACCAGGAATACCAGGGCGGTCAGGGTGCGGGTCTTGGGGTCGAACCGTCGCTCCAGATACTCATACGCGGTATAGACGCCGGCGCGGTGGAAGAACGGCACCGCCGTGGCCGACAGGATGACCATGGCCAGGGGCAGGCCGAAGTAGAACTGCACGAACCGCATCCCGTCGACGTAGGACTGCCCGGTGGTCCCGATAAAGGTGATGGCGCTGGCCTGGGTAGCCATGATAGAGAGCCCCATGGCCCACCAGGGCATGCTGCGGTTGGCCAGCAGGTACGAGGACACCGTGCCGCTGCCGCGCCCCTTGTACAAGCCGTAGAGCACGATGGTGAGGGTGGAGCCAACCAGGACTACCCAGTCGAGGAATCTCATCGGGGACCGCGGAAGGCGACGGTGAAGGCGTAGAACAGGGCGATCAGCACGAATAGATACACCACTACCAGGGCGTAGAGTATTCGCCAGGAGCCGACCAGCGGGGCGGGTTCTTCGTCCGGGCGAGTCATGGCTCATTGTATAATGAGGCCATCCGCCGCTTGGTCATTTCGTTTTCGAACGCGGAGCGCCTGGAGCGGGCTGCCGGGCAATTCCGCTCCCTGCCCGCCGGGTCTGAGTCCCTGATCCTGGCCGAGACCGGAACCGCTGCCGGCGATTTCGTGCGCCACGCCGCGCCTTCCGGTGGTGGATTCCTCGGCGCCCACTCCTTGACCCTGCGGCGTCTGGGTGCCAGCTTAGCCGCCGGCCAGTTCGCCCCTCTCAGCAAGCTGGGCCTCGAGGCGGTGGCCGCCCGCAGTGTTTACGCCTGTCGCACCGAGGGCCTTCTCAGCTACTTCGGTCCCGTGGCGGACACACCCGGATTCGCGCGGGCCCTGGCTTCCACGGTGAGGGATTTGCGTCTGGAGGCTGTTCCGCCGGAGGCTGTGGCCGCGACCGGCGCTCCGGGCCAGGACCTCGCGCGGCTCCTGGCCCGCTACGAGCAGGAGCTGGACACGCAGTCGCTCGCCGATCTCGCCGCCCTCTACCGCCTCGCCGCTGAAACCACCTCCCACTACCTGCTGGGACTGCCGCTGGTGCTGCTGGACGTGGTGGCCGACTCGACCGCCGCCCGGCGCTTCCTGGCCGCGGTGGTGGCGCGCGCGCCGTCGGTCATCGCCACCGCCCCCGCCGGAGACCAGGAGGCAGTAGCGGTGCTCGAGGGGATCCTGCAGGCGAAGGCCGAGACCGTCGATCTCCCGCCGGCCACCACCCTCGACCGTTTGCAGCGCTATGTATTCGCCCCAGATATACCGGCGTCCGCCGGCCCGGACGCGACCTTTGACTTCTTCTCGGCCGCCGGAGAAGGGCTGGAAGCGGTGGAGATCGCCCGCCGCATGACCCAGCTGGCGGCCCAGGGCACGCCCTTCGACCGCATGGCCGTGTTGCTGCGGAACCCCGAGGGCTACCTCCCGCTGATCGAGGACGCGCTCCGGCGGGCGGGGATCCCGGCCTGGTTCAGCCGCAGCGCCACCCGCCCCGATCCGGCCGGCCGGGCCTTCCTCGCGCTGCTGGCCTGCGCCTCCGAGGGTCTTACCGCCTCCCGCTTCGCCGAATACCTTTCGCTAGGACAGGCGCCGCGGGAGCCACGCGACGACCCCTGGGCCCCGGCGGCTCATGAACTATCGCCCGTCGCCCCAATAGAGGACCCCGCCCCCGCGCCGTCCGCCGCCGCCTTGCCGACACCCTTCGTCTGGGAGAAGCTCCTGGTCGACGCGGCCGTCATCGGCGGGCGCGACCGCTGGGCCCGCCGCCTGCGAGGACTGGAGCAGCAATACCGTCTTCGCCTGGCCGGACTCGAGCAGGAAGGCGATCCCCGGCGCGATCACGTCGAGCGCGACCTCGGCCGCCTGGAGAACCTGGCCCGCTTCGCCCTCCCCCTGATCGAGATCCTCGACTCCTGGCCGCCCCGCGCGCTGTGGAAGGACTGGCTCGAACTTCTCACCGCCCTGGCCGGCCGGGCGCTCGACGATCCCGAGCAGGTCCTGTCGGTCCTGACCGAGCTCGGCCCCATGGGCGAGGTCGGTCCAGCGACCCTGGACGAGGTGCGCGCGGTGCTCAGCGGGTGCCTGGGCTCGCTCCGCCCCCCGCCCCGGGGGCACCGCTATGGAAAAGTGTTTGTCGGTTCGGTGGAGGAAGCGCACGGCCGCGCCTTCGAGGTAGTATTCCTACCCGGTCTGGCGGAGGGGCTGTTCCCGCGCCAGACCCTGGAAGACCCCCTGCTCCTCGACGAGGCCCGCAGCCGGATCGCCGCCCGCCTCACCGTGGAGGACCAACGGGTGGCCCGCGAACGCCTGCTCCTGCAGGTGGCGGCGGGGGCGGCCCGGTCCAAGCTGGTGGCTTCCTACCCGCGCCTGGATGTCGCCATCGGCCGGCCCCGCGTGCCGTCCTTCTACGCCCTGGAACTCTGGCGCGCCGCCGAAGGCCATTTGCCGGACCTGCCCCGCATGGAGAAGCAGGCCGCCCAGGCTGCTCCCTCGCAGCTCGGCTGGCCCGCGCCCGTGGACAGCGCTCAAGCCATCGACGACGCCGAGTACGACCTGGCCTACCTGGCCGAGCTGCTCCGCGAGGGTCACGGCGCGGAGCGCGGCTCGAGCCGCTATCTCCTCGAAGCCAACCCTCACCTGGAGCGCTCGCTGCGGGCCCGCGGCCGGCGGTGGCGCAAGCGCTGGTTCGACGCCGACGGCATCGTCGACCCCGACGAGCCCACCCGGCAGGTCCTCGCCGCCCACAGCCTGCGCGCCCGGTCCTACTCCCCCACCTCCCTGCAACACTTCGCCGCCTGCCCCTACCGGTTTCTGCTCCACGCCGTGCACCAGCTCCATCCTCGCGAGCAGGCCGTCGCCATCGAGCAACTCGATCCCCTGGAGCGCGGGTCGTTGTTTCACGACGTCCAATACGAGCTCCTCCGCCGGCTCCAGTCCGCCCACCTTCTCCCGGTCAACCGCGAAAATCTTTCTCAGGTATTGGACCATGCGGACCAGGTTCTCAACGGCGTGGCTGCCACCTACCACGAGAAGCTGGCCCCGGCGATCGAGCAGGTGTGGCGCACCACCATCGAGGAGATCCGCACCGATCTGCGCGGATGGGTCTGCGAGATGGTGGCCCTGCACGCCGAGTGGCTTCCTACCCACTTTGAGTACCCTTTCGAAGCCGTCATTCTGGACGGCTTCCACGTGCGGGGCCGCATCGACCTGGTGGAGCGCCATCACCTGCGTAGCGTCCTGCGCGTCACCGACCACAAGACGGGCAAGCCTCCGGACCCCCCGCCGGTCTCCATCGGACGCGGCGAACATCTCCAACCGGCGCTCTACGGTCTGGCCGCCGAGCAGCTTCTGGGAATGCCGGTCGAATCGGGCGTGCTGTTCTACGCCACCCAGCGCGGCGGCTACCGGCTGCTCGACCTCAAGCTGGACAACCCCACCCGGTCGCGGGCCGGCGGGGCTCTCCAGACCATCGACGAAGCCCTGCGGCAGGGCTTCCTGCCCGCCGCTCCCCGCGAAGACGCCTGTAAGTTCTGCGACTACCGCGCCGTCTGCGGCCCTTACGAAGAGCGCCGGATCCAGCGCAAGGAGAGGGACCGGCTGGATCCCCTGAACGCCCTGCGCAGCCAGCCATGAACGCCGCCCCTCAACTCCAATACGACGACGAAGCGGCGCGCCGGCGCATCCGCTCCTCGCTGGCGGAGAGCCTGATCGTCGAAGCGGCGGCGGGTACTGGTAAGACCACTGAGATGGTGCGCCGCATCGTGGCTGTCCTCGCTCAAGGCCTGGCCGAGATTGACCGGGTGGTGGCGGTCACCTTCACCCGCAAGGCGGCCGGTGAGCTGAGGCTGCGGCTGCGTCAGGAGCTGGACCGTGCCCGCAACGATGCGCCCCAGGGCTCCGCCGGGCGCAACAACCTGGAGCGGGCCCTGGCCCGGCTGGAGGAAGCGCGAGTCGGTACTATTCATTCTTTCTGCGCCGAGATCCTGCGCGAGCGTCCGGTGGAGGCGGTCATCGATCCGGCTTTCCAGGAGCTCTCCGAACCCGCAGCCGCCCGACTCTATGCGCGGGCCTTCCAGGGCTGGGCTCAGGAGAAGCTGGCGGCCGGCGCTCCGGGACTGCAGCGGGCCCTGGCGCGCCTGGGCCGCCTGGAGCGCAGTGACCCCCGCCCGCCGCTCGCCAAACTCCAGGAGGCCGGTTGGAAGCTGATCGAGTGGCGCGGCTTCCCGGCCCCGTGGCGGCGCGAGCCCTTCGACCGCGCCTCCGACATCGACGACTTGGTAGCCGCCGTGCAGTCCCTGGCCGCGCTAGCCGCCCAATCTCCCTATCGCTCGGACGACCTGGTGCAGGCCCTCCGCCCGGCTCAGGATCTGGCCGCCGCCATCGAGCGTGCCGAGCAGAACGCCGCCCGTGACTACGACGCCCTGGAAGGTCTCCTCCTCCAGCTCCTCCGGGACCTCAAGCGGCGCGCCAAAAAGGGCCGTCGCAGCGACTTCGCTCCCGGCGTCCGGCGCGAGGACGTGCTGGCCGAGCGCGAACGCCTGACAGGCCGCCTCGCCGTGTTCCAGCGCCGCGCCGACGCCGATCTCGCCGCCCAGTTGCGCGAAGAGTTGTGGGACCTGGTCGGCCGCTACGACGAGCAAAAGCGCCGCGCCGGAGGGTTGGACTTCGTCGATCTCCTCGTGCGCGTCCGCGACTTGATTCGCGACAAGCCCGAAGTCCGCCGGCATCTCCAGTCGCGCTTCCAGCGCATCTTCGTAGACGAGTTCCAGGATACCGACCCCCTCCAGGCCGAGATCCTGATTCTCCTCTCCGCCGGCGACCCTGACCAGACCGACTTTCTCCAGGTCACCCCGGCCCCCGGCAAGCTATTCGTGGTAGGCGATCCCAAGCAGTCCATCTACCGCTTCCGGCGCGCCGACGTCATTTTGTATCAGGAGGTCCGCCGCTCCCTGGAGTCAAGGGGCGTAGCCGTAGTCCACCTCAGCCAAAGTTTCCGCGCCCTGCGTCCGATTCAGGAGTGCATCAACGCCGCCTTCGCGCCCGAAATCCAGGAGAACGCGGAGACCGGCCAGCCCCAGTATGTCCGGCTGGACCCCGTCTGGGAGGCCGGCGCGGGGCAACCCACCGTCATCGCCCTCCCCGCCCCCCATCCCTACGGCTACCGAGGCATCAGTAAGGACAAGGTGGCGCAGTGCCTCCCCTCCAGCATCGCCGCTTTCGTCGACTGGCTGGTCCACCACAGCGGCTGGCAGGTCCGTGACCCCCAGGAGCCCTCCCACTCCCTCCCCGTCGAGGCCCGCCACATCT
>JBGOUV010000413.1:0-5862 GCA_041477815.1 Terriglobia bacterium | reverse complement strand
TGCACCCCATCCCTGGCTTCGCGGCGCCAGAGCACTTGCAAAAAAGGGGACATTTCTACTGAGGCGAAACAGGGGACATTTCTATCGAGGTTTGACACTACTAAGACGCAGGTCTTGACACCGGAGTTACAATAGAGGCAAAGGGGAGTCTCCACATGAAACAACAGCAGTCCGGCGGGATCGCGGATCCCGCGGCGATCGAGGTGCATCCGATCGCGAACTTATTTCCCATGATCGAGGGCGCGGAGTTTGACGAGCTGGTCGAGGACCTCCGGCAGAACGGCCTGCGGACGCCGATCGTGCTCCATCCCGACGGACGCCTGCTGGATGGACGTAACCGGCTGCGCGCCTGCCTCCAGGCCGGCGTCGAGCCGCGGTTCGAACGCTGGGACGGGACGGGCTCGGAGCTCGAGCTGGTGATCTCGCTCAACCTCCGCCGGCGGCACCTGAACGAGAGCCAGCGCGCCCTGCTGGCCGCGCGGCTGAAGGACAAGCTGGCCGCGGAAACCCGTAAGCACCCGATTCCAAAGGGGATATCGACCGCAAATTTGCGGTCGGGCACGTCGGCCGAGCGGGCCGCCGCGCTGCTGAACGTCTCGTCGCGCTCGGTGGAGCACGCCGCCCAACTTCTCAAGCTCGGGGATCGCCGGATTCTGGTGCTGGTGGAGTCGGGCCAGCTCGCCGTCTCGGCGGCCGCCGGGAAGGCCGCGGGGCGCCAGCCGAAAGCGCGCCGGACGGTGCAGCGACCCGCCACGGGCGAGGTCGTGCTGGCGATGTGGGCGCCGCCGGGACGGGCGGAGGAGGCGGCGAAGCTGGTGGAGCAGTGGGGGTTCCGGCGGACCTCCGGCGCGGACGGCGCGGCCCCCGAATCCGAGCGGACGCTGCTGGTCGCGTCCCGGCCCAATCCGCTGTCGTCTTGATTACCGCAATCCGTCAGCAGCGCGGCTTCGTTGGCCGCGAAGTCACTGGTCCTGTACGGGGTCGGGGGTTTGGGCCCGGCGCCAGAGGTCCAGGTAGGCGGGCCGGACACTCGGGTCGAGGCGTTCTGCGAAGTCTGGCGGCAGGCGCAGGGTGCGGATCGTGTCCCCCACGTCGGCGAGGTCGCGCAGGCGGTGAGGGGCGCTCATTCCGGAAGCGAGCTTGAACTCGATGAGTTTCTCCAAGGTTACGACACGGACTCCGGCCATGTCGACCGAGACTTCGGCCGGATTCGGAAACACCACCGGCTTGGGCAGACCGTCACCTGGATATTGTCCGGTGGTAATCACATCTACACGGACGCCGGTGTCGGCGGCGCGGAAGGATTTCGCCGCCCCGGGGAAGGCGGGGACGTAGCCGTGGCCGAGGAAGCGCTCCTGGAACTGTGCGAGGCCTTCGGGCGTGAGCAGGAGATCGATGCCGACGGTCATGCGGCGGTAGCCGTGGCGCCCCAAGGCGATGGCGCCGAGGACGGCATAAGGGATGGCGGCTTCGTCCAGCCGGCGGGCCAGGTCGGCCAGAGTCACGTGGAGCTTGCCGGTTTCCATGAAGTACGCGTCCACCTCCTGGAGGAGGTCGCCGAAGCTCCGGTCGAGCTGTTCCTCGTAGGTCCGCACCTCGCAGCCATTCTACCGCTTCCAGCCCCTTCACTGCAGCAGCTCCGCCAAGAACGCCTCCTCCGTCTGCGCCGAGTAGCGGTACCGAAATCCGTCACCGAGGGGAACGGTTCGGTTCATCCAGTCGGCCGGATCGGTCCACAGCACCGGCCGCGCTCCCATAGCCTTCACCAGATCCGCAAGGTCCCAATGCAGCAGGAAGCCGGGGATCATGGCATCGAAGAGGTTGGTGTGGATGGAGCTATCCAGGGCAGTGCTGAGACTGTGGGGCGTGCGGTCGAGCCAGATTTTGCCGATTCTCGGGTCGACGGCGGCGGCCAGCAGGAGCCAGACGCCTCTTACGTCGCGGGCGGCGGCGCGAATGGCCGACGGGTCGACGTCGTCGCGGCTGCTGAGGAGGTCGACGCCGCGCAGGATATCGTGAGCGCGCATGGCCGGCAGGTTGCGGCCGATCGCATTGGCGCGGGCGTTGACCATCCAGTTTCCTAGGAAGGGGCGGTTGTCCGGAGAGGGGGAATTGCGCGGCTCGAGTTCGAGGACGACGTGGCCCTTCGCGGCGGCCGCTTCCGCCAGCGCGGTACTGGTGCGATCCTTTACCAGAAGCAGGGCCGGCTTGCGTCCGGGGGAGCCGGGCAGGTATAGAGTGCCGCGGATGGTCACGCCGGGCTCGCTTTCGAAGCTTCCGGTACTCCGGAGCGCCGGCGGGCCGCCGCCCGAGGGGATCTGGAGCCGGCGCAGCTCCGCCAGCAGCTCCGGAACGCCGCGCGGCTGCTTCCGCGTTCGGAACTCTTCCCGGATGACCTCATAGAGCCAGCGGCTGCCCGGCTCGTCTTCCACCTGGCCGGACTTGGTGACCTGAAGCTCATGGTCTGGATACAGGGGGACCTCCTGCTCCCGCGCGTCGCCCTTGCCGTCCTGCAGCCAGCGGATCATCCATCCGTAGAGGGCCTCGCGGGTTTCGAGCGGCGTGCCGTGAGGGCCCTTCCCCATGAACAGTTGCACCTTGTCTTCCGCGCCGTAGAGGCGATACCAGCGGCGGGCCTCCCCGTAGACCGGTTGGACGCCGGCAGGCGTGAAGAAATCGCCCTCCGTGGCCTGGATGAGCCAGGGCGTGTTTTCGGAAACCTCCAGGAAATCGGCGTGGTCCAGGCCGGAGGCGAGAAAGCGGGGCAGGCTCATTTCCGAGTCGGGGTAAGGACCGGTAAACAGCACCCGGAGGGTGTTGAGAAAGCAGGCGGGCGCGGCCGCCTTCACGCGGGGGTCCAGGGCGGCGATGTAGGTAGTGAGACAACCGCCTCCGGAGCATCCCGCGGCTCCTACGCGGCTGGGATCCACCTCGGGCCGGCTCACCAGGTAATCGAGGGCCCGCATGGCGTCCTTGATGAAATACCGGGCCACGCTCTCGCCGATCAGGATGCTCTGGGCGCCGGCCTGGAGATGCTCGTTGGCGCAACAGCCCGCGATTCCCCGGCCCACACGGCGGTCGTAGGCCTGCATGCGTTCGCCAAGTCCCACCGGATCGTAGGCCAGGGCCACAAATCCCTTCGCCGCCAGGTTGGCCGCCATGCGGTGGTTCTCGGTTTTGCCGAGCGTGGTGTGTCCGGCCGACATCAGCACCGCCGGATAGCGGCCCGGCCGGTTGGGCCGGTAGAGGTTCGCGGTGACGAAATAACGCGGCAGGCTCTCGAAGATGACCTTCTCCATCGTATAGGACGCATTAGTAAGGCGGCCGGTGATGCGGGCGTTCAGCGGTCCGTGGTAATCCGGCAGGCCGCCCAGGATCTCCAGGAGCTCGGCCCGAACCCTTTGCCGGCGGCGGTCGGCGTCGGCGGTGGTGCGGATGGCGGCGATGGCGCTCTCGCGGCGGGCCAGTTGCTGCTGCGCGATCTGGTCCATCCATTTGAGAAACGGGTCCTGGGCGGAGAGCGCCATCGAACACAGCAGCGCCAGGGTCGTCAGTCGCACGGATCACCTCGCCAGGAGCCGCCGGGCATTTTCCTCGAGCACGGTCTTCTTCTGCGCTTCCGTCAGGCCGGCCTCCTGCACCTTCAGCAGCGCGGACTCAAAATAATACAACGGGTAGTTGGAGCCGAAGAGCACCCGCGGAAAGGTAACCTGCGCGGCCAGCCGGTTTACGGTCCCCACCCTCTCCAGCGTGGCGAAGTCAAAATAGACTTCGCCCGCAGCGGACAGCTTTTGCAGCCTCTCGACCGGGAGGATGGGATTGGAATTCAGAATGACCAGCCGCAGTTGCGGCTCCGCCGCCACCAGGTCGGCCAGGGGAGTGAAATCCACCGGCGGCACCTGCAGCAGCGCGTGCTGGACGCGCACGTCTTCCATGCACAGGGCAAGCTGCACGAGGAGCTTCCGGGCGGCGGCCAGCTTCAACAGCTCCCGGAAGGCCGGGTCCTCGAGTTGGTACCCGTGATAGTTAGGATGCAGCCGGATTCCCGGCATCTTATGTACTTCGTGGCAGCGCCGCAGGTCTTCCTGCCAGTCCGGAAGCTTGGGATTCACGGAGCCGAACGGCACCAGAAAGCCGGGACCATGGGTGCGGCAGTCCCGCGCCAGGCGGGCGTTGGCGGCGGCGAGGTCCTTGTGAAGGAGGCCGTCGAAGGTGCCCGCCCAGGCCTGCGTGACGTTCTTCTTCCGTAGCCGGGCCACCAATTCGGCCGGCTCGTCCCCGATCAGCCGCCGGAAGGGCCAGCGCGAGAGGCTCACGTTCACGTCGATGATCACAACGGGCGTCCTTTCGCGCGCAGAGCCGGCGTCAGCATGCGGCGCAGGTTCTCGCCGAGGATGAGCCTGCGGGCCGGTTCGGGGATTTCGGCTCCCCGGACCTTGCCGAGCTGGGAGGCGAAGCTCCGGCCGGCGGCATCGCTGCCGTAGACCACGCGCTCCGCGCCGAGCTCGCGCACTGCCATTTCTACGGAGCCGGAAGTGGGGTCGAATCCGGCCATGCAGGTGGCGACGTTCTTGGTGGAGCGAATGACGCGGATGCCGAGCTCCCAATCTCCGCCGGTGTGGGCGTCGACGAAGGCGGCCTGGGGATGCCGCCGGGCCAGCGCCACCAAGTCGTAGGGCGTGGATTCGCCCGCGCCGTTGCCGCTCACCTTCAGCCAGGTGTGCTGCAGGATCACCGCCTGCATTGCGGCTGCCCGCTCGACGATCGGATCGAGCTCCGGAGCGCTGCAGCGCTTGGCCACCCACAGCTTGACGCCCACCATGGGCCCGTCGCGTACGCAGCGATCAAACTCCTGGAGGCTGAACGCGACGTGGTTCGGGTTCAGATAGACAAAGCCCAGGGTGCGGTCGGGAAAGCGCTGGATGGCCTTTAGCACCTGATCGTTCTCCTCGCGAAGCTGCTGGGGGGGAGGGTCTTCGAGGAGCGGATATCCGAGGGAGAGCATCACCCGGTCAATCCCCAGCCGGTCCATGAACCGGATCAGGTACTCCATGCGTGCTTCGGGGGTGTCTCCGGCGGCGGAGGTCAGGTGGCAGTGCAGGTCCCAGACCACCCCGGACCTGGCCGGGGGGGACTGCGCCAGCGCTAACGACGATCCGCCGAGGTGCTTGAGAAATGTTCTCCGGTTGAACATGGCGAAACCCAGATGATAAACCTCATAACATCCTCTATCCTAGGCTATAATCCTCCTGCTTTGCTGCCGTTCGTGAAGAGAATCGTGACGCTGCTGGTCCCGGCGGTGGCCGGGGTCGCGGCCGCGGACTTCCCGAAGTACGACATCCGCCGCGCGCCCGGACCGGTGGTGATCGATGGCAAACTCGACGAGCCGGCCTGGCGGGCGGCCCGGCGCATCGACCGCTTCCATTTCAACTGGTGGACCAGCGGCGAGAAAGAGAAGACGGAAGTGCGCCTGCTGTGGGACGACCAGAACCTCTACGCCGGCTTCTACTGCCACGACCGGCACATCTCCGCTAAGGTCACCGCGCGCCACGGCCCGGTGTCGCTGGATGACTGCGTGGAGATCTTCCTGCGTCCGAATCCGGAGCGGCGCAACTATTACGGCTTCGAGATGAACGTGATCGGCGCCATGCTCAACTTTATCCGCGCCGATTGGTGGACCGGCGGCCGCAACTGGGAGCCCGACGGCGTCCAGCTCCACACGTCCTATCACGGGTTGCCCGGGAAGGAAGAATCGCCCGGCGACGACCACTGGATACTAGTGTAGTGTCCAGCAAATAGCTTTACATATTGGCCGGCTTCGGCTACCCTTGAATCATGCCTCGCACCAAACCGGCCTTGACG
>JBGOUV010000468.1:0-4723 GCA_041477815.1 Terriglobia bacterium | reverse complement strand
GTCACCCCGGACATCCGCTGCACCCGCTGCACCAGCTCCCGCTTGGCCACCGCGTGGGCCGCCCGGATGTCCTCCAGCGGTATCCCGACCGCGTATCGCAAATACAAATTGTCCTGCCGCCATCCTGCCACGTACCGGTCATACAATTCCCGGAAGGGCGGCGACGTCCAGGTTACCGCATGCACCCCGTTGGTGATGGCGTTGATGGGATAGTGCGGGAACATCCCCCGCGACACCTCTCCGTGCTGCATAGCTACGCCATTGACGTAATGGGACAGCCGCAGCGCCAGGAACGTCATGTTCAGGGCGTTGTCGGGCAGGCAGTGGGTCGCCTCCAGGGCCGCCAGGCGCTCGTCGCCCAGCGCCTGCCGCACCATCTCCCTGGGAAACCGGTCGTGGCCCGCCGGCACCGGCGTATGGGTAGTAAAAATGCAGTGTCGCCGGACCGCCTCCACATCCTGCTCCGTCACCGCGGCCAGGCCGCTACCCTCCAGCCGGCGCTCCAGCAGGGCCAGCGTCAACAGCGCCGAGTGGCCCTCGTTCATGTGGTAGCTCACCAGGCCGGCATGCCCCAGCGCCCGCAGCATCTCCACCCCGCCTATTCCCAGGATCGCCTCCTGGCACAACCGGAGGTGCAGGTCGCCTCCGTACAAGCTGTCGGTCAGGGTCTGGTCCCACGGGCTGTTCTCCCCGCTCCCCGTGTCCAGCAGGTACACCGGCACCGCATGCCCCCGGACGCCTTTGACCGTAAACTGCCAGGCCCGCACCTCCACCGCCCGCCCTTCCAGCGTTACGGTCACCGCCGGTTCCAGCCGGTCCAGCATTTCTTCGGGGTGCCACACCTCCGCGGTCTCGCTCTGAGCCCCTAGGGGATCCAGCCGCTGCCGGAAGTATCCCTTGCGGTGGAGCAACGTCACCGCCACCATCGGCGCTCCCAGGTCCGCCGCCGCCCGCAGGGTGTCCCCCGCCAGCACTCCCAAACCGCCGCTGTAGGTGGGGATCGCCGGATCCAGCGCGATCTCCATCGAAAAGTAGGCGACTTTATCCGGCACCCTTCCCCCTTAGGCTCGCGCTGCTTTCTTCTTTCGGTCCTTCTTCGGCCCTACTGCCGCGACCGTCTTCACCGCCCGAATCTCCACTATCCCCTTTTCCAGCCGTGCCTTGGTGGCCTCCACGTCAATCGGCGCCGGCAACTCCAGCCTCCGGTACAGCTTCCTGCCACTGAACTCGCTGAATCGCACCGTGCCCGCTTGCTTCTCCCGTTTCCGAGAGGCTGCTCCTTGCACCATGACCCACTCCGGCGCCGCCGTCACCTGGAGATCTTTGGCTTCCATCCCCGGCGCCGCCACCCGCACCTGGATCTCTTTGTCGGTCTCCACCACCTCCGACAACGGCGACCAGAGCAGTTCCTGCTCCGCTCGCAGCCAGTCCTCCACTTCCCAACCCTCGGCGTAGCCCCGCTGCTCAAACAGATCATAGGCCCGCCGCCGGACCTCCTCGAACAGACTGCGAACCGGCTCCAGAACCCCGGCTGGCGTGGCCTCCGCCCTCCGGACTTTTTGGATTGACACGCTCGGCATAGGCTTCCTCCTTGTGTTCGTTCTTACATGTGATGCGTCAAATCCCCCAAACGATGCCTAGAACCCCCTTTCAGTCCCGCATCGAGCCGACCGTGGGGCGGCCCCCCTGGGCCGCAGCCGGCCCCCTGGCCGGCTTGGTCCATCTACCTGGAATTCGGCAGGCCGGCCCAGCGGGCCGCCCCACGTTTACAGGCCGATCACAAACGAGGTTTCAACGGTCTTTTTCACCCCCCTTACCGTCGCGGGGCAGTGCTTGACAACCCTCTAGTGTGGACGACCAACCGCCCGGAACCGGGCGGCCATTACCGCCAGCATCGCCATACTCAGCGGCTCATCTTCATATATCACAGACACAATGCCCGCGTCCCACGCCCGGGCCAACTCCTGCGGATTCCGCTGGGTGATCAGAACCACCCGCTCCGGCTGTGGAATCCCGCTACCCAGCCGGCCCAGCGTTACGGTATCCACCACCACTACCCCGGGCTGGTTCACGTCCGGACTCTCCAGGCAACAGTCCACCCGCCACCCGTGAAACGCCGGTTCGTGCAACAACGCTCCCCGCAGCCGTTGCGAAAATTCACGGTCGCCCAGCGCCAATTGGACTCGCGGCCTCCCCGGCTCTGGCATTCCGCTGCGCACGACCCGCCTCCGCCTGTTCCCACTGCAATCGGATCGCCAGTCCTATTTGCTCCGGGACGCCCCCCTGCGCTACACTGGAGGGAGTGAGCGTCTCTACCCTGTCGCGCCTGGGTCCGCCCTGGAACAAGACGGGCGTCTTGGCCGCTGTATTCGACCATCTCTCCGACGCGCTGGTCCTCTACGATCCCGACCTGGTCATAACCGGCGTCAATAAGGCCGCCGAAAATCTCTTTGGCCTGACCGCCGACGATATGATCGGCAAGTCCTGCCGCGACGTCTTCCGGTGCGGGGTGTGCGAGCCCGGCTGCGGCATGTTGGTAGGTCTCAATCAGGCCCAATCCGGTCCTTATTCTACCGTGCGCCTGCACACCGCCTCCGGACAGGAGCGCCTGGCCGTTATCCGCACCTCCCAGCTCTTCGGCGACGACGGCCGGCTGGAGGGCGTGGTGGCCACGGTCAAGGACATCACCGAGGAGGCCGCCCCCCAAAAGCGCGAGGTCGTCGCCGAGTCCCCCTCCATGCGCGAGGTGCTGAACTTCGTCCGCCGCGTCGCCGCCACCGAGGCCACCACCATACTCCTCGAAGGCGAGAACGGCACCGGCAAGGACCTCGTCGCCAAGACCCTCCATTACCAGAGTATGCGCCAGGCCGAGCCCTTCATTGCCATCAACTGCGCGGCCATCCCCGAGACCTTGCTCGAAAGCGAGCTTTTCGGCTACGAAAAGGGCGCCTTCACCGACGCCCGCTCCCAAAAACGCGGCATCTTCGAGCTGGCCGACAAGGGCACGCTCTTCCTCGATGAAGTCGGCGAAATCCCCCTGGTCGTTCAGGCCAAGCTCCTGCGGGTCCTGGAGGAACAGAGCTTCCGCCGCCTGGGCGGCCTGCGCGATATCAACCTCAACCTTCGTTTCATCACCGCCACCAACAAGAACCTCCGCGAGGCCGTCCGCGAGGGCGCTTTTCGCCAGGACCTGTATTACCGGCTCAACGTGATCCAGATTGTGATCCCGCCCCTCCGCGACCGTACCGAGGACATTCTCCCCCTCGCCCGCTTCTTCATCGAGCACTATAACCGGAAGTTCAAGCGCTCCATCGAAGGCATCTCCTCCCAGGCCCAGGCCTTGCTCCTGAACCACGACTGGCCCGGCAACGTGCGGGAGCTCCGCAACGCCGTCGAGCGGGCCATGATCCTTGAAGAAAGCTCCCAGCTCACCCCGCCCAGCCTTCCGATCGCCGTCGTTCGCACCGATTCCAGACCCGCTTCCTCCGCCGCCGTCACCCCCACCGAGATTCCCGCCAGCGGCCTGTCTCTCGAAGATAACGAGCGTATGCTCGTGGTCCAGGCCCTCGAAAAAACCGGCGGCAACCAAACCCAGGCCGCCCGCCTCCTCCGGGTCACCCGCGACACCCTCCGATACAAGATGAAGAAGTTCAACCTGAAGTAGTCTTGGCACTCCACTTGCTCAGGTCTTTCCTCCACAGGGGGTGTTTCATGAAATCCAACGATAGCTACCTGGAGGTCCTCAGTCAGATCGTGCAAGACTGCCACTGCCAGACCCCAACCGTGGAGGAACCCCTTCCTTTAGCCGATTGGGAAGAGCAGGCCACCGAGCTGCATAACCGCTATGTCGCCCATGTCGATGAGGATATCCGCTGGGAAACCTGCGTCGCCGCCCGGCGCGCCCTGGCCCGCCTGCACGAAGACGGTTTCGGCCGCTGCGCGGACTGTGGCGCAGAAATCAGTCCCCTGCGTCTCGCCGCCGTCCCCTGGACCGAGCGCTGCGTCCGTTGCCAGGCCCACTTCGAGAGGGAAGCGGCGTGATGAAGGCGGGTAAGTCCGGCGCCGAGCCCGCCCATCTTCTCCGCCGCCGCGAGCAGCCGCTCGACGTGTTTTTCTCTCCGTCCAGCGTCGCTCTCATCGGCGCCACCGAAAACCCCGGCTCGGTCGGACGCACCATCCTGGCCAACCTCCTGGCCACTCCCTTCGGCGGCACGGTCTATCCGGTTAACCCCAAGCGCAAGAGCGTTCTGGGCATCCGCGCCTTCTCCTCCATCCAGGACGTTCCGGACGCGGTCGACCTGGCCGTGGTGGTCACCCCCGCGCCTTCCGTCCCGGCCATCATTGGCCAGTGTGTGGAAGCAGGCGTCAAGGGCGCGGTCATCATTTCCGCGGGTTTCAAAGAAACCGGACCCGAGGGGGCCGACCTCGAGCGCCAGATCCTCGACGCCGCCCACCGCGGCCGCCTGCGCCTGGTCGGCCCCAACTGTCTCGGGGTGATGTGCCCCCCCAGCGGCCTCAACGCCACCTTCGCCACCACCATCGCCCGCTCCGGCTCGGTGGCCTTCATCAGCCAGTCGGGCGCCCTCCTGACCGCCATCCTCGACTGGAGCCTCCGCGAGGCCGTTGGCTTCAGCGCTTTCGTCTCCACCGGTTCCATGCTGGACATCGGCTGGGGCGACCTGATCGACTACTTCGGCGACGACCCCCGCACCCGCAGCATCGT
>JBGOUV010000030.1:0-28620 GCA_041477815.1 Terriglobia bacterium | reverse complement strand
CCAGACCCCGAAAAAAACAAAAAAAACCCCCTCCCCTGGTTGGGGGTGCGGCCAGCATAATAGGGGGGGCGGGCCCGCGGGGGGGACGGGGGGCCCGCCGGGGTTGGCGGTGATGCCCCCAGTATACCGCAAAGGGGGGTAGGATGAGAAGGGAACCTTGTCTGCTTGCCCTGCCCCACTGGTCACTGGTCACTGGCCACTGCTTTCCCCTACGACCACAGCCGGTCGTTCGTCCGGTCCTTGTCCCACTGCGGCGTCGGCTCGAAGTATCCCGGCTCCAGCAGGTGTCGCTTGACCGCCTCCTCGTTCAGCTCCACGTCTGCTTTGCCCTGCCCCACTGGCCACTGGTCACTGGTCACTGGCCACTGGCCACTGCTTTCCCCTACGACCACAGCCGGTCGTTCGTCCGGTCCTTGTCCCACTGCGGCGTCGGCT
This sequence comes from Terriglobia bacterium, assembly GCA_041477815.1. Taxonomy (GTDB): domain Bacteria; phylum Acidobacteriota; class Terriglobia; order Bryobacterales; family JACQDG01; genus JBGOUV01. The sequence continues at coordinate 28,185 of JBGOUV010000030.1, read as the reverse complement.
CGAAGTATCCCGGCTCCAGTAGGTGCTGCTTGACCGCCTCCTCGTTCAGCTCCACCCCGAGGCCCGGCCGCTCCGGCACCTTGATATAGCCCTTGTCCACGATCGGCTTCGGAATCCCGGTCGCCAGATCTTCCCACCACGGCACATCCGCCGAGTGATTTTCCAGGCACAGGAAATTCTCCGTGGCCGCCGCGCAATGCACGTTCGCCATGCACGATACCGGCGTGCCCGCGAAGTGCATGGCCATGGCCACGCCGTACTCCTGGGCCAGGTCGCCGATCTTCTTGGTCTCCAGACACCCGCCCGAGGTCGCCAGATCCGGATGGATGATATCCACGGCGTGCTCGCGGCACAGCTCGGCGAAGGGCTCCTTTAGATAGATGTCCTCGCCGGTCAGGATCGGTATATCCACGGCGTCGCTGATCTTCTTCAGCAGCGCCGTGTGCTGCCAGGGAATCATGTCCTCCAGCCAGGCCATGTTGTACTTCTCCAGTGCCTTGCCCAGCCGGATGCAGCTATTCACCCCGATATGACCGAAGTGATCGGCCGCCAGCGGGACCTCCATGCCGATGGCCTCCCGCGCCATGGCCACGTACTCGCACATCAGCGCGATGCCCTTCTCGGTGACCTCCATGCCGGTGAACATATGCTGCACGCCCTGCCCCGGCGTCTCTCCCAGGGGCCGTGTCACCGTGCCCGGCTTGTTCGACACCAACTGTACCCCCAGGTCCATCTTGAGGAACGTGTAACCCCGGTCCCGGCGCTCCTTCAGCCGCGCGGCGAATTCCTTGGCGTCCCGGGACGTGTCGGTGTCGGCGTACAGCCGGATCCGGTCGCGGAACTTTCCGCCCAGCATCTGGTACACCGGCACGCCGAAGGCTTTCCCGGCCAGGTCCCACAGGGCCATCTCCACGCCGCATACGCCGCCGCCCTGCCGCGCGTGTCCGCCGAACTGCTTGATCTTCCGGAAGATCTTGTCCACGTTGCAGGGGTTCTCCCCCAGCAACCGGCTCTTTAGAACCAGGGCATAGTTCTTGGACGCCCCGTCCCGCACCTCGCCCAGGCCGTAGATGCCCTGGTTGGTGTCGATCCGGATCAGCGGGCAGGTCATTGGTGCCCGCGCCACGGTGGCCGTGCGCAGGTCGGTGATCCGCAGCTCGCTGGGCTTCGAGTTGCGCTGGACGTTTTGCGGGTAGGCTTCCAGCTCCTCATTGGTCAGGGCCAGTCCCGCCCCCAGCGCGGCGGCCGATTGGAAGAAGCTCCGGCGATCCAGCAGCCTTTCCACGGCGGGCTTCATGCGCATAAAAACCTCCCTGTCCTATTTCCGCTCTCGCATCTTCATGGCCAGAGCGGCCTTCAAATTATACTGCGCGTCGGGATGGTCGGGCAGCAGCCGCAGGACCCGCTGGTAATCCTGTATCGCGTCATCGTATCGTCTCATCTGGTAGTACAGGTTCCCCCGGGCGAAATGCGGCTCCCAAGACATCCGGTCCATGTCGATGGCTTTCTGGAGCTTTTCCCATCCCTCCGGCCGCCCCATGCGAATCTCGGCCACCCCGAGGTTGGTCCACAGGCGCGCGCTTCCCCAGAGCTTTAGGGCCTCCTGGTAGATTTCCACCGCCTGCGTGTACAGGCCCCGATTGGCGTAGGTGGACCCCAGGTTGCTCAACAGCTCGGCCCGATCCTGCTGGCTCGCCGCGCTCGCCAGCTCCACCGCTGTCTGGTACGCCTTCGCGGCCTCGGTAAACTGCTTGCCATCCGAGTACTCGCGACCCAGGTTGGCAAACGCCCGCCACTTACCCGGCGACTTCTCCGACGTATCCCGCCACAACTCCAGCGGATCGGCCCACACCTGGTTCCGCTGGTACGTACCCGCCCCGTACACGGCTGTCACCAGAGCCAGCCCCGCCACCACACGGCGCGTCTCCCCCCACCGGTGGACCACCAGGCCCAGCGCCGCCACCAGGAACCCGATGGAGGGCAGATAGAGCCGCCGTTCCGCCGCGTAATCCAGCAGCGGATAGAAGCTGGAGGTCACGAACAGCGTCAGGAAGAAGAACAGAATCCCGAACGACACCAGGGGCCACCGTTTCCGGAACCTCGCCGCCGCCCCCACCAGGGCCACGATCCCGGCCAGCCCCAGCCACGAAAAGTGCTGCCACAGGGTCCGCGACGGCTGGATGTCGTAGTCCGCGTTCAATCCGAACGGCACGGCCAGCAATCGTAAATACAGCCAGTACATGCGGAACTGTGTGAACAGGTAGTCCTTCCAGGTGACTTCCTTCAGGTAGAACCCCGCCGAGGGCACCTTCAGCACGGCCCGCACCACCACGAAGCCTCCGGTCACCATGAGAAACACCAGGGTGGCGTAGATCGGCCAGTTTCGTTTCATCCGCCGCCAGTCGCGCCCGGCCAGCAGGAAGTAGTCCACCAGCAGCAGCGCCCCCGGCAGCGTCAGGCCGTGCTGCTTGCTGGTCACCGAACACCCGTAACACAACGCCACCAGCCCCGCCGTTACCCAGGGATGCTTCTCCCGCCACGACGACACAAACACCAGCAGCGCCAGCAAATAGAACGTCGCCGCCAGCAGCTCCGAACGGCTCGAGATATACGCCACCGACTCGGTCTGAATCGGCGACGTCAGAAACAGCAGGGGCGTGGCCCACACCACCACCTTGGGCAGCTCCGCGATTCGCCGCAGCGCCAGCCACAAGATAATGGCGTTGAGGAGGTGCAGCGCCAAGCTCACCGCGTGGAAGTCAAACTCCCGGAACTGTCTTCCCGCCCAGCGGTAATTCAACGCATAGGAGGCGATCAGCAGCGGGCGCGGCCCCTGCAAAATGATGGACCAGTTCTGCTGCCGCACCGAGGTACGGGGCTCTTTGATGTCCACGTCGTCGAACAGAAACGGCCCGTGCAGCGCGTTCCAGTACAGGACCACCCCCAGCAGGACCAGGGCCGGCCCATACCAGCGCGCCCAGTTCCGCGCCGGCCGAGCGGCCGGCGTCCGGGCCGGGGCCGGCTTAGCTTTCGGGGACGCCATACTTGCGCAAGATCTCGGCCCACTTGCCCTGGGCCCGCAACAGCACCTCGATCACCTCCCGCACCGCCCCGTCGCCTCCCCGCGCCGCGGTCACCAGGTCCACCAGCGGTTTTACCTCCGGCCGCGCGTTGGCCGGCGCCGCCCGGAACCCCGCCCGCCGCAGCAGCGGCACGTCCGTGAGGTCGTCGCCGATGAACGCCACCTGCTCGTCGCCCAGCCTCGCCGCCGCCAGGATGTCCTCCCAGATCGGAATCTTCTCAATATGTCCTTGCCGGATATATTTCATCTTGCACTGCCGCGCCCGCGTCACCACCGCCTCCGATTCCCGCCCGCTGATGAGTCCGGTTTCGAGGCCCATCCAGTTGGCCCACTGCAGCCCGATCCCGTCCTGGGTGTTAAACGCCTTGGTCTCGACCATCTCGCCGGCGGGGTTCGCAGTGTAATGCAGCAGGCCGTCGGTCATGACCCCGTCGACGTCCATCAGCAGCAGCCGGATGCGCGCCGCCCGGACCAGAACATCGGCCCCTAGCTCCCTCATCGCCGCGTCCCCTCGATCGTCACCCGGTGCCGGAACAGCGTCTTGCCCGCCGTCACGTACAGCGTCTTCAGATCCGGCCCCCCAAAGGCGCAATTCGTAATCGTGTCCTCGGGTATCGGGATGAACTCCAGCAGTTTCCCCCCCGGCGAAAAAACATGCACCCCCGGCTTGGTATCGAGTGTCTCACTGGTGCCCCGCCTCTGATGCAGGCCCGCCGCCGCGTACACGTTCCCCCGCGAGTCGATACACAGGCCGTCGGCGCTGCGGCCGGGATAGAAGTTGTGGAACACGCGCATATTGGAGACGCTGCCGTCGGCCTGCAAATCGTAGGCCCGGATCACCCGCGCCCCCTTCTCCAAACCGTTCGATTCCACCAGGTAGAAGGTCTTGTCATCCGGCGCGACAATCAGCCCGTTGGGCCGCTGGATGTCGGGCGCGGCCAGTATCCGCGCGACCCGCCCCTGCGGATCGATCCGATACACGGAGCTGCCCCCCGGCCCCCCGCCGGGATTCCCCGGATCGGTAAAGTAGACCCGCCCCCGCCCGTCGACGGTGATGTCGTTGGGACCGTTCAAGGGCCGTCCCTCGTACCGCTCCACCAGCACCTCCACCCTCCCGGTCTGGATATCGGTGCGGGTCACCCGCGGCGGCTGGGCCTCGCACGCCAGCAGACGCCACTGGGCGTCAAACACCAGCCCGTTGGCCTGGTTACTAGGCTGCCGGAACGTCGCCAGCGTCCCGTCAGTCGACAGCTTCATGATCCGGCTGTTCTGCGTATCAGTAAAATATACGTTCCCCGAGGCATCGACCGTGGGACCTTCCGTAAAGGCCACAATGGTCGCGACCTCCGCCAACAGCAGCAGCCAAGCCATCATTTTCGGAGGATAACACGTAGAATGGGGAGCGTCATGAGGCTTCGCCTCCTCCGCCGGGCCCAGCGCTACGCCGACCGCGGCGCCCCGCGCCAGGCCCTCGCCCTTTACGACCAGGTCCTGGCCGCCCACCCCCAGGACCGCGGCGCCTGGCTCTGGAGCGCCATGGCCCTGTCCGACCTGGGCCGCTTCGACGAAGCTCACCTGCGCTTCCACCGCGCCCAGCCCGCCCCCGGCCCCCTGTTCCTCGCCCGCCTGCTCTACGACGCCGGCCAGTTCACCCAAGCTCGCCAACTCCTCCACCCGGGCAACCACCATGCCGCCCTCCTCCTCGCCGCCTGCCTGATCCGCCTGAGCGATGCCGCTGCCGCCGCGCCCCTCCTCGCCGGTCCCCTTCCCCACGCCCCCTGGGCCCTGGCCCGCCTGCTCGCCGCCATCGAAGAGCGGACCCCTCTGCCCCCACCGTCTCCCGCCACGCTCCCCCCGGACCTTCGCTCCCGCGGCGGCGTCCGCCGCGGCCTGGTGCTCCTGCGCACCGAGCGCTGGCTGGAAGCACTGGCGGCCTTCCGTCACGCGCCCCCCTCTCCCCTGGCCGCCTACGGACAGGCGGTCGCCCTCTACTACCTCCAACACCTCGACCCCGCCGAGCAACTCCTCCACCAGGTCCTCCCGCACCTCGCCGAGCCGTTCGCCTCCGACGGACTCTCCATTCTGGGTAAAGTGGATCTGGAAAGGAACCGCTTCTCCGACGGTCTTCTCCGCCTCCGCCAAGCCATCGCCCGCGGCGCCGCCACCCCTGAGAACTATTACGCACTGGGTGTGGGGCTACTGCGCCAAAGGGCCCTCCCCCTGGCCACCCGCGCCTTCGGGCGCTGTGTGTCGGTTGACTTTGTGCGCCGCCGCTTTGGTGATCTGCGTGCTATAGCGGAGGCGTAGACTCCAGTTTAGAAGGGGTGCCGCATGTTCGAGTATATCTCTGACAAAAAGGTCCTCGACAAGGAAGAAATCAAAGGCAAAGTGATCACGACGGTCCTCACTCTTGCCTCTGCCGCAGGCCTGTTCACTGTGCTTTACTGGGTCGCTTCCGGCGGGTAGGACCGGCCTCTGGTACAATCCAGAACTTGGTGCGCCTGAGTCTGCCCGTTCAAGCAGTCGTTATCCTCCTTGTCGTCGGTGGCGCCGGCGGCTATTTCCTCTACCAAAGGTCCAAGAACCGCACTCGCGAAGTGCCCGTCCTCACCCAGGAGGCCACCGCCTACCTCCCGCACCTTCAGCTCACCGACGTAGACATGAAGGCTGCCGAGAACTATCTCGGCCACACCATCATGAACATCACCGGCAAGCTCACCAACAACGGTCCTCGCACACTCCAACTGGTCGAGATCAACTGCCTGTTCCACGACTTTTCCGGCCAGGTCGTCTCCCGCGAGCGGGTAGCTGTCGTGGGCCGCAAAACGGGGCCCGTCCCCGCCGGCCAGACCCGGTCCTTCGATCTCGCCTTTGACAACGTCCCGTCCACCTGGAACCAAGTCCTCCCCGACCTGGTCATCTCCCAAATCCACTTCCAGGAATGAGGCCGGGCGTGGTAAGATACTTGTATCGGTCTTTGCTAAACGAGGTTGATCTCTTATGATGCTAAGAAGCAAGTTCACAGTTTGGTTGGTAGTGCTTCTGCTGGCGGCTGCATCCGGAGCGCTCCCGGCTCAGACGATCGACACCGCCATTCTCGGGGTGGTTAGCGACCCCACCGGCGCTGTAGTGGTCGGGGCCGAGGTCACCATCCTGCAGCCGGCCACCGGCTTTGCCCGCACGCTCCGGACCAGCGCCGATGGCGCCTACGAGGTCCGCTACCTGCTGCCGGGCGATTACAGCGTGGAGGTCAAGGCCCCCGGCTTCCGCTCCGAGCGCCGGACCGGCGTGGTCCTCCAGATCGGCCAGCAGGGCCGCATCAACTTCGCTCTGCAACTCGGCCAGGTCGTCGAGACCATGGAGGTCGTCGCCGAGGTCCCCTTGATGCAGACCGAAAGCGCGGCCCTCGGCGAGGTGGTTTCCCAGGAGCGGATCATCAACCTCCCCTTGAATGGGCGCCGTTTCCTCGACTTGGCCGCCCTCACGCCGGGAGTCACTCTGCGGACTTCCGCGCAGTACAGCATCTTGAAAGCCAACGGAACCCGCGACACCACCATGGCCCTCTCTTTCGACGGCGTTTCCGCCACCACCAACCGGTGGGCCTTCGTGGCTATGTTCCCTTCGCTGGACGCCATTCAGGAGTTCAAGGTGCAGACCGGCAACTATACCGCCGAGTACGGCGGCAACGCCGGGGCCAACGTCAACGTGCAGCTCCGGTCGGGAACCAATCAACTGCACGGCAGCCTCTACGAATTCCTGCGGAACGACAAACTGGACGCCCGCAATTTCTTCCGGCCCAAGCAGCTTAGCAAGGACGCCCTGCGCCGGAACCAGTACGGCGCCGTGGTTTCCGGGCCGGTGGTCAAGGACCGAACTTTCTTCATGGCCGGCTGGGAGAGCCAGCGCGACGTCCGCGAAGCGGCCGGCACCAACATCACGCTGACCCCGGAGCAGCGCCGTGGCGACTTCTCCGCCACGTCCGGTCGCATCACCGACCCCTTCAGCGGCGACCCGTTCTCCAACAACATCATCCCCACCAGCCGCCTGAACCCGGTTTCTGTTAATCTCGCCAATACGTACCTGCCCCTGCCCAACCAGGCCGGAGCCGTCAATTACGCCTTTCTCACCCAGCCCACCACCAACTGGGACCAGGTGCTGACCCGCTGGGACCACCGCTTCGGGGACAGGGACCAGATCTCCGGCCACTACATGCTCCAGGACTACCGGCGGCCGGTGGTGGGGGCTATCCCGATCTTCCGGTCCGAGTCCGACTACCTGAACCAGAACGTCTCGGTCCAGCACGTGCATACGTTCAACGCCACGCGGCTCAACGAGGTCCGGTTCGGCTACCATCGCGGGAACCGCACCGCCACCAATCCCCGCAAGGACACCGCCTTCAAGGCCTCGGACATCGGGATCACCGGCCTGAACCAAGGCGGGCCGGACGGTCGCGAGCTTTCCCAGCGCGAGGCGGGTTTCCCCTCCCTCGTTATCTCCGGGTTCCTGGGGCTGGGCGAAAGCGGAGGCTCCGACTACGACTTCACCCGCACCGTCCAGTTCGTAGACAACTTCAGTATCTTCAAAGGGAAACACTCCCTGAAGATGGGCGCCGACATCCAGCGGCGTCTCTCCGACGCCAACACCATCAACTGGCCCTACGGGCAGATCAGCTTCACCAGCGACATCAGCGGCAACGCTGCCGCGGCCTACATGCTGGGCTTCCCCCGCGAGACCCTCACGCCCGAAGGCCAGCCCGTATCGGCCGTCCGCCAATGGCGGACGTTCTACTATTTCCAGGACGACTGGAAAGTCACCCCCAACCTGACCCTCAATCTGGGCCTCCGCTACGACCTGTTGGGGATGCCCCACGACGTCAATGGAAATACGCGCACCCTGCGCTTCGACCTCGACCCGCGCGGCCCCATCCTCTGGCCGGAAGACAAGCGCACTTCGGCCGACGGCAAAGGGACGGTCGCCGACATGTGGATCAACGAGCACTGGCACCTCGCTCCCCGCTTCGGCTTCGCCTATCGCCTCAACGACCGCACCACCGTCCGGGGCGGCTACGGCATCTTCACCGCCGTCAACCAGTTCGACCACGTGAACGTGCTGCAGTTGAATCCGCCCATCGCCGGCAGCCTTACCGTGATCAACCCGGCCCGTAATCCGGTCGCGACGATCCAGACCCCGGTGCCCCGCGCGCTGTACCCCTCGCGGCCCATTTACAACATGGTTTCCATCGACCCGGGCCGCCGCCACTTCAACCCCTACCTGCAAAACTGGAACTTGCAGGTGTCCCGCCAACTGGGCCGCAACGACGCCCTGGAGGTCGGCTATGTCGGGACCAAAGGCACGTTCCTCGATTCCAGCCAGCTTAACTTCAACAGCCCGGATCCGGGACCCGGTGATATTCAGGCCCGGCGTCCGTACCCGGAATTCGCCCGCATCCGCCTGGTTACCTCCGACGGCAACAGCAACTATCACGCCCTGCAAACCCGGTTCGAGCATCGCTTCGCTCACGGTCTGAGTTTCACCGCCGGCTACAACTGGTCGCACATGCTGGACGACCAGAACGACGAGACCAACGGCGGCCGGGCCTTGGCGCAGGACGTTCGCAACCGCGGCAAGGCGGAGAAGGCCAGCAGCATTTTCGACATCCGCCAGCGGCTGGTGGTCGGATACGTCTGGGATATCCCGTTCACCAGCGGGCTCAAGGGCCCGTTGCAGACCGTTCTGGGAGGCTGGTCGCTGGGCGGAATCATTACCTTGCAGACCGGCTCCCCGTTCCGCATCACCCAGTCCGCCGACAGCCAGAACAACGACTCGGTGGGCGCCGCGCGTCCCAACCTGGTCTCCGGCCAGGCCATGAGCATCCCCAGCTCCCAGCAGGACCCGCAGCGGTGGTTCAATACCGCGGCCTTCACCAACAGCGTGTTCTCCTACGGCAACACGCCGCGCAATCCGCTGGTCGGGCCGGGACTAAAAACCTTCGACCTGTCGGTCCAAAAAACCTTCCGGATGCCCTACCGGGAGCGCCACCAGTTGCTGTTCCGCACCGAGTTCTTCAACGCCTTCAACACCCCGCAGTTTGGCAGCCCGGGGGCGTCGCTGGGGACCGGCACCTTCGGGCGCATCACCGGCACCGCCGCCGACAACCGGCAGGTCCAGTTCGGCTTGCGCTACGCGTTCTGAGTACTCAGGCTGAGAACGGCCAAACCCGCTCGATCGTTCGCGCGAGCATCCAACGCTTGTCTTCCGCGTTCAGAAACCCCATCTCGTCCCGGACCAAGGCCAGCGCCTTGGCGTAGCCGCAGTTGCGCTCCACCAGCGGCCAGTCCGTACCCCACATCAGCCGCCGCGGCCCAAAGGCGTCGTACAGCTTCTGCACCTGCGCGTGCGTGTCCCGATACGGGTACTCCTGCTTGGAAATCGACCAGGTATGCGAGACCTTCACAAACACCCGCGGATACCGCGCTAAATCCAGCAGCTTTTTCAATTCCTCCGGCCGGTCCAGCGGGCAATCGGCCATGTGGTCGATCACCACGTCCAGGTCCGGGAACTGTTCGATCAGCTTCCCCACCTGGGGCAACCGCGAAGTCTGCGTCAGCACCGTCATCGGCGCCTTGAGCTCCTGCGTCCGCCGCCACAACGGCGGCATCAGCGGCCCCCCGATCCAATCCCCCGACGCGTTCGCCCCCGGACTGATCCGCACCCCCCGAAACCCCTCCTCCTTCACCAGCTTCGACAAATCGTCCGGCGCCCCCGGACTCTCCGGATTCACCCGGCACACCCCCAGAAATTTCCCCGGATACTTCCGGATCGAATCCCGCGCGTACGAGTTATCCCACCGATACCCAATGAACTGGATGAGCACCGTATGGGAGACGCCGTTGGCCTCCATCAGCTTCAACAGCATCTCCGGGGTGGCGTCCTGCTGGGGCGGAGCAGTCGTCTGCGGGGCCCAAGGATACCGGGGGTCATGCGTCCACACATGCACGTGCGGATCAATGATCCGCAGCGCTGTCTTGGTCTGGGCGGCCAGCGGCGCTGCGATCGCCAGCCGTGTGAAGTCCCGTCGAGTCATGCGAACATTATACGGAGTGAAGCGCCTGGGGCGAATGCTGGCCGGCATCTTAATCGGCAACGCCGTCTATTTCACCCTGCTCCCCCACCTCCCGGCCGCCGTCCGCCACCGGCCCTTCGCCGTCGACCTGGGCCTCCTGGTCGACTTCGCTTTCTGCGTCGCCGCTTACGCCGGCGTCAAGGCCCTCCTCCCGCCGTCCCCCACCGAACCGCGACTGTAAGGGAGCTCTACGCGGCCGTACGCCCACAACGAGGGATGCAAATGTGGGGCGGCCCCCCTGAGCCGCAGCCAGCCCCTGGCCGGCATTCTGCACCTATCCGGAACTCGGCAGGCCCGCCCACACTTCCAGGGGAGATGGTTCGATAAACCGAAAAATCCGCCCCCATAGCCCCTGGCAAAAGTGCCCTGGAGTCACGTGGTGCAAATTTGCACCACGGCAAGTCGTTGATTCTGCGTGGGTTGAGAATCTGGCAAATTTGCCAGGTCTCAATTCTGCCACGGGCTTAGGGTTACTTCACCTTCAGGAAGATGATCACCAGCGTGTAAAGCGCCAGCGATTCGATCAGCGCCAATCCCAGGATCAGGGCGAACCGGATCGGCGCCGCCGCCGCTGGATTGCGGGCCATGCCCTCGGCCGCCGCCGCCACCGCTTTAGCCTGTCCCAGCCCGCAGAGGCCGGACGCAATAGCCATGGCAAAACCCGCCGTAATCGCTACCCAGTGGTAGGTCGCCTCCGGGGTCCCGTCGGCGGCCGCGGCCAACACCGGTACGGTCCAGCACAGCAGCGCGGCAAACAACAGCAAAATCGAAGCTACTCGCCTCATAGTCGTTCTCTCCTTGGTATGAATGTCTCCCCCGGAGGTGGTTCCCGTCATCCTCTGGCAGCCGGTCTCACGCGGGGGAGGATAAAGCCCAATGGCCACTGGCCAGTGTTCAGCAACCGCGAGTCCCAACTGGTCACTGACCACTGGCCACTGGCCACTGCCCTTAATGTTCGTGGGCGGTGGCCCCCTGTACGTAGACCATCGTCAACAGCATAAAAATATAAGCCTGCAGGAACGATACGAAGACATGCAGGCCCATAAAAATCGCGGGTATGACCACCGGGACCAGGCCCAGAAAGATCACCGTCACCTGCTCGCCGGCAAACATATTGGCAAAAAGACGAATGGTGAGCGACATCGGCCGCGCCAGGTGACTGATGATCTCGATGGGGATCATCAGCGGAGCCAGCCACCAGACCGGTCCGGCGAAGTGGGCCAAGTACTTGAATACCCCCTGCTCGCGGGCGCCCGCGATGTTGTAATAGAGGAACGCGGCCATGGCGCATCCGGCGGGTACCGGGGCGGGCATAAACATAGTCGGGGACTCGAACCCCGGTATGACTCCCAGCAGATTGCAGAACAGGATGAAGAAGAAGAGCGTGCCGAAAAACGGCAGGTGGCGCTTCGAGCCGTGTCCCACGATCTCGTGTCCCTGGTCGTCCAGGAACCCGTAGAGCACCTCGAAAAGATGCTGCATCTTGCCCGGACGCTCGACGCTCAGCCGGCTCTTCAGCGCGGCGAAGACCACCAGAATCACCAGCGCCACCAGGACCTGCATGGCGATGAAGTCCTGCCAGGGATGCGCCGGATCGTGGGCCTGGACCCCGGCCATCCCTAATACGGCGTGAGCCGGTCCGGCGGCGTACTCATTCAGGAGCTTGGTGAACCAGAGCTGCTCGTGTTCCATAGTTCAAAACAGATTTCCGCCAGGATCGCGGCGACGAACAAAAACAGGCCGGCGAGCAGGGCCCGAATATCCCAGACAGTATACTTCAGGATACCATAGGCCGCCGCCCCGATCAGCAGGTAGCGTCCTACAAACTTCCACACCAGCGCTTTCCGTTTCTTGCGGGTAGCCCGGGTTTCGGCCCCCGTGGCCTTTTCGGCGACCGCATCCACCGCCTGCTTCAGCCACAGGAAGTTGACGCTGGAAACCGCGGCTCCCACGGCGAATCCGGCCGCTCCGCGCCATCCGGCCAGCCACCCCGCCCCGGCCGTTCCCAGGATGGCCAGCCCCAACTGGAATCGCCAGATGCGGCGCTCGGCGGCAGCGTAGAAGTCGGAAGGAGCTCCCATCAATTTGCCGCTCATCGTAGCACGCTGTGGTAGTGTGGAACCGCCATCCCCTTAGGTGCATGACCATGAACCGAAGAGTTTTCAGCAGAGTGGCCCTGGGAGCCGGAGCGGCCGGCCATGCCGCCTGGAGCCAAGCCCCGAGCTGGGGCCAATTCCAGCCGCAGCCCGGATCGCTGAAGGAGAAAATGCACAAGGGCGAGCCGATCCGAACGGTTGCGGCGCCCATCGAGTCCACCCGCAGTCAGCTCCAGGAAATCATCAAGAAAAACGGCAAGGTCGACCTGTTCAGCCTGGATGGCCAACACCGGCCCCTGACCGACGAGCGGGAGCTGGTCAGGTTCTGCAAGCTGGCGGAGGAGCTCGGAGCCGGCGTGCAACTCCGTATCCAGCATCCCCGCTTGGCGTTCCTGACCGGCCGATTCGCGGACTTTGGCGTCCTGTCGATCCTGGTGCCGCTGGTCAACGACGTGGAGACGGCGAACGAGGCCATCAACAACTTCTACTACCCTCCTCTCGGCAATCGGAGCTGAGGTGGAGAATTTCGATTCCGAGAAAAGCCGCCTACGGACCGCCTGAAATTCTCGCAGTGGTGGAACGGCACGGGGATGTTAGGTTTCCAGATCGAGACCATTCGAGCGGCGCTCAACGTTCGGAATATCGTCAAACCGGGCGTCGATTGGATCTCGTGGGGACCGGGGGATATGAGTTTTGATGTCGAGAGGCATGCCCCCAGCCCCTTCAAGACGATCGAAGAGGTGCATGCGTTCGTGGTCGAGCAACTGAAGGGTTTCGACGTGCGTGTGCCGCGGCCGTAGTCTGGGGATTCAGCGGCTCCCGCCGTTGCGGCCGTGGCGGAGGGAGTCGACCAGGCGGTCGACTTTGCGGGTGAGGAGATCGAGCTTGTGGTTGGTGACGCGGTCGCGCTCGCGGGATTGCTTCTCGAATTTCACCAGCATCTTCATCCCGGTGGTGACGATCTTGCCAAAGGCGTCGAGGCGGCGGAGGGTCTTCGCCTGCTGGACGCGGATCTCCGCCATTTCGACTTCGGCTTGAGCCTGACGGTTCAGGATGGACTCAATCGTGCGCTCAACGTCCATTACCGGACCCTTTGCTTCAGCTCCTCGAACCAGTTCTGGATAAGCTGAATCTGGGTCAGAGCGGCGTCAGGGGTGGCGTCCTGGAGCAGCAGAAAACGCTGGCCGTCCGGGGCGACGTCGAGGTTGATGAAGCCCGGGAACGAGAAGTACTGGCCCTCGAACAGCAGGCGGGCGGTGGACGATGCCCTTGTCGTGCGCCGCTTCCAGCGCCTCGGCGATCTGGATCGCGATCCGCACCGCCTCATCCACCTCCACGGGACCACTCAGGTTCGGCCCCGGAACCAGCTCCAGCACCAGGAAGTGCAGGCCCTCAGCCTGCTCGAACCCGTAAATCGCGGCAATATTGGGATGGTTGAGCGAGGCCAGCACCCGCGCTTCCCGCTCGAAGCGCGCCAGCCGCTCAGGATCGCGGGCGAAGGCCTCGGGCAGCACCTTGATCGCCACCTCGCGGCCGAGCTTGGTGTCGGCGGCGCGGAATACCTCGCCCATGCCCCCCGCTCCGAGCTTCTCCAGGATGCGGTAGTGCCCCAACACCTCGGTCATCGCCGTCGATCCTAGCACATGGTACGCTCGGAGCATGAGAACCCCGGTGAAGATCGTGCTCGGAGCCGTAGGTCTGCCCGTGGGCCTAATGCTGGCCACCGGACTGGCCGGTAAGTTTCTCTTTTCCGGCTCCGGCGTGAAGGCCCTGACGGAGACGCTCCAATCCCAGTTGGGGGCGCCGGTTTCGGCCGGCGGCGGGTCCTTCGACCTGGCGGAGTGGTTCCGGTTCCGCCCGTCGGTCGCATTACAGAAGGTATCCATCGGGAACCCCCCGGGCTTTTCGAACCAGCCGCTCCTGACGGCCCAGGAGGTCTCCGCCCAGGTAGGCCTTTTCTCGCTGTTCTCCAGCCGTCCCGAGGTGAAAAGCTTTACGCTGCGCGCCCCCAATTTACGCGTCGAGCAGGACCGCAAGGGCCGCAGCAACCTGGAAGTTCTGATGTCGTCCTTCGGTGGCAGCGGGGCCAGCAAGGGTGGTAGTGGCAGTGGCGGCGGTGTGTCGGTGGACTCGCTCACCATCCGCGGCGGCACGGTCCACTATGCCGCTCTCACGCTCAACGACGTCAACATCTCCCTGGCCGACTTCGCGAACGACAAGAGCTGCAAGATGAGCGTGGCGGCGCGGCTGTTCGGCGGCCAGGCCTCGAAGGTGGAGTTCAACGGCCGGGCCGGCCCTTCCAAGCCCGAGTCCCTTCCCGCCAACGGCCGCCTGGTGGTCCAGTTGGCCCCGGCCGAGATGCCGGCGGCCTTGCGCGAGGAGTTCTTCGGCGACATGCTCCGCGCCCCCGACGCTTCCTCCCGCGCCGACTTCGATACCACCCTCCAGGGCGACCTGCTGGGCACCCTGCGCGGCAAGGGCAAGTTCGCGGTGAAGGACTTCCACCTGGGGCGGGATAAGTCCAACCGGCTCCCCCTGCGGGGCGAGGCGCCTCTCGATCTCACCGCGCGACGCCTCCTGACCGCACCATCCTTCGAACTACGTATCACAGATGCCAACCTGCAGCTCGGCGACGGCCGCTGGACCGGCAAGGCCGACGTGCGCTATGACGGCACGCGCGTCCAGGGAGAATCGACCGGGGCGATCCGCGGCGTCGAGGTCGGCCAGATGCTCGCCGCCTTTACGGAGGCCAAGGGCAAGGCCTCCGGCATCGCCCAGATCCCGGAATACGACCTCAAGTTTGCCGGCCGCAACGCCGCCGAGATCCGCAATTCGCTGAGCGGTCAGGGCGTCGTGACCCTCGACAAAGGGAAGTTCGCCGTCTTCGATCTGCTCGGCTCGATCGAGCGTCACGTCAGCAAGATGCTGAGCGGCGAGACCCCGGCGGCGGGAGAGACCGATTTCACCAAGTTCCGCACTGGCTTCCAGGTGGCCGGCGGAAAGTTCCAACTGTCCAACCTGGCCCTTGAAAACGCCAAGTCCAAGACCACCGGCCAGGGTTATCTCACCTTCGAGCAGGAGATGAGCCTGGACCTGGAGACCCAGGTCACCGGACAGCTTGCCACGCTCCTCGGCGGCAAGCCCGACAGCGCCGGGCAGATCCAGGCGATGGTGCCGGTGAAGGTGCGGGGGACGGTGCCGTCTCCCAAGGTCTACCCGGACCTGGGCCGGATGGTGAGAGGGCGGGCCACTGAAGCCGCCACCGGCCTACTGGACCGCCTCCTCCAGCCCAAGAAGACCAACGAGCCGAAAAAGTAGGGCGGCCGCTTCGAAGTCACCCGGTGACGATCTGCTCCTTCTGCGCGTCCCACCGCATCCTCTTCCCCTCCCAATACGCCCGCGCCGCCATAATCACCGTCACCGCGTGCTTGAACCCGGTGTGAATATGCCCGTTCGGCGTCGCGCGCTTCCGCATCGAGACGATCCAGTTATCGAAGTGCCCCTTACTGTCATCGCTCGGGTCGGTCATCGGCGCCGGCGCCCCTGGTACCGTGATGGCCTTCTCTTCGGCCACCGGCTTGTGGCCCGGACGAGGCTTCCGGTCGGTCGGATGGCCACCCTTGGGCGTCAGCATCCACTTCTGGCTTCCCTCGCCCCCCTCCGACCACAGCGTCCCGGAAGATCCCATAATCGCCGAGTGGCTCCCAAAGCTGTTCCCAAATTGCGTCTGGTAAACGTACGAAAATCCCTTCTTGTACGTGGCCATCGCCGAAAAGGTGTCCGGATTCTCGCGCCCGTCGTGCCACGCGTAGATCCCGCCGCTGGCCACCATGGTCTCCGGGATATCCTCGTCCATGTAGAAGTGGACCAGCCCGCTGCCGTGGCTCATCCACTGGTCGGCGATCCCGCTGGAGAAGTCCTTGTAGAGGCGGAATTCAAAATACATCTGCGGATCGAACGGCCGGTAAGGTTTGCCTAGCAGCCAGCGCTTCCAGTCGGTCTCTGATTCGCGAATGACCTGCACCTCCGGACGCCCCCGCCAGCGCTCCTCGTTCTTATTCCACACCTGCTCGATGCGCGTAATCTTACCCAGCACCCCCGCCCGTACCAGATCCCGCACCGCGTTCTGGTAAGGATCGCTCACCCACTGCGAACCCATCTGCACCACCTGCTTGGACCCCAGCACCGTGTCGCGCGCCAGCTTAGCCTCCTCCAGCACGTTGGCCATGGGCTTCTCGCAGTAGCAATCCTTCCCGGCCCGGACCACCTCCACCAGCAGCTTGGCGTGCTGGAAGTCGCCGGTCGCGATCATCACGGCATCGACATCCTGCAGGGCGAGCATCTGTTCGAAATACTGAAACGCGCGCGGCTTCCGCTCGAACTTCTTCTCCACGTCGGCCGTGGCCCTTTCGCGGTTTCCGGACCAGAGGTCGCAGACGGCCGTGATTTCCACGTTCATGTCTTTCGCCGAGCCCGCGGCCATCCGCCGGTGTCCGGAGCTCCGCGCCCCGCATCCCAGCAGCCCGATCGAGATCCGGTCGTTGGCCCCGATCACCCGCGAGTAGGACGCCGCGTTCAAGGCACCCCCCGCCGCCGCGCCCAGAAAAGTCCGCCTGCTCACACTATCGCCCATATCGAATCCTCCCTGATGGGAAGTCTACCACTCTCCCGCCGGCTCCACCACCACCAGATCCGGGAACATCTGATGGTAGAATCCCCGATCCCTCGTTAGCAACCGCGACGCCTGGGTCTGGGCATGGGCTCCGATGAGAAAGTCGGGTAGAATCCGCTCCCGCTTGCTCCCGCGCTCCAGATACGCCGCCCATAATCGGCTCGCTGCGAAGCAGGCGCGCCGGCCGAGTGGCTCCACCTGAATGTCGCTTGCCTCCAGGAATGCATCACAATCGTCCTGCACGTCAAAAGCCCCGCACAGCTCCGCGTAAACGACCTCGCATACCACCACGATCCCAGCCCTGCGCGACCCTGCCAAGGCGTTCGCCGACAACTCGGCGAACCGAGGATTCGGCAGCAGGACATCGAGCAGCACGTTCGTGTCGACCGCAGTGATCACCGGCCCCGAATGTCCTCGATGTACTCATCTACGGACGAGTAGCCCAGTTTGTCGAACCGGTCACGACAATATCCAATCCACTTCTCGAGGTCCAGCTTCTTCTTCTTCAGCACAATCGAGCCCTCCACCACCTCGAACTCGACCTCCGTACGCGGCCCGATCCCGAACTGCTCCCGGATCGGTTTAGGAATCGTCACCTGCCCACGCTCGCCGACTCTCATATTTCCAAGTATGACTCCATATTCATGCTATCGCAACCCGTCCAAGTGGGTCGATGAGAGCTTTGATGAGCCCTGTCCAGGTAGCGGTGTTGGCCCTGCTTCCGTCAACCCTGCTGGCCCAGCGGTATGCCTTCAAACTCTACGGGCAACCGGAGGGACTGCGCAATCTGGCGCTGCACTGCCTGCTGCAGGACCGCACCGGATTTCTTTGGGCAGGCACCCAGAACGGCCTCTACCGCTACGACGGCCGCCTCTTTCGAAAGTTCGCGAAGGAGGAAGGCCTGCCCAGCTCCCGCGTCGAGTCGCTGCACGAAACGGCCGACGGAACGCTGTGGGTGGGGACGCGGGCGGGCCTGGCGTGGCTGCATGGGGAGCGGTTCGAAACCGTCGCGTTGGCCGAGCCCTACGAGATCCTCGGACACGGCCTGGATTCCGCGCCGGGCGGACCCGTATATGCCGGCACGGCGAAGGGATTACTGGTGGGCCAGGGCCGGCAATTTCGCCTGCTGCCGGGACCCAACATCAACGCCATCCACGTGGACCCGCAAGGTGTGGTTTGGTTGGGATGCGACACCGACCTGTGCAGGCTGGAAGGAGATCAGATCCGGGTGGTCCGGGACGAGCCTCTGACCGGCGGACAGCGTTGGGATGCCATCCTCACGGATCGTAACGGCAACCTGTGGATTCGCAGCTCCCGTCGCCTGCTGCTGCGGCCGAGGGGTGGACGGTTTGTGGCCCGTGACGAGGGGCTGCCGCAGTCGGGTGATTTCGGCACGTTGTTCCTGGACCAGGAAGGGCGGCTGTTCGTACCCACCGACCTCGGTGTGGCGCGCCAGCAGGCCGGCGCCTGGCGCCGCATCGGCGAGGCCGAGGGACTCCCGGCGGACTCTACCTCCTGCATGTACCAGGACCGCGAAGGGAATGTCTGGGTGGGATTGCAGGGCGCCGGCCTCGTGCGCTGGGTCGGGTACAACGAATGGGAAAGCTGGACCAAGAGCCACGGGCTGAGCAGCGACATCACCTGGGGCATCCAGAGGGACGCCGCGGGACAAGTGTGGGTCGCCACCGACCGGGGGCTCAACCGGCTGGCCGGCGGACGATGGCAGGCTTGGTCGGAGGAACAGGGGCTGGGGGGGAACCGGGTGCGGGCGGTGCTCTCGACCCCGGACGGAGCCGTCTGGGCGGGGAGCAGTCCGGGCGGCATCACGCGCCTCGATCCGCGCACCGGCCGGATGCAGGTTTACGGGGAGAAAGCCGGCTTGGCCAATGACCGGGTCTTCTGGCTGTTGCGGGACGGTGACAATCGGCTGTGGGTCAGCACCCGGGGCGGGCTGTTCCGCAGCACCCGGCTCGACGGGCCGGTGCGGTTCGACCGCCAGCGGTTGCCCCAGGGCGATGCGGCCGAGATGGTGTTCCAGTGCGTGCTGGACAAGCGGGGACGGCTCTGGGTGGCGAGCAGCCGGGGGCTGGCACGGCGGGAAAACGGCCGCTGGACCCGCTTTACCACCGCTGACGGACTGCGGCATAACTACGTGTCTTACCTGGCCGAGACCCCGGATGGCGCCCTTTGGGTGGGCTATCGGGAGGCCCTGGGCGTTTCCCGCTTGACGGTGGAAGGCGACCGGCTCCACCTGCGCCACTTTGGCCGTCAGGACGGGCTGCAATCCGAACAGGCCATCTTCCTCGGCGTCGACCGGCGCGGCTGGGTGTGGTGCGGGACCGATAACGGCGTCGACGTCTATAACGGGAAGACCTGGCGGCACTTCGGCCAAAGCGACGGGCTGATTTGGGACGACTGCGACGGCAACGCCTTTTTCGCCGACGCCGACGGGAGCGTGTGGATCGGCACCAGTAAAGGGTTGTCGCGGTACCGGCCGTCGGACTTCCCCGCGGCCGAGATGCCTCCGCCGGTGGTGCTGACCGCGGTGGTCCTGGGGACCGAGCTGCGGGATACACAAACCAGGCTGCAGGTGCCGTATCGGGATTCGTATTTTGAGGCCAACGCCGCGGCGCTGACCTTTCTGGAGGAGAACGGCGTGCGCTACCGTTACCGGCTGCGGGGGTTGTCGGAGGCTTGGGAGTGGACCACCGAGCGGAAAGTGCGTTTCCAGCGCCTCCCGCCGGGAATGTATACCTATGAAGTATCGGCGAGAAGCGCGGCGGGCGTCCGGAGCACGGAGCCGGCGCGGGTATCGTTCGAGATCCGGCCGGCCTGGTGGCAGACCGGGTTGTTTCAAGCGGCGCTGGCGGAGGCCGTGCTGCTGGTTCTCTGGGGCGTCTGGCGCTGGAGGACCCGGAGTCTCCTGGCCGACCACCGCCGGCTGGAGACGGCCGTGCAACAAAGAACCGCCGAACTGCAAAAGGAGAAGGCGGTGGTGGTGGCCCAGAACTACAAGATCGAGGCCCTGCTCCAGGAAACCCGGCAGGGCAGCCGGCTCAAGAGCGAGTTCCTCGCCAACATGAGCCACGAGATCCGCACCCCTATGAACGGCGTGCTGGGTATGACCGCCCTGGCCCTGGCCACCGGTCTCGACCCCGAGCAGCGCGAGTACCTGGATACCGCCAAGACCTCGGCCGAATCGCTGTTGACGATTCTGGACGACATCCTGGACTTCTCCAAAATTGAAGCCGGAAGGCTGGATCTGGAGAGCGCCTCCCTGGACGTACGGCAGTGCGTACAGGAAGCTGCCAAGACCCTGTCGTCCCGGGCCCGTGAGAAGAACTTGCAGCTTATCTGGGAGATAGCCCCGGAAGCGCCCGCCACCGTGCTCGGCGACCCCACCCGCCTCCGCCAGGTCCTGCTCAATCTGATCGGAAATGCGGTCAAGTTCACGGAGCGGGGACAGGTGTCGGTGCGCGTGGACACGGAGACCGCGGCCGGAGACGAGATCCGGCTGCTGTTCACCGTGGCCGACACCGGGATCGGCATTCCCGCCGACAAGCAGGCTCTGATTTTCGATCCGTTCCGCCAAGCCGACGGGTCTACCACCCGACGATACGGAGGGACGGGGTTGGGACTGGCTATCTGCGTCCGGCTGGTGGAGATGATGGGCGGACGGATCTGGATGGAGAGCCAGGCAGGCCGGGGCGCCACGTTCTACTTCACCGCCCGGTTCGGACGCTGCCCGGCTCCCACCAGCCTGCCCGTGAGCGAGCCGGCGCCGGCCCCAGCCACGGCCCCAGCCACGGCCCCAGCCACACCTCCGCTGCGGATTCTCCTGGCCGAGGACAACCCGGTCAACCAGAAAGTAGCCGTACGGGTTCTCGAGAAGCGCGGCCACCAGGTGGTGGTGGCGCCCCATGGGCGGCGGGCCCTGGAGCTGCTGGACGAGCAGCAGTTCGACCTGATCCTGATGGACGTCCAGATGCCGGAGATGGACGGCCTGGAGGCCACCGCCGCCATCCGGGCGCGGGAAGCGCGTGACGGCGGACACATTCCCGTCCTGGCCATGACCGCCCACGCCATGAAGGGCGACCGGGAGAGGTGCCTCCAGGCGGGCATGGACGCCTACATCACCAAACCGGTGCGGGCGTCCGAACTGTTCGCCGCCATCGAGTCGGTGTGTTCCGTGTCGTAGAATGGTGTCATGCAAAAACGACTCCTGCTAGCCCTGCTCAACATAGGAGGTGCGGTCGTGGCCCAAAACCCGGACGTGGGAAAAATCCAGCGGACCGATCCCGCCCTGGACAAGCTGATTCCCCCCGCGGCCAAAATCGAAAAGCTCGCCGGCGGATTCCAGTTCATCGAGGGACCCATCTGGGTCAAGGACGGCGGCGGACATCTGCTGTTCAGCGACATCCCCGCCAATGCCATCCTGAAGTGGACCCCCGACGGCAAGGTGACCACGTTTCGCAAGCCGGTATTTCCCGGGACGTTTCCCAGCGGCCAGTTCGTCGGGTCGAACGGGCTGATCCTGGACGCGCAGGGCCGCCTGGTGTCGTGCGAGCACGGCAACCGCCGCATGGCCCGCACCGAAAAAGACGGCAGCATCACCGTCCTGGCCGACCGTTTCGAGGGCCATCGGCTCAACAGCCCCAACGATGCGGTCTACAAGAGGAACGGCGACCTCTACTTCACCGATCCGCCCTACGGGTTCGCCAAACAGGACGACGACCCGGCCAAGGAGCTGAAGTTCAATGGCGTCTACCGGCTGACCAAGGCGGGCAAACTGGAGTTGCTGGTCAAAGACCTGACCCGCCCCAACGGCCTGGGCTTTTCGCCGGATGAGAAGAAGCTGTATATTGCTAATTCCGACGCCGCCCGCAAGATCTGGATGGTCTACGACGTGAAGGCGGATGGCGCCCTGGCCAACGGCCGCGTGTTCTACGACGTGACCAAGGAACAGGCCGATGGCGTCCCCGACGGCCTGAAGCTGGACCGGCGGGGGAATCTCTACGGCACAGGCCCCGGCGGCATCTGGGTGATTTCCCCGGACGGGAAGCATCTGGGCACGATCCAGCCGCCGGAGACGCCGGCCAACTGCAATTGGGGCGACGCCGATGGCAAGAGCCTCTATATGACCGCACGCACGGGGCTATACCGGATCAAGCTGCCGTAACTCGATGTTAGAATAGTTGCTATGAAAGGCAACGACAAGGTTCTGAAGGCCCTCAACGAATCCCTGAAGGCCGAGCTCACCGCTATTAACCAGTACTTCCTGCATTCCTCCATGTGTCACAACTGGGGCTACGAGAAACTGGCCAAGAAGCAGAGGCAGGAATCCATCGAGGAGATGAAGCACGCTGAGAAACTCCTGGAGCGGATTCTGTTCCTGGAGGGCGCCCCCAACATGACCGACCTGCATCCGATCAAGATCGGGTCCAACGTGAAGCAGCAACTGGAGAGCGACCTGGCCCTGGAGATGCGGGCGCTGCCCCAACTGAACGACGCCATCAAACTCGCGACCGATGCCGGCGATAACGCTTCCCGCGAGCTGTTCGAGGAGATCCTGGTCGACGAAGAGGAGCACGTCGATTACCTGGAAGCCCAGTTGGGGATCGTCAAAGAGATCGGTCTGGAGCTGTACCTCTCCCAGCAAATCCACGAGTAGCCCGCCGCACACCCTATGGACCGGCCCGCTTGGGCCGTTCTTGGATCGACACCCCGCCCCCATTCACCTCTACAATACTGCTGTGTCCATCCGCATAGGAGTGGTAGGAGACTTCAACCCGCAGTTTCACTCCCACCACGCCACCAACACCGCGCTGCGGCACGCCGGAGCGGAAGTGGAGTGGGTCCCCACCCCCGCGGTGCTCCAGGACCCCGAAACCCTGGCCCGTTATGACGGCCTGTGGCTGTCTCCGGGAAGCCCCTACCAAAGCATGGAGGGGGCCCTCCGCGCGGTGGAGTTCGCCCGCCGCCGGGACTGGCCGTTCGTCGGCACCTGAGGCGGCTTCCAGCATACTCTGGTAGAGTATGGCCGCAACGTATTGGGACTTACCGATGCCGATCACGCCGAGTACGGCCATTCCTCCCGCAACTACCTGATCGTGCCCGTGACGTGCCCGGCGCCGCACCGAGCGGAGGGAGCTCCGAAGCTGTCGGGGGCCTGCCCGGTCCGGATCCTGCCGGGGACCCGGCTGTACGCCGCCTACGGGCGCGAGGAGGTTTCCGAAGAGTTCTTCTGCAACTACGAGGTCAACCCGGACTATAGGGAGGCCTTGGAACTGGCGGGGCTGCGGGTCAGCGCGTTAGGGGAGGCGGGAGAGGTGCGGGGGGTGGAGCTCCCGGGACACCGTTTCTTTGTGGCCACCTTGTTTCAACCGCAGTTGGCGCCGCCCTCCCACCCGGTCATCGCCGCGTATCTGGACGCCATCGCTACTTCTTCGTAATCCATAGCGGCGAGCTCCAGGCGATCTGGCCGTCCTGCTGGAGCACCCGCACGTAGTACCAGCTCTCGCCCGCGCCAAACTCCTGGTCGGTGAACTCGAAGCCCGCCTCTTTCGTGCCCGGCCGCACCGTGTAGACGAACCTCTGGTTCTTGATCAGGTCGATCTGGTGAATCGGGCCGGTGCCTATCACTCGGACCGTGATCTGCGGAGCAGCGGCTGCTGAGAAGACGTCGCCCATCAGGTAGGTGGCGCCGCCCGAGCGGGCGCGGAAATTGAGGATGATGTTGTCGGTGGCGCCGTAGGAGTGGCGGCGGCGGATGGCGTCGAGCAGACCCTCGCGGCTGAAATCGTCGGTAATCAGGCAGGCGTAGGAGATGTGCGTGGACCAGTGGTCCGAGCTCGACTGCACCCCCAGCTTGTACCCCTTGGCCAGGGCCTTCCACCAGAAGCCTTCGGGCTGCCAGCCGCTCTTCTGGGCCGTGGGATTGAGGGTGGTGGCGGCGCGGGGCGCGCCTTCGTATTCATAGCTGGTGCGGTAACCCTGATAAATCTCCATGAGAGGCTCCACCACGGGATCGTTGTCGCGCCAGTCGGTGCCCTGCGCCGTGGCCGAAGAGTGGGGCATGGAGATGCCGCGATTCTTGCGCAGGTACTCGTAGAGCTGCGCCGCGCCGGTCTTGCCGAGGCGCTCGTCTTCCGGGACGGGCAGCGTGCGGACGCCCCGGTGGGCGAAGATGACGTTGCGGTGCCCGTTGGGATAGGGGATGCTCCGCTCGTAGGCAAATAGAGGCGTGAAGCGGCCGGGCTGGAAAAACAGGTCCACCAGTTTCTGGTTTTGCCACCAGGTGAATTCCTGATCGAAGCCGCCTTGGTGGTCGGTGGGGGCGATGTAATCGAAGCCGGCGGCGTCGAGGGCGTACCGGTAGACCTCCAGCAGGGACCCGTCGTATTTGAAATCCTGCGAGACGTCGGTGTGGCGGTGCATGTCGCCGCGATAGATACGGTAGCGGCGTCCGGCGGCCTCCAGCACGTGGGACCGGATGGCCCGTACGTCGGCAGTCTCGGTGAAGTGGACCGGAATCGCCTCCACCGGCGATTCGCGGCGCGGCACGACCGGCGGCGCGGCTCCGCCCGAACCGAGCTTCGCGGCGTAGACCTCCCCGTTCACCGGGACCTGGGTGGCGAAGGGGCGCTCGTCGGTCATCCAGGCGGCCCAGAGGTCTCCAGAAGCGTCGCGGGCGAGGGCGGGATTCTTCTCGATGGACCCCGCGCTGTGAGCCAGCGGCGCGGGCTCGGACCACGCGCTGCCGTCCCAGCGGGTGAGGTAGTTTTCCCAGGCCATGGGACTGCCGATGGTACGAGCATTGCGGCGGGTCCAATGACGGAAGACCATGCTCAGCCCCCCCCGACCGTCGAAGGCGAGCGAGGGGTGCTCGGCGTTGCCCGGCAGGGCCGCAAACGGCGTGGCCGGCTCCAGCCACTGGCCACCCTGCTGCACCGCCAGGGCTACATCCCGCTCCTGATGCAGGGGAACGGCGAGCGGCACGGGTACGAGGAAGCCGGTGTCCTTGCCCCAATTGACGCCGCCCCGATCCCAGGCCACCCAGGGGCGGCCCTGCGCGTCCACCGCCACCGCGGCATGCGCCTCGAACCGGGGCGAGTTGGTGACGGAAGCGACCCCGCTGAGACGCCCCTCGCGCCAGGAACGGAAGAAGACGTCGTAGTTCCCGCGGTCGTAGCCGTCCCAGGCGAAGAAGGCGGCGCCGTCGCTGGACGCCGCCACCGCGGGCTCCCAGTCATTGGCCGGCGATTCGCTCACCCGCTCGGCCGGCGACCAGACCCCGCGCTCCAGGCTCCGGAAATAGATGTCGCTCTGTCCGTTGCGGAAGCTCTGCCAGACTACAAACACGCGCCCCCCGCCCGACGCGGCGCGGTGAAACGTGCTCGATCCCACGTCGCTGAGCCAGACCGCGGTCTCCCACCGGTCGCCCCTGCGCATCCGGCCGCGCAGGCGCCATTGCTGATTGTCGCGCTCGCTCCAGAACACCCACAGGTTGCCGTCGGCATCCTCGGCGGCGGCGGTGCGGAAGATGTCGGCCGGCTGCGTGGTGACTTCTATGGGTCCGGCCCATACCCCGTTGCGCCGGGTCCTCACCAGGACGCGGTCGCCGCGGTCCCGGTAGGCCACCCAGGCCACCGAGAGCGAGCCGTCGCGGTGCGCGACCAGGGACGGTTCGTCATCCTCATACGTAGTAGTGCTCAGCTTTTCGACGCTGGCGGCGCGCCGAACCTCCACCCGGCCATTCAGAAACCGCGCCGGCGCTTCGCCGATGCCCGCAACGGCCAGTTCCCACTTCCCCTGCGAAGTCTCAAAGGCCAGGCGCGCCGAGGGCTCCGCCGTAACCCACACGCCGACGGGCTGAAACAACACCGCAGGCTGCGATCCCGGCCGCATCTCCGTGTAGTGGATGTCGGCATAAGGAGCGACCTGGTCGCGGCGGTTCGAGCAACGCCAGCGGTTCGGGCCCAGGATCTGATCCCCTTCCGAGAACTGGCGCCCCTCGAGTCCCAGCAGACGGCCGCCGGCAGCCTGCACCGATCCGTCCCATCGCTCCGCCTCTCTAGCGCCGAGGCCCAGCGTGACCAGCAGTGTCACGCCCGCCGGCGCCGGCGGCGCCGTCTGTAACGCCACCAAACCCCGCGAAACCGCCCATCCGGCCAGAACCAAGCCCGCCAAAACAACCAGTAGTCGCCTCATACTGAACGGGATTGTACACCGAACCGCGACCGTCAGGGAGCGGATGGTTCAGCCCGCCTCCACATCCGGTCCCTGACGGTCGCGGTTCCGTGCTGCCGCCCCACCAGCGTAGACGACCTTCCCCAAGATGACCCCCTGCCGCGCCCCCGTGGCTGAAGGCAGATTCGAAGGCCGCCGACGCCAGGTTTCATGCGCCAGCACCGCGAACGCGATAGCCTCCTTAGCATCGCTGTCGATGCCGAACTCGCCCGAGTCACAAATCCGCACGCCCGGCAGAAAAGCGGCAAGCTGTCCCATGATCTGAGGGTTCCGCAGACCTCCGCCCGACACGATAAGCTCCTCCGGCCAAACGGCGAAGCGGCGGATGCCCAGCGCGATCGAAGCAGCGGTGAACGCCGTCGCCGTAGCCATCAGATCGGCCGCCGCCAGACCCTGCCGCAGCAACCCGGCCACAAACTCCGCCCCATACTGCTCGCGTCCTGCGGACTTGGGGGGACGCCGCCGAAAATAAGGATCTGCCAGCAGCGAACCGAGCAGCGACCGATCCACGCGCCCTCGGGCGGCGATCCGCCCGTCGCGGTCAAACCTCCGCCGCCCCCCGCTGCCGCGCGCGGCCAGAGCGTCCAGGACCATGTTGCCCGGACCGGTGTCGAAAGCGATCACCCGATCCGGCGACGCCCCGGCCGGCAGCGAAGTAATGTTGGCGATGCCGCCGATGTTGAGCGCCACACGGTTGCGGCGGGCGTGGCGGTAGAGTAGGTAGTCCACATAGGGGACCAGCGGCGCGCCTTGGCCCCCGGCGGCCATATCGGCCGGCCGGAAATCGGCCACCACGTGGACCCCGGTACGCGCGGCGATCACCGCCGGCTCGCCGATCTGGAGCGTACAGGCCACCCGCCGGCCCAGCAGGCGCTGCGGCGTCCCCTGATGGTAGATGGTCTGGCCGTGCGATCCGATCAGGTCCAGCTTCGGGATACCGGCTCGGCGACACGCCCGCAGCACCGCTGCGGCGAACCACTCGCCGAGCAGCACGTTGAGCCGGGTGATCTGCGCGGTATGGGTATTGGCATTGGATACGGCGAAGATCGCCTCCCGGGCCCCCGGCGGATAAGGGAAGCTGTAGTGCGCCAGCGGCCGCACCCGGCGGCCCCGCACGTCGACGATGGCCACGTCGATGCCATCGGCGGAGGTGCCGCTCATCACCCCGGCTACAATCACGCGAGTCCCTTCTTGATCTCGCTCAGCAGGTTCAACGCGTCGATGGGACGCAGCTCATCGACGTTCAGGGCGCGGATGCGCTCGACGACGCCGTGATCTATCGGCGTGAAGATGGAGATCTGGACCGGGTGCTCGGCCCCGGCGCCGGGCGAAAGCTCTTCGGTGACGGTGTGCTCGCGCTCTTCGTGCCGGGCCAGTACGTCGCGGGCGCGCTCCACCACGGCCAGGGGCAGTCCAGCCAGCCTCGCCACCTCGATGCCGTAGCTGCGGTCGGCCGCTCCCGGCTCCACCTTGCGCAGGAAGATGATCTGGTCGCCGGCCTCCTTCACCGACACGTGCAGGTTGCGGACCCCGGGCAGGAGCTGCGAAAGCTCTGTTAGCTCGTGGTAATGGGTAGCGAACAAGGTCTTGGCGCGCGTCCGCTGGTGGATGTACTCGACCACCGCCCAGGCGATGGCCAGGCCGTCGAAGGTGGAGGTGCCGCGTCCGATCTCATCGAGCAGGATCAGGCTGGCCGGCGTCGCGGTATTGATAATTTGCGCCGTTTTGGGGTTTGTGGCGACAGTGGCGCTGATTCCCGTTCTCCAGCGGATAACCATTAGGGCGGCGGCGAGGCCGCTTCATCACACACACAAGTCCCCGATTTCCCGATTTGGCGGGGTGGCTTTGGCGGCGGCATTTGTGCTGCTGTCGCTATTGGTATTTGTTGGGTATCCCGTGCCGGAAGAACGAACGCGGGTGCGGTGGGTAATTTTCTGGAGTGCGCTGGCGATATTTCTGCTTG
>JBGOUV010000254.1:0-10293 GCA_041477815.1 Terriglobia bacterium | reverse complement strand
CCTCTCCAGCTCTGTATTAGTCCCATATACAACGAGTCCAATTCGACTCCGGATCTGCATCCCCACCACCGGCGCCGCCACCGCCTCCCGAAACTCCAGGCGCGCCCGTACCGTCATCTCCTCCCCCGACCGCACCGTAGCCGGCTCCACCGCCAGTTCGGTCACCTCCACCCGCCGGTCCCCATGCCGCGACTGCGGCTCCACCTCCGGCCAGGGGGCCATCGCCCGCGCCCGCACCAGCATCGCCTTCCGATACCGCCCCAGCACCAATCCCGGGTCCCCCTGCTCGACGACCTTCCCATCCTCCATCACCACCACCACGTCGCAAACGCGCTCCAGCAGCACCAGGTCATGCGACCCGATCACCACCACCGCGCCCTTCCGCGCCAGCCGCCTAATCTCCCAGCAATACCGAGTCCGCGCCGCCTCATCCACCAAGGATAGTACATGGTCGATCACCAACACTTTCGGCTCCCCGGCCAACGCCCGATCCAGTTCCTCCCGAGCGAGCGCCCCGATCTCGACCAACACTCCCCGAACCAGCCGCAACAGCGCCCCCTTCCCCGCCCCGTCCGGCCCCACCACGCCCGCCACGGTCCCTTCCTCGAATCGCAACGGTAACAAGTCCATGATGCTATCGTACAAGGGTTGTGCCCTCTCGCACCGACCCCGACGTTCACCACCAGATGCGCGCCGACTGGGACCGCCGCGCCCGCGAGGACGCCCGCTACTACGTCGCCTTCGGCCGCCGCCAGCAGTCCGCCGAGGAGTTCTTCTCGACCGCCACCGACGTCCTCCACGCCCTCCGCATAGAGTTCCGCCGCTTTCCTTCCCCTGCTTCCCAACTCGCGGCCCTCGAAATCGGCTGCGGCCCCGGACGGCTACTGGTCCCTCTCTCCCGCGACTTCGGCGCCATCACCGGCGTCGACGTCTCCGCCGAAATGGTCGACCTTGCCCGCGCCAATCTCGCCGCCTGCCCCAACGCCCGCGCCGAAGTCACCTCCGGCTCCGATCTATCCCAGTTCCCCGACGAGTCTTTCGACTTCGTCTACTCTTACGCCGTCTTCCAACACATCCCTTCTCGCGACGTGGTCCTCCAGTACCTCCGCGAAGCCCGCCGCGTCCTCCGCCCCGGCGGCCTCCTGAAGTGCCAGCTCAACGGCCTCCCCGACCGCCCCGATCGCCCCGCCGACACCTGGAGCGGCGTCCGCTTCCGCCCGTCCGAGATCCGTCAATTCTGCCTCGACCACGGCTTCCAACTCCTCCTCCTGGACGGCCTTGACACGCAGAACATGTGGATGTCCGCCCGCAAGCGTCCGGACGACTGGAGCCCCTCGGCCCAGCCGGCCCGCCTGATCCGCGCTGGCAATACCTACACGCCCGACCTGGTAGTCCCCGCCGCCGGCCGCTTCTCCAGCGCTTCGCTGTGGGTCGAAGACCTCACGGGGGACGCCGACCTCAACAACCTCGAAGTCGAGATCGCCGGACGCCGCGCCGCTCCCTGCTACGTGGGCCGCCACGCCTCCAAAGGCCCCGACCAGGTCAACGTGTTCCTCCCTCCGGGCGTCCCCACCGGCCTCCTCCAGACCCGCCTCTGGATGCTCGGCGCGCCCATCTCCAACTATGTCCGCCTCCGCGTCATCCCCGCGCCTCC
The DNA here is from genome assembly GCA_041477815.1 of Terriglobia bacterium. GTDB lineage: Bacteria > Acidobacteriota > Terriglobia > Bryobacterales > JACQDG01 > JBGOUV01. Next base: position 8,639 of record JBGOUV010000254.1, on the reverse strand, counting down.
CGCCGTTCCGCGCATCCTCGAAGTGACCGACGGCATCGACCTGCTCTCCTTCCGGCGCACCACCACCCGCACCCTCAAGCTGAATGTCGAAGAAGTAGGCAGCGAGCCCGATCTTACCGCCACTCTCGACGACGGCCCCCCCCTCGAGCACGTCGAGTTGTTCTGCGTCGACCCCCTCTCCGACCGCTACACCCTCAACCTCAAGGTCCCCCCCGCCGTTCCCGCCGGACACCACACCCTCCACGTCCGCCTCGGGAGCCGCCTCCTGCCGCCGGTTCCCCTGGAAGTGGCGGTATGAGAATCCTGGCCTTCCTGTTCCTCGCCCTGCTGAGCGGGTTCTTCTGGTTCGCCCCCCGCCGTCCCTACACCCCGACCACGCCCCTGCCTCCCCAGATCCACGACTTAGTGTACGGCAATACCCACCGCACCCATTCCGCCCTTTGGCTCATCGCCCTGGGCGTCCCGCACCTCTCCATCGCTGACGGCGGCAAGTACGCGGCCGTCTTCGAGCGCGAGTCCGAGTACACCTACCAGGTGCCGGTGCGCAACCCGGCTCCCGCGCTCCTGGTCTCCCGCTACCAATGGCAGCGCCTGCCCCGCCTTCAGAGCCTCTACGACCGCCAGGCGTTGGCCGCCTACGTCAACTGGGCCAACCGCCCGGAAGAGGCGGGGTTCCGCTGGATCTCCCGCCGCCGCGCCGAAGTCCGTGCCGACCTCGGTCCCGACGACATGATCTTAGTCCGACACTATGCCGACGGCTGGTCCGCCTCCGTCCCCACTCGCCAGGACCCCATCGGCTTCCTCCTCCTCGATCCCCCCGCTCCGGGCCAAGTCACCATCACCCTCACCGCCCCGGTCTTCACTCCGACCCCTCGCGCCCTCCCGACCCACACCGTCCCCCGCATCAATCCCGGCGGCGTCGCCTTTCTGCCGAACGGCATCATCAGTATCTTTGGCTATGACCTGGGCGCCACCGGCCACACCCGCGTCACCGCAAACGGGCGCGCCGCCGAAGTCCTCTGGGCCGGCGAGTACCAGATCAACGCCCGCCTTTCCCCCGGCCTCTCCGCGTCCCCCGTGGTCCAAGTCGAGGTCCACCCGTGATTGCCCTCCTTCTGGCATCTCAGATTGGGTTTTACCAGTGGGTAGGCGTCCCCGTCCAGGGCGACCCCGCTGACCTCCTCACCCAGGCCCGCCGCCGCACCATCGCGGCCGGCGCCAGGCTTTTCCGCTTCTACCTCGGCCCCCGCTTTCCCTCCGACTACCGCGCCATCGCCGCCGACCCCGCCCTCGACACCATCATTATGACGACCTATACCTCCCGCGACTACGGGGCCGGACCCGACGACCTGAACCTCCTGCGTCCCTGGTCCGAGGCCGAGGCCCAGGCCGAGCGCAGCCAGATCACCGCGCTCTGCGAAGACCTCTATCGCCGCTTCGGCGACCGGCCTAAGACCATCGTCCTCACCAATGCCGAGGCCGACGACAAGATGAAGGAGATTGCCGCCTACACCGGCTCGATCGGCCGCGCCGTCGAGAACCTGGTCGCCTGGACCAACACGCGCCACCAGGCCATCACCGCCGCCCGCCGCGCCGATCGCCGCCTCCGCATTCTCCACGGGTTTGAGATCTCTATGGTGAACCTCACCGTCGACGGCCGCACCAACGCCCTCCGCAGCGTCGTCCCCCGCGTCCGTTTCGACCTGCTGCTTTACTCGACCTACGAGTCCATCAACTCTCCCTACCAGACCCAGAACCCCGACGTTGACCCGGCCGCAACCGGCGTCCGCCTGAAGCGCGACCTCGACCAGATCCGCGCCGCCGCCCGAACCTCCCTCTCCGACACTGGCCGCCGCCTCTTCGCCGAGCGATTCATAGCGGCGGGAGAGCTGGGCTTCGCCCGCGATCGCTACGAGCACCTCCCCACCGGCGGAGTCCTCCCGCGCCTGCTCAGCGCCCTGCGCGCGGCCCTCGATTGGGGCTGCCCCTACATCGTCCTCTGGCAGGTCTTCGACGCTCCCCGCGCCCCCACCATCACCGGGGCCGAGCAATACGGCTTCGGCCTGGTTGACCGTCATGGCCAATACCCACGCCTGAAGCCCGCCGTCCCCGGGGGCTGCGACACGATCCATAGTTGCCTCGCCGCGTTCCCCGCGCTACAGTGAATTCATGAGACGCCGTGACTTTCTCCGCACCGCCGCCCTCCACGCGACCTCTATCGCGGTGGCCCAAAACGCCACCCGCTACGTCAAGGACCGCTCCCCCGAGTCCGTAGCCGCCGACGAAGACTACTGGGCCGAGATCCGGTCCGCCTTCACCGTCGACCGCAACATCATCAACCTGAACAACGGCGGCGTCAGCCCCTCGCCGCGCATCGTCCAGGACGCCATGCGCCGCTACCTGGAGTTCAGCAACATGGCCCCGGTCCACAACATGTGGCGGGTGCTGGAGCCCCAGATAGAGTCGGTCCGCCGCGGCCTGGCCCGGGCCTTCGGCTGCGACCCCGAGGAGCTGGCCATCAGCCGCAACGCCAGCGAGTCCCTGGAGATCTGCCAGCTCGGCCTCGACCTCCAGCCCGGCGACGAAGTCCTCACCACCACGCAGGACTACCCGCGCATGATTACGACCTGGCAGCAGCGGGAGCGCCGCGACAAGATCGTCCTCAAGTTTCTGCGCTTCCCCGTCCCGCCGCCGAGCCTGGACGACCTGGCCGAGCGCTTCGAGCGCGCCATCACCCCACGCACCCGCGTCCTGCTGTTGTGCCACATCACCAACCGCACCGGCCAGATTTTCCCGGTGAAGAAGATCTGCCAGATGGCCCGGCAGCGCAACATCGAGGTCATCGTCGACGGCGCCCACGCCTTCGCCCACTTCCCCTTCAAGCACGAGGACCTCGACTGCGACTTCTACGGCACCAGCCTCCACAAGTGGCTGCTGGCCCCGCACGGCACCGGGTTTCTCTATGTCCGCAAGGCCAAGATCCCGGCGCTGTGGCCGCTGATGGCTGCGCCGGAGGCCCACCGCAACGACATCCGCAAGTTCGAGGAGATCGGCACCCATCCGGCGGCCAATCACAACGCTATCAGCGAGGCCCTGACTTTCCACGAGTCGATCGGCGTGGAGCGCAAGGCCGCGCGCCTGCGCTATCTGCGCGACCGCTGGGCCCAGCGCCTGGCCCGCCTCCCCAAGACGAAGCTCCTCCACAGCCCCGACCCCGCCCAATCCTGCGGCCTGGGCTTCCTCGGCCTGGAAGGCATCGACCCGGCCAAGGTTGCCGCCACGATGTGGGAGAAGCACCACATCCTGATCGTCCCGATTTCCAGCGACGAGTACAGCGGCCTGCGCATTACCGCCAACATTTATACGACACTCGAAGAGGTGGACACTTTCAGCTCGGCCATGGAAAAGGTGCTGGCGTAATGAGAATGCTGGTGGCGGGAGAATGGGTAGCCGCGGCCTCTGAGATCCCCGTTCACAACCCTTTCGATAACTCCATCGTCGACGCCGTACCGCGCGCCCGGGCGGCGGACGTCGAGCGCGCCCTGGCTTTCGCCGCCCGCGGCGCCGCGACCATGCGCCGGATGCCAGGGTATGAGCGCTACCTGCGCCTGAAGAAGGCCGCCGAGATCCTGGAGGCCCGCGCCGACGAGCTGGCCCGCACCATCACGCTCGAAGAAGGCAAGATCCTGGCCGAGGCGCGCTTCGAGGTGTCACGCGCCGTAGCCACGATGACCGACTCGGCCGAAGAGGCCAAGCGACTCTCCGGCGAGGTCGTCCCGCTCGACGGCGCGCCCGGCACGGGCAACCGCTTCGGCTTCACCATCCGCGTTCCCTGCGGCGTCGTCGCCGCCATCAGCCCCTTCAACTTCCCGCTGAACCTGGTGGTTCACAAGGTGGGTCCGGCGCTCGCCGCCGGCAACAGCGTGATCATCAAGCCCGCCACCGATACGCCGCTCTCGGCGCTCAAGCTGGCCAAGATCCTGCTCGAAGCGGGCATCCCGGCCGAGGGCGTCCAGTGCGTGACCGGCTCGGGCGGCGAGATCGGCGATCTCATCTGCGCCGATCCCCGCGTAAGGAAGATTACCTTTACCGGCAGCCGCGACATAGGCGAGAGGATTTGTAAAACGGCGGGTTTGAAGAAAGTGACGATGGAGCTAGGCAGTAATTCGCCCGTGATCATCCTGCCCGACGCCGACCTCCAAAAAGCCGCCCAAGCCATCGCCAGCACCGGCTTTGCCAATGCCGGCCAGGTCTGCATCTCGGCCCAGCGGATCATTCCGCTGCGCGCCGTCTACGGCGACCTGATCGACGCGCTCAAACCGAAGGTGGAGGCCATCTCGACCGGCAACCCGCTCGACGAGCAGACCAAGATGGGACCGATGATCCGCGAAGCCGACGCCGGCCGCGTGGAGGCGTGGGTCCGGGAGGCCGTCGCCGCCGGCGCGCGGCTAGTCACCGGCGGCGGGCGCGAGGGCGCCATGCATGCCCCGACCATCGTCGCCGACGTCCACCCCGACGCCAAGCTTTCGCGCGACGAATTGTTCGGCCCGGCGGTCGCCGTCACCCCGGCTGCTTCGGTCGACGAGGCCATCGCCCTGGCCAACGACAGCCGCTACGGGCTCTCCGCCGCCGTCTTCACCAGCAGCCTGGAGGCGGCCATGCGCTTCGCCCGCGAGATAGAAAGCGGCAATATCCATATCAACTGGGGACCGCAGTGGCGCGCCGACTTGATGCCCTACGGGGGTCTGAAGGAAAGCGGCTTCGGCAAGGAAGGCCCCCGCTACGCCGTCCAGGAAATGACCGAATTGAAGATGGTCGTAATGCACCTATGAATCGTATCTTATTAGCACTCCTCATGTGCACCACTCTGCCCGCCTGGGGCCGCACCAACGGCTCCACCCACCGCAAGGACTTCGCCGTCGAGCTGGTCCGCCACCGCGCCCGCGAGGCTAAGCGCGCGTCGGTCGACGCCGCCCGCGAATCCGGCGTTCCCGCGGTCCTGCCCGACCAGGGGAACATCGCGGTCCTCGACGATACCGACGGCGTGGTGGTCAGCGGCGGCTTCGACCTCGATCAGAAGACCGTCGAGTTCCGGGCCCAGGGATCCAACGCCACTCAGTACACCTATAGCTCGGGGGCACTGCGGTTCGACCAGGACGCCGCCCGCGGCACGGCGCTCACGCTGGGGGACGACGACGCCAAGGAAGCGCCGCTGCCGTTCGCCTTCCCCTTCTACGGCCAGCGCTACAACAGCGTCTTCGTGCACTCGGACGGCAACGTGACGTTCGGCCAGGCCGAGTCGTCGTCCGACCCGCGCGACTTCGTGCGCCTGGTCACCGGCCCTCCGCGGGTGGCCGCTCTTTTCGTCGATCTGGATCCCTCCCAGCCCGACGCTACTATCAGCTACGTCGCCACCGCCACGCGCTTTGTAGTCACCTGGAATAATGTCCCGTTCTACGCCGACCGGCCCGGACCAACGGTCGCGCGCCAGACGTTCCAGCTTATGCTCTACCCGGATGGTCACATCGAGGTGCACTTCCGCACCGTCGCCGTGACCGCCGCGGCAGTGGGACCCGACGCCCCGCTGGGCGTGGTCGGCCTGGCCCCGGGCGGGGCCACTCGGGTCGATCAGGTGACCTTTGTGGACCTCTCCAGGGCCGATCCGGCGGTGATCGGCAACGCCCTGGTGGAGGAGTTCGCCGCCGACGACGCGTTCGACCGCAACTCCCTGGCCAAGAAGTTCTATCGCAATCATGAAGATGCCTATGATTACTTAGTGATTTTCAATACTGGCCAGCGGGAGTTTTCGGAGTGCGCCGATGCGGTGGTGATCCGCAACTGGGCCTACGGGATCGGGCTGCTCGCATTCAACTTGGCCGCGGAGTTCGACGGCACGCGCGACGCCGGCTCGGCTGGCCGCCTGCAGACCATGATCTACATGGGCCCGCTGGGCCGCTACCCGGACGATCCTGCCGGCATCGTCCCGCCCGGGACCTCCTGCGGGCGCAACTCGGTTCTGACCATCCTGGGCCAGGAGGCGGGTCACCGCTTCGGCGCCTACACCTTGTTTGTCGATCCCGCCACCAACCGCGCGTCCGCTGAGCTGCTCGGCCGCGACAACGCTCACTGGAGCTTCTACCTGAACACCGACGCCTCCTTCATCGAGGGCAACCAGATCACGGACAAGGGCGCGGGACAAACGCCGCGCTTCGAGACTACGGAGATCGTCAAGCGCTACAGCGCTCTGGACCAATACCTGATGGGCCTGCGCTCGGCCGAAGAAGTGCCGCCGACCTTCCTGGTGCGCCCGCCGCGCTCGATCGACTTCCCGCCCGCGCACGGCCCGCAGGCCGGTATCCTGTTCGACGGGACGCGCTTCGACGTCACCGTGCCCATGATCGTGGCCGCTGAAGGGGCGCGCCTTCCCGACAAGTCGGTTTCCCCGAAGACGTTCCGCTTCGGCTTTGTATCGCTGGTGCCTCCGGGCACCACGCCCACCGCCGCCGAAATCGCCAAGCTGGAGCGGTACCGCGCCGCCTGGGAGACCTTCTTCGCCGCTGCGGTGGACAACCGGGCCACCGCCCAAACGCGTCTGGTGAAGCAGGTGGCGTTATCGGTGTGGCCGGCGGCCGGGCTGATCCAGGGCCGCTCCATCACCGCCACGGTCTCGCTGGGCGCCCCGGCGGCGGCGCCCGTGGCCGTCAGCCTGGCCGCTTCCGGGAGCCAGGTCTCCGTCCCGGGGTCGGTCACGATTCCGGCCGGCCAGCGCTCGGCCGAGTTCACCATCACGGCCAACGCCACCGGCGTGGCCGAGCTGACCGCCAGGGGTCCTGATGATTCCTATGATAGCTCGCGGGCGCAGCTCAGCGTCCGGGCCTCCACGGCCGGCCTGCGGATGGAGCACCTCTGGAACCTGGCCCTCAGCTTCGGCCTGATCCTGCGGGCGCCCGAGCGGGAGCCCTCCGGCGGCCCCGGCCTTCCGCTTCCTGAAGAGCTGGTTTTCCGTATCCGCGACGAGAACTTTCTGCCTTATCCCGGTCTATCTATCAATGCGACAGCCAGCGGCTCGGGCAAGGTGGCCCCGGCCACGCTAGTGACCGACAGCCGCGGGTGGGCGCGACTCCGCTGGACGCTCGATCAGAATCCGGCCGAGAACTCCCTGGCGGTGAGCCTGGACGGCCAGGCCGACGTCAACGCCCGGGCCCTGGCTTCCGGGACGCTCCAGCCCGTCCGCCGCCGCGAGGTCCGGACACCCGTTCCGCCGCAACCTTGACCGCCTTGCGCAGCGGGGAATCGGCCGGCAGGCGCTCCCATAGCGGCTGGTGCGAGCGATAGAGCGCCGCCGCTTCCCGCGGTTTTCCCTGCGCTTCGAGTAGGAGCGCTACATTGTGGCCGTTGCGCACCACGCCCGTCTCGCGGATGGCCAGGGCCTTGCGGTACTGCTGCTCGGCTTCGGCGTGTTTGCCCTCTCCAGCCAGGGCGGCGGCGAGCGACTCGAAGTGGCTGGCCATCAGGGGATGGTCCGCGCCCAGCAACAGTATCCAGATCTCCAGCGAGCGGGCGTAGAGGGCTTCCGCTTCGGGAAAACGGCGCTGGTCGTAGACCAGGGCGCCCAGGCTGTCCAGGGTCGACGCTACGTCCTGATGCATAGGTCCGAACTGGTTCTCCCGAAGGGCCAGGGCGCGGCGAAACAGAGTCTCGGCTTCGGTGGGACGCTCGAGCTTCTGGCAGACCGCGGCCAGGATGTCGAGTGGCGGCAGCAGGCTCTGGTGGTCCGGACCGTGCTGGGTTTCGAGCAGCTCCAGCGCGCGGCGCAGCCGCGGCTCGGCCACCGCCCAGCGCTCCTGGCGCAGGTAGAAGCGGGCCAGCTCCTGCAGCTCGTCCGGCGCTTCCCGGAGGGCAATGACGCGCAGCAGCACCACCTCCGCCTCGTTAGGTCTCTCTAAGGCCTGGTAGAGACGGGCGAGGGTAGCCAGGGCCGGGACCGTTTCCTGCCAAGCGAGCGAGCGCTGGAGGGCGTCCTGGGCGTCGGGCAGGCGGTTCTGGAGGAACAGCACGGCGCCCAGATCCAGTAAGAGCCGGGCGTCCTCGGGACGGTCCTGGAGCGCCTGCCGGAGCATTACTTCGGCTTCGGCGTAGCGGCCCTGGCGGCGCAGCGAACCGGCGTCCTCGGCGGCCGCGGCCAGGCAAACCAGCAGTGCGACAGCAAAGGTGCGGGGCGGGCTCATAGCTATTGAGACGATAGCAGATTCTGGTAGGGAGGGCGGGCCACGACCCACGCGGGGCCGGGGAGTCAGCCCTAGAGGCATGTTACAAATATGTCATTTTCAGGCTCCCACTTGCCATTCGCCGACTGCTCTGTAAGACTACTGTGCAGTGCTGCTCCGGTTTGCATGGGTCGCCTGGTGCTTTGGCCTGTCCAGCGGGTTGGTAGCGCAGTCGCCCGCTCTCCAGCCGCCTCCCAGCATTTCGGCGGTGGCGAATCTGGCTTCTGGGGAGACGCTGCTGGCTCCCGGTACGCTGGCGGCCATACTGGGGCGCGACCTGACGCTGCAGCAGCCCAGCACCGTTCCCATTTCCGTCTTGGTGAATGGGATACCGGGGATGGTATAGACGGCGGCGGCGCCACAACTCACCGT
>JBGOUV010000410.1:0-5904 GCA_041477815.1 Terriglobia bacterium | reverse complement strand
GGTCTTCGATTCGAGCGAAAGGGTCCACCAGTTCCTACGGGTCACGCTTGTTGGGGTCATCCTACTTGTACACCCGCCCCGGCAGTTGCTCCAACCCCTTTTCCGTAATCTCCGTCTCTCCCACATCCAGCGATTGCAGGCCTTGCAGTGCCCGCAGGTGAGGCACCGAGGCGTCCGTAATCCGCTTGGCCTTCCACAGCCGCAGCTTCTCCAGTTTCGGAAGCCCCGCCAGCTGCTTGATCCCCTCTTCCGACACCGCGGTCCGGCTCAAATCCAGCTCCCGCAGCTTCCTCAACACCTTCAACTTCGCCAGTCCCAGATCGGTGACCTTGGTCCCCCCCAAATCCAATACTTCGAGCTGGGCGAGCGCGACCACCCCGTCCAGGTCGAAGTCGGTCAAGGCCACCGACCACAGCCCCGAGTCGGTCCGCTGCGACCCGTTCAGGTCGAGCCGCCGCAGCTTCGGCAACAGCTTCAGCGGAGGCAGCGACGCCCCGGTCACCTTGTTTCCGCCCAGCGCCACCTCCTCCAGGTTCACCAGCGACCCCAAGTACTCCATCCCATTGCTGGTAATCTGGCTGAACCCGACGTCGAGCGACCGCAGCGTGGTCAGGCCGCTGAGATGTTCCAGGGCGGTATCGGTGATCTTCGTGCCGCGGAGGTTGAGGCGCTCCAGGTACTTCCACCCCTTGATATGCGCCACGCCCACGTCGGTGACGAACTCCGCATAGTACAGGTTGAGCTCGGTGACGTGCGGCAGAGGCTTCAACCGCTCCATCCCCAGATCGGTGATATGGGTCAGGGACAGGTCGAGCGTTCGCAACTGCGGGAACGATTCCAGCAGCGACAGGTCCCCGTCCGTCACCCAGCGGGACCGCAGGCCGACCCCGGTCACGCGTCCGGCCCCGTCCCTCGTGACCTTCCCGCCTTGGGCCAGGACCCACTCGGCCGCGTCCTTCTCGGTCACCGGCGCGGCGGCCGGCATCGAGGCCAGTACGCTGCCCAGGGCCACGAAGGCTGCACCTGCCGGGAGGCCGGGCCAGGGGGCCCGGCGCGGCCCAGGGGGGCCGCCCCACATTTTCAAGGGAGCGGATGGCGTGCTAGTCACTACCCCTCCGTAGCGGCAGGCTCGACTCCCGATCCCACACAATCCGGCAGTTCGGCAACGCCGACTTCAGCGCTTCATAGCCCTTGTCCGTCACCAGCGTGTGGTAGAGGTTCAACAGCTTCAAACCCCCCAGCGCCCGAAGCGGTTCCACCCCCGCGTCGGTGATGGTGGCGCTGTCCAGCCGTAACTCCACCAGGCGCTCCAGCCCCTTCAGGTGGGCGAGGCCCTGGTCGGTCACCTGCGTATAGTCCAGATTCAGCCTCGCCAGGCTCTTGAGCTTTCCGATCGACGCCAGGCTGTCGTCCTTGGTCTGGGTCTTCACCAGATCGAGCTCCGCCAGACCGGTCAGCCCCTCCAGCGCCTCCAGCCCCTTCGCGGTCATGCGCCCGTAGCTGAGCGACAGGTGCGTCAAATTCGCCAGTCCGGACAAGTGCTGGAGTCCGGCATCTCCCACATCGGCTCCCGCCAGATCCAGCCACCGCAGCCCGGCGAGCCGGCCGACGGGCTCCATGCCGTCGTTGGTGACGTTAGTATAACTGAGAGACAGCCGCTCGAGCCCCGGCAGGCCCGCCAGATGCCGTACTCCCTCGTCCCCCACGCCGGTTCCGGCGAGATACAGCTCCCGCAGCGACCCGAGCTCCCGCAGGTGAGCCAAGCCCGGGCCCCGCACCAGCGTCTCGCTCAAGCTCAACACGCGCAGCGACCGCAGGCCGGCAAGCTGCGCCAGCCCGGCGTCGGAGACCATGGTATTGCTCAGGTTCAGCTCCTCCAGGCGGGTGAGCCGGGCCAGGTGCTGCAAGCCCACATCGCTCACCTCGGCGGCGGCCAGATCGAGTTGGCGCAGGTCCGGCGCCAGGCGCGCCAGGTCGGCATCGGTCCGATCTTTGGCCGGCCGCGCCGGCGCGTCCAGGAAGGTGATGCGGCTCCCCGGCAAGGCCGCCCGCAGCGACTCGACGCCCGCCGTCGTCGCCCGCGTGTAACGCAAGTCCACCGCCTGCAGCTTCGGCAGCGCCTTCAGACGCTCCAGCCCCGAGTTGGTCACCGGCGTCCGGTAGAGGTTCAATTCCTCCAGGTCCCGCATCCCGCGCAGATTCTCGAGTCCCGCGTCGGTCACGGCCGTACCCAGCAGGTTCAGCTTCCGGAGCTTCGCCAGCCCCTGCAGCAACCCCAGGCCGGCGTCGGTCACCCGCGTCCCGTGGAGGTCCAGCTCCCGCAGATTCCCCAGCTTCTCCAGCTTCCCGAGCCCCTCATCCGTAATCAGGGTATCGCGCAGGTAGAGCTTCTCCAGCTCCGTCATCCCGGCGACATTCTCCATCCCCTGATCGTCGAACGGCGTCAGGTCCAGATCCAGAAACCGCAACTGGCGAAACGGTCCCAGCGTGGACCCCTTCACCTTGGTGAGCCGCAACCGCAGCTCTTTCAGATTCACCAGCGGCGCCAGGTTTCCGATCCCCTTGTCGTCCACCCGGACGTAGGTGAGGAAATGGTCGCTGACGTGGAACTGCTCCAGGTTGACCAGCGGCGCCAGGTGCTTCAAATGCTCATTGGCTTCAAGCGTACTCCCGGCGTTGGGATTCCACATCGGCCCCGGCAGATACAACGCCTTCAAGTGGACCAGGCCGGAGAGCTTCTCCAGCTCCCGAGGCTCTACCAGGGTTCCGACCAGGTTGATGGTCTGAAGCCGCAACTCCCCCACCGGAAGATCGTCGAGCCGGAACACCGGCCCGGCGCCGGCTTCGGTGATTACACTCCCACCCTGTCGCAATACCCACTCGGCGATGGAGCGATCGGAGGGCGCCGCTACCGAAGCCGCAAGTAGAATCGCAACTAAGAAGCTGTTGGCCATTAGCTGTTAGCTATTAGCAACCAGGCTTGCTGCTAGCTGACTCTACCTTATCGCACCGTTCGGCATGGCGTCAAAGATGAGCCGGGCGATCTCGGCCCAGCCGCGGGAGTGGGAGCGTAGCGGCCACGCTCCAGGGGTTTCGAGGACCTGCCGTTCTGCGGAAGCCGACCTCCAGCCATCAGCAACCCAGATTGCTAATGACTAATAACTAATAGCTTCTATTTCTCCGGCGGCCTCACGATCAGGACCGGCGTGTTCAACCGGTGCCGCACCGGTTCGATGGTATCCCCCAGCAGGAAGTCCTTCACTTTGCCGTGCCCGTGGGCTCCCATGACCACCAGGTCCGCCTGGACCTCCCGCGCCACCCGCACGATCTCGTCGCCCGGGTGGATCGAGTAGCGGATGAATCCCTGCGCCTCGATGCCCTCCTTCTCCAGCGACTGCCGGACCTCCTCGACGTAACTCTCCCCCGCCCGCACCTCCGCATCCGAGGCCTGCTCCCCGTACAAGCGGCTGGTGGCGCCTTCCTCTACGTGCACCAGGTAGACGCGCGCCCTCCGCCCCCGGGCCATGGACGCGGCGTGAGCGAGGGCCACCTGGTCGAGCGCCGAATGGTCCAGCGCCACCAGGATCCGCTGATAGGGCGCCTGCTCCGCCACCGCCACCGCCGGCATCGTCACCGCCTCGCGCCGCCGCGCGTACCGCCGGACCCACGGCTCCACCGTCACCCACGCCAGCAGCACCCCGATCAACGCTACCGCTGGAAATACCCCGAACTGGATCAGCGGCGCCCAGCGTCCGGCGCCCTCCACCCACTCCCCGAGCGTGGTAATCACCAGCCGCACGTTCAACCCGACGATGATGATGGCCGCGAGCCAGGCCAGCGCCTTGACCCAGGCGGCGTTGGCAAACGACCCCATCCGCTCGCGGTCGCTGGTGAAGTGAATCAACGGGATCACCGCAAACGGCAATTGCAGGCTCAGAATCACCTGGCTGAGGATCAGCAGTTTGTAGGTGGCCTGGTCCCCCGCCGCGGCGATCGTGATCGTCGCCGGGATGATAGCCAGCGCCCGCGTCACCAGCCGCCGCACCCAGGGGCGCAGCCGGATGCTCAGGTACCCCTCCATCACGATCTGACCGGCCATGGTCCCGGTGATCGTCGACGACTGCCCCGACGAGATCAGCGCTACGGCGAAGGCGATACTGGCCAGCGTCGTCCCCAGGAGGGGGGCCAACAAGCTTTGCGCCTGCTCGATCTCCTTCACCACGATCCCCCGCTTGAAGAACACCGCCGCCGACACCACCAGGATAGCGGCGTTCACCAGCAGGGCCGCGTTCAGCGCCACCACCGAATCCACCAGGTTGTATTTGCAGGCCTGCCGCTTGGCCCCGTCGCTCCACCCGATCCGCCGCGTCTGCACCAGCGCCGAGTGCAGATACAGATTGTGCGGCATCACCGTCGCCCCCAGAATCCCGATGGCCACGTACAGGCTGTCCCCGGTCAGGCGCGGCACGAGTCCCCCGACCACCTGGCCCCACACCGGCCGTGCCAGGACGATCTCAAGCAGGAAACAGACCCCGATCACCGTTACCAGCGAAAGGATGAACGCCTCCAGCACCCGCATCCCGAACCGCTGCAGCCACAGCACCAGAAGCACATCCAGCGCCGTCACCACCACCCCGACCAGCAGGGGCACCCCGAACAGCAGCTTCAGGCCAATCGCAGACCCTAAAACCTCGGCCAGGTCGCAGGCGGCGATGGCGATCTCGCACAGCGCCCACAGGGCCAGGTTCACCGGCCGGGGGTAGTGCTCCCGGCAGGCCTGGGCCAGGTCCCGCCCCCGCACGATCCCCAGCCGCGCGCTCAAGGTCTGCAGCAGGATGGCCATGGCGTTCGACATGACCAGCACCCACAGAAGCTGGTAGCCGAACCGCGCTCCCCCCTCCAGATCCGTGGCCCAGTTTCCCGGATCCATATATCCGACGCTCACCAGGTACGCCGGCCCGGAAAAGGCGAGCATGCGCCGCCAAATCGACAATTTGGAGATATCGACGCTGGAATGAACTTCGGAGAGCGATCGTGCCGTGTCCGGAGGATTCAAATCTCAGTATATAATTGATCCGTGGGACAACGCGTCCGAGACTTAGAGGACCGCCTGGCGCGAAGCGAGCAGCAACTGCGCCTGTTTCAGAAGATCAGCCGCTTCATGGTCCAGGACGTCAGCCTCAAAGGGGTCCTCCAGGGCATCGTGGACCTGGTGGTCGAGTTCACCCGCTGCGACTCCTGCCTGATCTACCTGCTCGACCGCGACCAGCTCGTGCTGTGCGCCTCCAACCGCAACCGTCCGGAGGACATCGGCAAGATTCGCCTCCGCCTCACCGAGGGTCTCACCGGCTGGGTCGCCCGCGAGCGCCGCCTGCTGTCGATCTCCAAGGAGTGCTACACCGACCCCCGCTTCAAAGCTTTCGGCTTCCTGCCCGAGGATCACTACGAAGCTTTCCTCTCGGTCCCCGTGATCGCCCGCGGCAAGGTGGTGGGCGTCATCAACGTGGAGCACCGCGAGCCTCACCAGCACACCGGCAGCGAAATGGAGATGCTGACCACGGTAGGCGAACAGGTGGGCTGCGTATTGGTTCTGGCGCGCATGGAACCCACCGCGGTCGCTGAAGCGAATCATGCGGAGCTGGTCCTGTCCTCTGGCCCCGTCCAGCCCATACGCTAGTGTTGCCGTTGAAAAAATCGGCCACGTTTCTCAGCGGCGCCGTGCTTCTTCTGTTTCTGCCGGCCGTTTGGGCGGCTGAACGTGCGCGCTTGCTGTACACCTATGATGAAATCGAAACTTCGCTGGTTATCAACGATTTCAAATTTCTGACCGCCCGGCACGGCGTTGCCATCGGTTTTGTTTTCGACCGCAAGTCCAAGGTCAAGCCCCGCACGCTAATTACCGAT
>JBGOUV010000247.1:0-10522 GCA_041477815.1 Terriglobia bacterium | reverse complement strand
CCCCATGCCGGCCAATAGTCTAAGTCTGAAACCCAATCCGCCGTTTGGAGGTGGGGGGGGGCTGGGAGCTTCTTCACCTCGTCATAGACAACAGCGATGGCCCGAGCATGCGCCTTTAGGCTGCGCTCGACAGCTTCCAGACGGTGGCCAGCTCCTTGCTGCCAGCCAGCATCTGGCGCAGTTTGACGAAGGCGCGTATGATGGTGATATTCAATCTGCACGGCCCGCTCGCCGTTCAGCACCGATGAGAGCATGGCTACTCCGTGCTCGGTGAACCCGTACGGGGAGGTGCGACGCCCGCCGCGACCTCTCTTTGACATCGCAAAATGCGATGTCAAAACTTCGGCCTCGTCCTTCGTGAGCTGAAACATGAAGTCTTTGGGAAAACGTCTCCGGTTGCGCTTTACGGCTTCGTTGAACCGGAAGGTGGGAACCTGGTACAGCTCCGCCAAGTCGGAATCCAGCATAACCTTCTCGCCACGGATCAAATAGATCCGGCGCTCGACTACCTCGATATAGACAGTGTATATGATTAAATACTATAACAAGGGCCGGAGCCTGTATTCGTTGCAGTGAGATCTGCCTCCGCAAATTTGGGGACCGGCCATTGACCCACCACACCCTCCCATCCGGCCGGGTGGACGCGGTGTAATATGAATCTGCCCATGCCCACCCGACGCCAGCTCCTCGCCGCGCCCTTCTACCCGGTACGCAAATTTGCGTACTCGCAATCGCCACCCCCGCCCCGCCCCAACATCATCTTCATCCTGATCGACGACCTCCGCTGGGACGAGATCGGGTGCGCCGGCCATCCCTGGGCCGCGACGCCGAACATCGACCGCTTGGCCCGCGAAGGCGCCCTGTTCCGTAATGCCTTCGTCACCACGCCGCTATGCTCCCCCAGCCGGGCCAGCTTTCTGACCGGCCTCTACGCCCACACCCACGGCATCACCGACAACACCGCCCGGGTCGCCCAAAGCCACCGCCTCCGCACCTTTCCGCAGGCCCTGCAGAAGTCCGGCTACGAAACCGCCTACATCGGCAAATGGCACATGGGCAACGACGACTCCCCGCGCCCCGGCTTCGACTACTGGGTCAGCTTTCCGGGTCAGGGGGCCTACGTCGATCCGGTCCTCAACGAGCAAGGCAAGCGCGCCCCGGTGCGCGGGTATGTCACCGACCTGTTCACCGATCGGGCGGTGGCTTTCCTGGAACGCCCCCGGCAGCGGCCGTTCTGTCTGTACCTGGCCCACAAGGCCGTTCACCCGGACATGATCCAGCGCGACGACGGCAGCATCGAGGGCGAGCCGGTCTTTCGCCCCGCCGACCGGCACCGCGCGCTCTACGCCGGTCTCGCCGTCCCCCGCCGCCCCAACGTTCGCAGCCACGCCGAGGGTAAGCCGGCCCTGCTGCGCCAGATCCCCGGTGTCCCGCCGCTCAGCGCCGAAACCGGCACCGACGACGAGACCGCCCGCAACCGCCTGCGCATGCTGGCCAGCGCCGAGGAAGGTCTGGGCCGACTCTACCAATCGCTCGAACGCTCCGGCCGCCTCGACGACACCCTTATCATCTTCACCAGCGACAACGGCTACTTCTACGGCGAACACGGCCTGAGCGTGGAGCGGCGGCTGGCCTACGAGGAGTCGATCCGCATCCCACTCCTGATGCGTTACCCGCGGCTGATCCGCCCCGGCAGCCGGATCGACGGATCCGCCCTGGCCGTCGACATCGCCCCCACGCTGCTCGAACTCGGCCAAGCCACTCCCGCCGGTCCCCTGCACGGGAGGTCCCTCGTGCCCCTGCTGCGGGGCCAAACGCGCGGCTGGCGCCAGTCGTTCCTGGTGGAGTATTTCTCCGACAAGGTGTTTCCCCGCGTGGCGAACATGGGCTATCAGGCGGTACGGACCGAGCGGTGGAAGTACATCCGCTACACTGACCTGCGAGGGATGGATGAGCTCTACGATCTGCGGGCCGACCCTTACGAGATGCGGAACCGCATCGCCGACCCGGCGGCGCGGTCCACCTTGGCCGGCCTGGGTCGGGAGCTTGCCGCTCTGCTCGCCGCCGCGCCTGCGCCATGACCTACGACTTGACCCGGCCCGGTCTTGCTGCGGATACGCTATGATGCCCTTACGGGAAGACCGACCGTGACTACCCAGACCGCCGCGGCTCCGCCGTTGCTCGTGCTGATAACCCCCCACGGCCAGCGCCGGGAATATCTTCTCACCAACAATCCGTTTCGGATCGGCCGTCTGTCGCACTGTGATCTGATCGTCCCCGATGAACATATCTCCCGCGAGCACGCCTGGGTCGTCAACCGGGATGAAACGTACTACCTGGAGGACCGCGGCAGCAAGTCCGGCCTGTTTGTCAACGGCGAGAGAATCGACCGCCGGGCGCTCCAGCCGAACGACCTGATCGAATTCGGCACCGGAGCCTATCAGGTAGTCTTCGCTCCCCAAGCCACGCAGTCCCAATTGCCCTCGCTGCTGGACGCCGTGGCGGTCCGATCGAAGGCCGGCAACCTGGGCCGGCTGGGGGCGGTGCTGGAGGTGGCCCGCGTCCTGGAGTCGCAGTCGCTGGACGAGGTGCTGGGCGAAGTGGTGGATACCGCCGTCACCATCGTCGGGGCCGAACGCGGCTTTCTGCTGCTGCAGTCGCCCGACGGCGGCAAGCTGGAGATGCGGATGGCCCGCGACAACGAGGGCCGGCCGCTCCGGGAGAAAGACCTGCGCGTCCCCACCGCGGTGATTCGGGACACCCTCCGCCGGCGGCGCAGCCTGCTTTCCATGACCTTCGACCCCGAGCAGCGGCCCGCCGGCACCACCGTCGACGACCTGGACTTGCGCAGCGCCGTGTGCGTGCCGCTGGCCCGCCTGCGCCTGACCTCCGACGAGAGCAGCGACACCTCCTGGGAGCGCGAAATCCTGGGCGTGCTCTACCTGGACTCCCGCCTCCGCTCCGGCAAGCTCACTACCAGCGACCAGGACCTACTGCTGGCCCTGGCCACGGAGGCCTCCACGGCTCTCGAGAACGCCCGCCTCTGGTCCGAGGCCCGCGAGAACCGGCGCCTCCGCCAGGAGATCTCCCTGGCCTGCCGCATCCAAAGCACGCTGTTGCCGGACAAGCTGCCCGCCGACGGCTGGTTGCGCGCCGCCGCCGACAGCCGCCCGTGCTTCCAGGTGGGCGGGGACTACTACGACCTCATGCAGGCCTCGCCCGGCGTGTGGAGCGTGGTCGTGGCCGACGTGGCCGGCAAGGGCGTCTCGGCCGCGCTGCTGGCTTCCTTGCTGCAAGGCGCTTTCTCCGTCGCCGCTCTCTTCACCGGCGCCGGTTATGCGGCCGGGATCGCCGAGATCCTGGCCTTGGTGAACCGCTACATGTTCGAGCGCTCCCGGGCCGGCGACTTTGCCACGGTCTTCTACTGCACCCTCCAGGAGGACGGCCTGCTCCGCTGGGCCAACGCCGGCCATTGCCCCGCCCTGCTGCTGCGCTCCGGCGGCGAGCTCCTGTCGCTGCACGCTTCCGGAGTCCCTGTCGGACTGTTCCCCGGCAGCGTGTTTGAAGAGGAGCAGGTCCAGTTGCAGCCCGGCGACAAGCTGGTCCTCTACACCGACGGCGTCACCGAAGCCGAAAACGCGGCCCGCGAGCCGTTTGGATCGGAGCGTCTGGAAGAGCTGGTCCGCCGGCACCATTCCGCTCCGGCCGGCGAACTTCACCAAGTTGTCCTCGATGCTGTCTCCACCTTTACCGCGGGCCTCCCCCAAAAGGATGACGCGACCCTGGTGGTCCTGGAATACGGAACGGTACCATAGAGAAATGCCGGAGCCCCTTCCCCCCCTCCGTATGGACCTGGAGTTTCTCCCTTCGCCGCTCCCGGATCGGCCCGGGTTGTTCATCCGCGATCCCTACCGCTACACCGACGCCGCCATCATCGTGCCGCCGCTGCTGGTGGAGGGGCTGGCGTTCTTCAACGGCCGGCAAACGGAGCTGGACTTGCAGGCTCACCTGGTCCGGATCACCGGCGAGCTGGTTCCCGCGGAGGTCGTGCGCCAGCTCCTGCAGGCCCTGGGCGAGCAGGGTTTCCTCCAGACGGCCGCGTTCGACGGGCTGAAGGCGGCCAAACACCAGCAGTTCCGCGACGCGGCGCTACGCAGCCCGATCCACGCCGGCGCCGCCTACCCGGTGGAGGAGGCCGCTCTGCGGGAGCGCCTGGAGCAGTTCTCGGCCGACGGCGCCGCGACACTCCAGCCCGATCCCCACCTGGTCGGCATTGCCGCGCCCCACGTCAGCCCCGACGGCGGGTGGCGCAGCTATGCCGCCGCCTACCGCCGGCTGGGCGAGCCGCATACGGATAAGACATTCATTATCCTGGGTACCTCACACTACGGGGCCCCCGAAAAATTCGGTCTGACCCGGAAGCCGTTTGTGACGCCGCTCGGAACTTTGGAGCCCGACCTCGCCCTGATCGACGAGCTGGACGCGGCCGGCGGCGAGGCGGCGCTGCTCGAAGACTACTGCCATGCGATCGAGCACTCCATCGAGTTCCAGTGCATATTCCTGCAACACAAGCTGGGCAACGGCATCAAGATTGTGCCGATCCTCTGCGGGCCGCTGGCCGAGAGCCTGGTCACCGGCCGCCCGCCCGAATCGAACGATCACGTACGCCGGTTCTTCGAGGCGCTGGGGGAGGTGGGAGAGAAGCACGCGGGGAAGGTGGTTTGGGTGCTTGGTATTGACCTGGCGCATATCGGACGGCGTTATGGGGACCGCACCCCGGCGCAGGCCGAGGAGGGTCAGTTGGTTGGAGTCCGGCGCGCCGACGAGGAGCGCCTCGCGCGCGTGTGCGCCTCCGACAGCGAGGGTTTCTTCGAGCTGGTCCACCCCGGCCAGGACGAGCTGCGGTGGTGCGGGTATGCGCCGGTCTATACGTTCTTGCGGGCGGTCCCCGGGGCGCGCGGGGAGGTGTTGCACTACGAGCAGTGGAATATTGATGAGCAGTCGGTGGTCAGCTTCGTGGGCATGGAGTTTCGGCGGTAGACGGGAAAACCCAGCAATTCACCACAAAGACACAAAGACACAAAGACACAAAGAACACCAAGAACACCAAGAAAACCAGGATTTTCTTAGTGTCTTGGTGTCTTGGTGGTGAATTGCGGCCTTATCACCCCCACAATTCATTGACCGGCCCGTACGCATCCTCCCGCGCGAAGGGCACATACTCGAAGCCGCGCTTGAACGGGTCGTCGTACCGCACGGTGGTCCAGTTAATCCCTAACGCCGAATAGATCGTGGCCTCGACGTCCTCCACGCGCACGTCCCGCTCGCGCCCCCAACCCGGCTCCGCTGTGAACGCCCCCGACGCGTTGGTCGAGCCGATGGCCCGGCCGCCCCGCACGCCGCCGCCGGCGAACAGCACGAACTGTTGCAGGAAGTGATCCCGTCCCCGCTGCCCGGTCAGGGGGCCCACGGTGCGGCCGAACTCGCCCATCACCACGACCAGTGTCTCACCCAGCAGCCCAGCCGCCTCCAGGTCCGCCAGAAACGGGCCGAAACCGTCGTCAAAGGTCTTGGCCAGCGGGCCGAGGCGGGTGTAGATGTCGCTGTGCATGTCCCAGCCTTGCAAATTGATCTGAATGAACCGCGTCCCCTGGTTGGCGGCGAGCACCTGCTTGGTCACCAGCAGCGCGTTGCCGAAGGACGAGTTGCCATAACGCATGCTGTCGGCGGCGGAATACCGGAAGGCCTGGTTGGACACCGGGTTGTTCATCAAGTCGCGTGCGGATTCGTAGAACTCCTCGACGTCCTCGGCCGGCTTGCCCAGCGGCGAGTCCTGACGCAGTGCGCCGTCCAAAGCCTGCAGCAGGTTCCAGCGGTCATTGAACCGGCCCGGGCCCACCGGGGAGTTCGTGTTGGCTAGCCCGCCGGCCGATGGAGCGAATTTGAACGGCGCGTACTGGGCTGGAAAGAACGAGGCTCCCGGCGAGTTGCCCACGTTCATGGCCAGGAAACCGGGGAATTTCTGACTCGGTGTCCGGTCGCGCTCCTTTTCGATGGCGACTACGCTGCCGATGTGGGGGGCGATCTTGCCCGAGACCGATACGGGGTTGCGTCCGACCTGGGTCCAGGTCTGGGCCAGCCCGTGTACCGCCGACCACGCCCGGATCGACCGCACGATCGCGATATTCCCCAACTGGCCGGCCGTCTGCGGCAGCAACCCGACCGGAAAGAGTATCTCGTTGACGGTCTCCGGACGGAAGGTGTTCGGAGTCACGCCCGGGAGGACCTTCAGGTCGAACATATCGGTGTGGCTGGGTGCTCCCACCATCAGGAGGAAGACCACGTGACGCGCCCGGTTCTGGGTCTCGACGTTCGCCGCCGGCCAGGGGGCCGTCTGCTGGGCCCAGGTCCGCGTCCCGCCCACAAAGTATCCCGACACGCCGGCCCCCAGCAGTTGGAAAAACTGCCGGCGGCCCACCGGGCGCTTCCAGAAGTGGGTGTGGTCGTGGGGATGCCGCGCTACAAACCGGTTGAACTTTTCTTGTGCGTTCATACTG
This sequence comes from Terriglobia bacterium, assembly GCA_041477815.1. GTDB lineage: Bacteria > Acidobacteriota > Terriglobia > Bryobacterales > JACQDG01 > JBGOUV01. The sequence goes on along the minus strand of JBGOUV010000247.1, from coordinate 3,965 downwards.
ACACCATATTCTTCACCGCAGAGGACGCCGCGGACGCAGTGTGAACCAAATGAATTACTCGGCGTACTCCGCGCACTCTGCGGTGAATCCTGGTCTTCATAACTAGTAGTTGAACAGGAAGTCGACCTTGTTATACAAACTCCACACCAGGTCCTCGGCCTGGGCGGTCCTATTTCCCGCGGCGAGCTCCCGGATCGCCACCTCACGCTCGGCCCGGGTCGGGTACCGCGACAGAATATTCAGGTACAGCTCATCGACGAGCTGGTCGTTAGGCAGGGGGAAGACCCGGAACAAGAACGTCCCGTTCTGGTTGCGCGTGCGCGGGTCGACGAAGGGGCCGTTCATCAGGCTCAGGGCCTGTTGGATGGTGAGGTCGCTGCGGCGGTCGTCGTCCTGGCGGTTGCCGCGCAGGAAGCTGTCGAGGAGTTGGCCTCCGGCGCCGCCCGGCACCCCGACCACGTCCGGCAACTGCATGGCGAAATCGATACGGGGCTGGCGGAAGCCGGGAATCGAGTAGCCGCCCCCCACCAGGCTCGACGTTACCACCGCATCATGAATTTCCTCGGCCCGCAACCGCCGCACCAGCTTCCGCGCGTACAGCTTTTCCCACTCCGGATTCCAGGAGCCGTTGTAGCGCGAGGAGAGCTGGTAGGCGCGGGAGTTGGCGATGTCGCGCATGAGGGCTTGGAGGTCGTAGTTGTTCAGGATGAAGCGGCGGGCCAGGGCGTCGAGGAGGTAGGGATTGGAAGGCTGCAGGGTCCACGGAGCCGGAGGCGGATTCGCGGGGTCCAGGCGCAACGGGTCGAACTGATCGGGTGGCTCCACCAGCCCCACCACCAGAAACTCGCGCCAGATGTAGTTGACGGTGGCGCGGGCGAACTGGAAGTCGCCGGTCACCAGGCGCGCCAGGGCCGCCCGCCAGTTCTCGCCCGGCTCCGGGCCGCCGCCGCGCCCGAACAGGTACTGGGGGGCCACGAAGGACGGGCCGGCTACAGCCCGGCGGACGGGACGATTGCCGCTGTTGGTGTTCAGATCGTACCGGCCGTTGGGGGGCTCGTCGACCACCATCCAGGGCCGCCCGCCCCCGCCCGGTTGGGTGAGGTTGGTGCGAGCGAAGAAAGCGGCCATGCCCCAGGCGTCGGCCCGCTTGGCCGCGGCCCCCCACATACTCAGGGTATCCAGATGGCCGGCGCCGTCGTGGCAGAGGATGCAGTCCAGGTGGCTGATCCCCAGGAGCATGGAGGAGACGTCGACCGCCTGGGTGTCGTAGGTGTCCTGCGGGGGCCCGCCGGTGGTCCGCCCGGAGAGGCTGAAGTTCGCCTGTCCAGTCTCCCAGGTGCTGCCGCCGGCGGAGATCAGCTCCCGGGCCATCTGGTGGTAGGGCTTGTTGGCCCGCAGCGAGTCCAGGAGGTAGTAATGATATTGATCGCGCGCCGGCTGGAGGCGATTCAGTTGCGCGGTGGTTATGGTATTGCGATAGAGCTCGCCGAAGAACATGGCCCAGCGATCGGCCCACTCGGGAGTCTGGAGTATCTGGTCGATCACCCGGGCCCGCTTGTCGGGGCTGGGATCGGCCACAAACTCGGCCACCGTCTGGCCGTTGGGGAGGCGGCCGGCCAGGTCCAGGGAGACGCGGCGGAGGAACTCGGCGTCGCCGGCGGGATCGGCCGGCGCGACGCCCCACCGCCTCAGGGCGGCGAAGATGTACTGGTCGATGTAGTTCCCCTGCCGGGTGTCCCGGTTCGGATCGGTGCGGCTGCGGGTGGGCCTCACCCCGGAGGGTGGCAGCGCTCCCACCACCTGCTCGGTCAGAGCACTGAGCGACCGCCCCTCGCCGGGCAGTCCGAGCTCGCTGCGCAGGAACCGCTCCCGCTGCGGACCGAAGTAGGTGCACTCCGGATGCGGCGTGCCGTACTCGTCGTCCGCCGACGCACCCGGGCAGGCGGCCACCAGGAAAATACCGGTGGCCAGGAGCCACCTGCGTCCATGCCGAAGGGCCATCATCGTCCCCCCCACGCTCCCAACGCTCCTAGTATACTCGACCCATGCTGAAAGACTTCAAGGAATTCGCCATGAAGGGGAATGTCCTCGACCTGGCGGTTGGGGTCATCATTGGAGCGGCGTTCGGCAAGATTGTGAACTCCCTGGTCAACGACATCATCATGCCGCCCATCGGGCTGCTGGTCGGAAGGATCGACTTCAGCAGCTTGTTTGTGGACCTTTCCGGCACCCATCCAACGAGCCTGGCCGAAGCCAAGAAGGCCGGCGCCGCCACTTTGAATTACGGCCTGTTCATCAACACCGTGCTGGAGTTTACGATTGTGGCGTTTGCGGTGTTCCTGCTGGTGCACCAGGTGAACCGGTGGCGCCGGCCGGCGGAGGTCGCGGCTGCGCCCCCTACGAAGGACTGCCCGTATTGCGCCTCGGCGATCCCGGTAAAGGCGAGCCGCTGTCCACAGTGTACCTCGCAGTTATAGGATAAGGGCTGGTTCGGACACGCGAAGAAACCGCTCTCCTGCGGTCGCGGCCCGGTGCGGGGACCGGTTATAATAACTACGACATGCGCGCACTCGTAACCGGGGCCACCGGATTTGTGGGCCGGCGCCTGCTGCAGAGTCTCGATCACCCGGTAGTGCTTAGCCGGCACCCGGAGCGCGCCCGTACGCTGCTGGGCTCCTCGGCCGAAGTCTTCGACTGGGACCCGGAGGCCGGCCCCCCTGCCGTCCAGTGCTTCCAGGGCGTCGACACCATCTTTCACCTGGCCGGTGAGCCGATCGCCGCCGGGCGCTGGAACGATGAACGCAAGGCCCGCATCCTCGACAGCCGCGTCCTCGGCACCCGCCACCTGGTGCGGGCCCTGGAATCCCTTTCCCAGCGGCCGGCCGTGCTGGTGTCGGTTTCCGCGGTGGGCTTTTACGGCGACCGCGCCAACCAGCCGCTGGACGAAGCCGCCGGGCCTGGCAATGACTGGCTGGCCTTCGTCTGCCGGGGCTGGGAGAGCGAGGCCGACGGGGCCGTGCCGCTGAAGGTCCGGGTGGTGCGGCCCCGCCTGGGCGTGGTGTTGGGCGAAAGCGGCGGCGCCCTGGCCAAGATGCTCCCCCCCTTCCGCATGGGCCTGGGCGGGCGCTTGGGGAACGGGCGCCAGTGGATGCCCTGGGTCCACCTCGATGACGTGGTCGGCCTGCTCCTCCACGCCGCCCAGAACCCTGAGATCAAGGGCGCCATGAACGTGGTGGGACCGGCCGCGGTCTCGAACCTCGAGTTCACCCGCACCCTGGCCGCCGTACTCGGCCGTCCGGCCTTCTTCCCGGTTCCCAAGCTTGCGCTGCAGGCCCTGTTCGGCGAGATGGCCACGGTGCTTCTCGCCTCACAGCGGGTCCTGCCTCGGGTGGCCGAGCGGACCGGCTACCAGTACCGCTACCCCACCCTGGAGGCCGCCCTGCGCGCCGTCCTCACCGCGCGGTAGCCGGCGACAGTTCCAATCCTGCCGGCGCTGCCTGGTGATACGATAGCAATAGACGGCGTCATGGCTACCCAAACTCTGATCTCGGTGGAAGAGTTCCTGGACTTGGCGGAGCAGGAGGGGGTCCGGCTGGAGCTCGTAGAAGGACAGGTGATAGAAATGCCCGGTCCCAGCCTTCTACACGGTGCACTACAAGTAAGGCTTTCCCAGTGGCTCGGAGGGTGGAGCGACGGCGCTGGCGCCGATTACTACGTCCTCGGCAACGCCGGGTTCGCGGTGGAAACCGCCACGGTCCGGATCCCCGACGTCTCGGTGATCCGGAAGTCCTCTCTAGCTTCCATGGAGCGAGTCCGCGGGGCGCTGCGCGGGGCGCCCGAGCTGGCCATCGAGATTATTTCCCCGCAGGAGAACGCCTCGGACCTCGACCTGAAGATCCGCCAATACCTGCACGCGGGCGCCGCGGTCGTGTGGGCCGTCTACCCCAAGACGCGCCACGTCCTGG